>CAMARK010000019.1 GCA_945860205.1 Reyranella massiliensis 521 | reverse complement strand
GGAACTGGCGCAAGCAAAACTCCGTTCACGACGCCCTGGCGGCGTAAAGAACTCCGCCCGCGGTACTCGGCGGAGGGGTACGGAGTGCGAAGGGGCGGGCCTACTTGCAGGCCTACCGGCTCCGGCAGCGTCTCGGCGGCTCACGCCCGGTTGTCGATGCCATCCCTCCGCGTCCGCCTGGCATGACGCGCAAGACCCATGCGCGGATCTGTGCGCGGCTGCAGAAACTGGAACGGCCGCTGGTTGGCAGCCGCGCCCTGCGTTACGCGCCACGCTGGATCGCGCCGCTGGCGTACTAATGATTTAGGTGGCTTTTCGATCCCTGCTCGCGCTCGTCGGCAAATAAATCGTGCCCACGACGCCGGGCCTGGTGCGAGGACTTGCCCGCACCTCCTCTCGCCTTCCCGCCCGCCGGTTCAGCGCGGCGCGTTCTGCCTTTCGCAGCAGGCCCCAGAATGTCGAGGGGCGATCAGCGGTTATCGACGTTATGGGGAACGAATGGTGCGCAAATTTGGTGGAGTTCAGCGCGAGCGACTTGTGGGGCCTTTTGTGGGGTATGGCGAGTCAATCTCCCAGAAATATCAATTATATCAATATCTTAAGTGATATTAGTGGCGTCCCCGAGAGGATTCGAACCTCCGACCTCCGGTTTAGGAAACCGCTGCTCTATCCGGCTGAGCTACGGGGACGTGGCGGTTTCTTAGCGTATCCCCCGCTTGTTTGGAAATGCCGGACGACGGATCAGCGCCAGGGGTAGAAGCACCACGACGGGCAGCAAAGGATAAGCGAGTTGCCGGTCGGCGAACGCGCCTGCCGCCACGCCGCCGAGATAGGCGATCCATACCCAGGCGATCGTCGTGGATTCGGTGGATCCGGCGCGGGTCGGCTTTGGCGAGCCGGTGAAGCGGCCGCGAAAATCCTGCATCATTTTCTGCAGGTTGCCCGTCAGGAAGACGGTGTTGAGGCTGGTGCCTGAAAAGCGCGTCATGGTGGCGTTCTGGAGCCCCATGGCGAAGGCGAGCACTGGCGCCGCAAAATGGGGAGCGATCAGCGCGGCGCCCACGATCGCCGTGGCCTCGATGACCAGGATCCCCGCCAGAGGCAGCTTGCCGCCCAGGACGGCGCTGAAGGCGGCGCCCACCAGGAACGACGCGATGATGATGGCGCTTTGCACGGCATCCGCGTACTGCGCGCCGGCAAGTGCGATGCCCAGCAGCACCGTGTTGCCGGTCATCGCGCCGGCAAACGCGCCGAAGGTCAGGAAGCCGATGGCATCCGCATAGCCCGCGACGATCGCCAGGATGCAGGCCTGCCAGACAGTGTTGTCGGATGAAGACACGCGGAGCCCTGATTTCTTGCCAGTCGGAGGGGCCCATACTACGGTCATCTGCAACAAGTGTCGTCGGCGATGCGAGGAAGAGTGAGATGATCCGTTGCATCCGGCTGTGGACCGGCGACGACCAGAATTCGCACTTCCAGGAAGGCTGGATCGACCTCGGATCGGGCGTTCGCGGCGACCTGATGAGCGGCACCATGCCGGTTACGAGCGTGTCGTTCCAGGAGACGGTGCCGGGTGGAACCTTCGCCTGGCACACGGCACCCGCCCGCCAGTTCGTGGTCACGCTTTCCGGCACGCTCGATTTCCAGACCCGCTCCAATCAGCACTTCATCCTCAAGCCCGGCACCGTCCTGCTGGCCGAGGATACGGTCGGCGGCGGGCATTCCTGGAAGCTGGTCAATTCCGATCCGTGGCGGCGCATCTATGTCGTGCTGGCGCATGGGGCCCATGTGCCCTTCAAGGCTTCAGAGGTGAATCCATGAGCAACGAGAAGGTCGACGTGGTGCTGGTCGGCGCCGGCATCATGAGTACCACCCTGGGCGTGTTCCTGAAGGAGCTGCAGCCCCACCTCAGGCTCGAGATGATCGAGCAGATGCCGGGCGAAGCGCAAGAGAGCTCGGCCGCCTGGAACAACGCCGGCACTGGCCACGCCGCCAATTGTGAACTGAACTACACGCCGATGCGCGCCGACGGCAGCATCGATATCGCCAAGGCGCTGGAGGTCAATGTCGAGTTCGACATGTCGCGTCAGTTCTGGTCGTACCTGATCAAGAAAGGAGCCATCGCCTCGCCTGACAACTTCATCCACCCCGTGCCGCACATGAGCTTCGTGATCGGCGCCGACCGCCAGGCCTTCCTCAAGAAGCGCCACGCCGCGATGAGCGCCCATCACTGCTACCACGGCATGGAGTATTCCGAGGACCACGCCAAGATCGCCGAATGGGCGCCGCTGATCATGGAAGGCCGCGATCCCAAGCAACCCATCGCCGCCACCCACATCGTGAGCGGCGCCGACGTGAACTACGGCCAGCTCACCACCAACCTGCTGAACTACCTCAAGCGCCAGGACGACTTCACGGTTCATTTCTCGCAGACCGTGACCCATCTGCATCGCCTGCCGGGCGGCGGCTGGCGCGTCGAGGTCAAGAACGAGGCCACCGGCGAGAAGCGGACGATCGACACCCACTATGTCTTCCTGGGTGCGGGCGGCGCCGCCCTCACCTTGCTGCAGAAGTCGGGCATCCCGGAGGCCAAGGGCTTCGCGGGCTTCCCGGTGAGCGGCATCTGGCTGCGCTGCGGCAAGCCCGAGGTGGTCGAGCGCCACGCCGCCAAGGTCTACGGCATGGCCGCCCAAGGCTCGCCGCCGATGTCGGTGCCCCATCTCGATACACGCATCATCGACGGCAAGCGCTGGCTTCTGTTCGGCCCCTACGCCGGCTTCTCGACCAAGTTCCTGAAGCACGGATCGCTGTTCGACCTGCCGATGTCACTACGGCCCGACAACATTTTCCCGCTGCTGGCCGTTGCGCGGGACAACTTCCCGCTGGAGGAATATCTGGTCGGGCAGGTGCTGCAGAGCAACAGCCATCGCTTCAAGGCGCTGCGCGACTTCTATCCCAATGTGAAGGAATCGGACTGGGAGTTCGACGTCGCGGGCCAGCGCGTCCAGATCATCAGGAAGGACACCGCCCATACCGGCAAGCTGGAATTCGGCACCGAGATCGTGCATTCGGCCGATTCCTCGATCGTGGCCCTGCTCGGCGCCTCGCCGGGCGCCTCGACCGCCGTGTGGATCATGGTCCACATGCTGGAGAACTGCTTCCACAAGCAGCTCGTCGGCCACTGGGTGCCGAAGCTGAAGGAGATGATTCCCTCCTACGGCCAAAACCTCAAGGAAGACGCCGCGCTCTGCGCGCGCGTGCGTGCCGAGACGGCGGAAGTCCTGAAGCTGCAGATCGCTTGACCGCCGCCGCTCCATCCCTCGGTGAGGCCCTCGACGGCCTGCTGCGCTTCGGCACGATGATGCTGCGCGCCGGCGACACTGTGTTTCGTGTCCGCGAATCGATGGGCCTGCTGGCCGCGAACATGGGGCTCGACTCGCTGGCGCTGCATGTGACGATCGACGGCATGACCGCCACGGTCCGGCGCGGCCCCGAGGCCGTGACGACGGCGATCGAGATCGCCCCGCTCGGCATCAATGCCAGCCGCATCAGCGCCCTCGAGCGCCTCGCACGCGACAGTCGGCCCGGCCTGACCGTGGCCGGACTCGCAGCCAGCCTCGATGCCATCGACAAGGCACCGCCATTCAATTCGATCCCCGTCGTCGCCATCGCGATAGGCTTCGCTTCCGGCGCCTTCTGCTATCTGAACAGCGGCGACCCCCTGGGCATAGCGGCGGCGATCGCGGCCGGCAGCCTCGGCCAGCTTGCGCGCAGCCTGATGTTCGGCCGGCGTCTCAACCAGTATGCCGTCACGGCGCTCTGCGCGATCCTGGCATCGGGCTTCTACTGCCTGCTCGTGGTGGGCATCGCCGGCGCAGATTTCAGCCCAAGCCATGCCGTGGGCCTCATCTCGTCGGTGCTTTTCCTCGTTCCCGGCTTCCCGCTGGTCGCCTCGCTGCTCGACCTGCTGCAGCACCAGACCATGGCCGGCCTGGCCCGGCTCGCCTATGGCATGATGGCTCTATTGGCCGCCGCGTTCGGCCTCTCCGCCGTGGTCGCCATCGCCGGCCTGACCGCCGTCTCTCCCGAGCCCGTGGTGCAGGACGTCGACGTCCTCACCTTGCTGCTGCGGGCCGTCGCGAGCTTCGCCGGCGGCTGCGGTTTCGCCATTCTCTACAACAGTTCGCCGCGCACCGTGCTGGTCGTCGGTTGCCTCGCTTTGTTGGGCAACGAACTTCGCCTGTGGCTGCACGACCTCGGCATGCAATTGCCACCGGCGACGTTCCTGGGCGCTCTGGTCGTGGGCCTGCTGGCCTCCCTGGTGCGCTCCGGCATGGGTGTGCCGCGCATCGTGCTCACCGTGCCCAGCATCATCATCATGACGCCCGGCATCTATGCCTTTCACACCGTCGTCTTCTTCAACCAGGGCGACGTGCTGTCTGCCATCGAAGCCGGCGGCACCTGCGGATTCATCGTCGGCGCCATGGCGCTCGGCCTGGCGGCGGCGCGGTTCATCAGCGACCGCAAGTGGATGGTCGAGCGATAGCCGCGATTACTCGGTGGCGACGTAGGGCCTGACCATCTTCCTGGGGTCGACGACCTTGTCGAACTCCGCCTCTGTCACGAACCCCAGCTTGAGCGCGGCTGCTTTCAGCGTCAGGTCGTTGTCCATGGCGTAATGGGCGATCTTCGAGGCCTTGTCGTAGCCGATCACCGGCGCCAGTGCCGTCACCAGCATCAGCGAGCGGTCGACGTATTCCTTGATCTTCTTGAGGTTGGGCTTGGTGCCCTCGACCAGGAACTTGCGGAAGTTGGTGCAGCCGTCGGTGATCAGGGTGATCGAATGGGTGATGTTGAAGATCATCAGCGGCTTGTAGACGTTCATCTCGAGATAACCGCCGGCGCCGCCCATGCCCACCGCCACATCGTTGGCCATCACCTGCACCGCCAGCATGGTCAGCGCCTCGCACTGCGTCGGGTTGACCTTGCCCGGCATGATCGAGGAGCCCGGCTCGTTCTCGGGAATTTCGAGCTCGGCAAAGCCGGCGCGCGGGCCGCACGACATCAGTCGGATATCGTTGGCGATTTTATAGAGTGAAACGGCGAGGGTCCGGAGCGTGCCCGAGAGCTGGACCAGCGCATCGTGCGAACCCTGCACCGTGAACTTGTTGGGTGCGGTGATGAACGGCAGCTTGGTGAGCTTGGCGATTTCCGCCGCCGACGCCTCGGCAAAGCCCGGTGCCGCATTGATGCCGGTGCCCACGGCGGTACCACCCAGGGCGAGATGATAGACGCCCTTCAGCGCGTCTTTCAGCCGGTCGAGATCATCCGACAGCGCGCCGGCATAACCCGACCATTCCTGGCCGAGCGTGATCGGCGTGGCATCCTGCATATGGGTACGGCCGATCTTGACGATGTCGTCCCATTCCTTGGCCTTGGCATCGATGGCGTCGCGCAGCGCCGTCACCGACGGCACCAGGCGCGACGTCACGTTCACTGCCGCCGCGATATACATCGCGGCCGGAAAGGAATCGTTGGACGACTGGCTCATGTTGACGTGGTCGTTGGGATGGACCGGCTTCTTGCTGCCGAGCGGCGTGCCGGCAATCTGGCAGCAGCGGTTGGACATCACCTCGTTCACGTTCATGTTGAACTGCGTGCCGCTGCCGGTCATCCAGACGTGCAGCGGAAACATGTCGTGATGCTGGCCGGCCAGGATCTCGTCGCAGACCTGCACAATCAGCTTGTGCGCCGTGTCGTCGAGGCGCTTGCCGTCGTGGTTGGCGTTGGCGGCGGCCTTCTTCAGGATCGCATAGGCCGTGATCATCTCGCGCGGGATCAGGTCCTTGCCGATGCTGAAATGCTCGAGCGAGCGCTGGGTCTGGGCGCCCCACAGCTTGTCGGCCGGAACGCTCACCTCACCGAGGCTGTCAGTCTCCTTGCGAACGTCTGCCACGGGACACCTCATCTGTTACCGGGCGGAAGAGTAGCACGCCCCTAATCGTCCGCCCGCGTCCTTCGCAGGGACTTGACCGCACCGTGGTGCTTCTTGTCGTCGACGCGCCGGCGCTTGGCGGCCTTGCTAACCCTCGTCTTCTTGCGCGGCGTGGGCGGCCGGGCAGCCTCGCGAACCAGGGTGACCAGGCGCTCGAGCGCCTCCTCGCGGTTGCGCATCTGGCTGCGCTGGCCCTGGGCCAGAAGGACGATCACACCATCGCGCGTCAACCGGCGCCCCGCCAGGCGTTCCAGCCTGTGGCGCACATCGTCCGTCAACGACGGCGAATGGCGCACATCGAAGCGGAGCTGCACCGCGGTCGAGGTCGTGTTGACGTGCTGGCCGCCCGGTCCCGTGGACCGCACGAAGCTCTCCTCGATCTCGGACGGGTCGAGCGTCAGCGCACCCGTGACCCAGATCGGCGCGGCTTTGGCCGCGGCCATTACTTGCGCCCGCGGGATTCCTGGTAGCGCATCTCGATGCGATCCCATATCTGGGCTTCCAGCGACACCCCGTCGAAACGGTTGATCTGCTGCAGACCGGTCGGCGACGTGACATTAATTTCCGTGAGGTAGTCGCCGATCACGTCGATGCCGACGAAGAGCAACCCGCGACGAGCAAGTTCGGGACCGATGATCTCGCACAGCTCGATGTCGCGCTTGGTGAGCGTGGCCTTCACCGCAACACCGCCGACATGCATGTTGGAACGGGCTTCCCCCGCGGCCGGCACGCGGTCGATTGCACCCACCGCTTTGCCGTCGATCAGGATGATGCGCTTGTCGCCCTTGCGGACCTCAGGAAGGTAGCGCTGGGCGATCACCGGCTCGCGGCTGCGCTGCGAGAACATCTCCAGAAGCGAATTGAAATTCTCGTCGTCGGGCCGCACGCGAAACACGCCGGCGCCGCCGTTGCCGAACAGCGGCTTCAGGATGATGTCCTTGTGCTCGTCGCGGAAATCCCTGAGCGCGCGGGCGTCAGCCGTGATCAGGGTCGGCGGCATCACATTGTCGAAATGCGTGACGAAAAGCTTCTCCGGCGCGTTGCGCACGCTGGCCGGATCGTTGACCACGAGCGTCTTCGGATGGATGTGCTCCAGCACGTGTGTCGTGGTGATGTAGGACATGTCGAACGGCGGATCCTGGCGCAGCAGCACGACATCGATCTTGGACAGATCGAGCGTCTCGACCGTGCCCAGGGTGAAATGGTTGCCCTTCTCGCGCCGGAGCTTCATCGGCTGGGCCCGCGCCAGCACCTTGCGGTCGCGGAAGATGAGATCCGAGGGCGTGTAATGCCACAGCGCATAGCCGCGCCGTTCGGCTTCCATTCCCAGAACGAATGTCGAATCGCCGTCGATGTCGATGGTCGACACATGGTCCATCTGAATGGCGACGCTGAGCTTCATTCCTTCATCCTCTCGTGGCCTGTCAGTTAAGCCCGCGGCGCAATTCCTGCAACAGGGCGGTAGCACGCTGGCGCAGCTCGGCATCACCCCGGTCACCAGCAACGAGCAGAAACCGCTCGAAGGCCAGGATGGCGGCCCGGCGCTTGTCGAGCCGGGCATTGAGCTGGCCCGACTCGAACAGCAGCTCCGGCTGGTCGGGCGAGATCGCCAGCATGCGATCGAGCGACTGCGCCGCGCCGGTCCACTCCTCTCGCTTGGCGAGCCGAAGGCGGACGTTGTTTTCCAGGCGCAGCAGGACGTCGCGATCGAACACCGGATCGAAATGCTCGGGTTTCAGCTCGGCCGTCGGGCCCAGCACCTGACGCAGCAGCTCGCGCAGGTCGGAGGCGTCGCGCACGCAGCCGTCATGGAAGGGATCGATGACATGCCGGCCGCCGTCGATCTCCACGCGGATCAGGAAGTGGCCTGGAAACGCCAGCCCCTCGGCGTGCCAGCCCTGCGCCCGGGCGACATGGAGGTAAAGGATGGAGAGCGCCACCGGCAGGCCTTGGCGGCGCTCGATCACCCGGATCAGGTCGGCATTCTGCAGATCGTCATAGGTCTCGCTGTCGCCGCGGTAGGCGTAGGACTGGGCGATGATCTCGGCCAGCGACTCGGGGGCCGCGCCGCGCCGGCGCACCAGATCGGCCAGGCCCGTCGACATCGCCGCCACATGCTGGCGGAAAGGCGATAGATCGACCGTGTCGCCGCTGCGCAGAGCGCTCAGCACCAGCGCCACCTCGAGAAGGTCGAGACGCTCGCCATCGCCGGCGCAGAGATCGCGCAGACGGCTCAAACTCTTGCTGGTTTCCAACGCGTCGCTCGACACAGGCTACTCCGGGGCGCGCCAGACATCGGGCAGGTGACGCGGCCACATTTGTCGCCAAAGGGAGCCGCTCACGAGTACTGCATCGAAACGCACCGAGCAGGCGGCATAGCGCGGATGGCGGGCGAGGAACAGGCTGGCGGCGCGCGAGACGCGACCGAACTGCCGGCCCCCCAGCGAATCGACCGCCGTCAGGACATCGCCGCGCGCCTTGACCTCGACGAAGACCAGCAGGTCACCGCGCCGGGCGACGATGTCGATCTCGCCGAGTTTGGTCTTGTAGCGCCGGGCCAGGATCGAGAAGCCGGCGAGGCGCAGCCGCCACACGGCGCGCCATTCGGCGGCATGGCCGAGACGATGCGCTCTTTGCCGGGCCTCGGTCGTCACGACGAGGCCTCACGCTTCAGCTCCAGCGCCCGGGCATAGACATCGCGGCGTTTGAGGCCAAAGCGCGCCGCCACTTCCGAGGCCGCATCCTTGATCGAGGCCCCGGCCATCGCCGTGCGCAGCGCGGCGTCGAGCACCGCCCTATCGGGCGCCTGATCCTCGCCGGGTGGGCCGATCACGATCACGATCTCGCCCTTCACGTCGGGATGCGCCGCATAGTGGGCCGCAAGTTCAGTCAGCGGGGCGCGGCGGACCTCCTCGAAAAGCTTGGTCAGCTCGCGCGCGACGGCGGCGGGGCGCGCGCCCAAAAGGTCGGCGAGATCGACCAGCGATTCCGGCAGCCGGTGCGGCGCCTCGAAGAACACCAGGGTCGCCGGCATCGCGGCGGCAGCACCGATGGTGCGGCGGCGATCGCCTTCCCGGGCGGGCAAAAAGCCGCCGAAATAGAAGCGGTCGGTCGGCAGCCCGGACAGCGCCAGCGCCATCGGCACCGCCGAGGGGCCGGGCGCCGAGGTCACGGCATGGCCGCCGGCGAGGGCCGCCTGGACGAGGCGGTAGCCGGGATCGGAAATCAGGGGCATGCCGGCGTCGGACACCAGCGCCACCCGCTTGCCCGCGGCCAGCGCGCGCACGATCCGTGGCTCGGCGAGGTCCTGGGTGGCGTCGCTGTAGGCCACGGTGGGAACCGAAATGCCGTAGTGGCTGGCCAGCTTGGCAAAGACCCTGGTGTCCTCGCAGGCGATCAGGTCGGCTCCGCGCAGCACGTCGATCGCCCGGAAGGTGATGTCCCGCAGATTGCCGATCGGCGTGGCGACAATATGCAGCCCCGGCGCCAGCGGCGGCGGTTTACGCGGGGCTAGACCATCGCTAGCTTGTGACTGTTCTTCCACGTCCATCTGAATCCGCCCGCCGGAGTATGTCCCCGATGCGTACGTCCTTTTTGGCGCTCATGGCCACGCTCTTCCTGGCCGCAGGCTGCGCCGAGCCACCCAAGACTAGCACGCCCGCACCGGCCCCCACGACCCCGGCCACGGGCTCGCCCGTCTCCGCCTCGGGCAAGGCCCGCATCGCGCTCCTGCTGCCGCTGAGCGGCGGCGCCGCGCCGATCGGCCAGTCCATGCAGCAGGCCGCCGAAATGGCGCTGTTCGACACCGGCGCCAAGGAACTCGCGCTCTCCGCCTACGACAGCGGCGACACCACCGAGACCGCGGTAGAAGCCTATCGCAAGGCGCGCGCCGGCGGGGCCGCCCTCGTGCTGGGCCCGCTGTTCGGCACATCGGCCACGGCGCTGGCGCCCCTCGTGGCCCAGGGCGGCATGAATGTCGTATCCTTTTCCAACGACGAGTCCGCCGCCCAGCGCGGCGTCTGGATCATGGGCATCGCCGCCCCGCCGCAGGTCCGCCGCGTCGTCGACCATGCGATCGATGCCGGCGTCAAACGCTTCGCCACCTTCGCGCCGCAGACGCCCTACGGCGAGCAGATGGCGCGCACCCTGGAAAGCCATGTCGCCGTGCGCGGCGGCACGGTGGTGGCGGCCGAGCTTTACGATCCCAACAGTGCCGACCTCATGCCGGCGGCCCGGCGCCTCGCCAGCGAGACCCAGGCCAAAGCCGGCGCCACGGTCGGAGGCGGGGGCAAGCTCGTCATCCTGGTGCCGGTGGCGCCGCCCCGCGTCTCGACCGTGCTGGCCTCGCTGACCGCCGCCGGAATCGAGAAGGACCAGGTGCAGTTCATCGGCACCGGCGTCTGGGACGTCCAGGGCATCGGCAACGACACCATGCTGCGCGGCGCCTGGTATGCCGCGCCCGATCCGGCCCGGCGCGCCGACTTCGAGCGCCGCTTCACCACGACCTACGGCCGCCCGCCGCATCGCCTCGCCACGCTCGCCTACGACGGCGTGGCGCTGGCCGGCCACCTCGCCCGCCTGAAGCCCGGCGGCGATTTCTCGGCCGAGGCGATCACCAATCCCACCGGCTGGTCCGGCGTCGACGGCATCTTCCGCTTCCTGCCCGACGGCCGTTCGGAACGCGCGCTGGCCGTGATCGAGATCCAGGCCGCGCGCAATGTCGTCGTCAGCCCGGCGCCCGGCACTTTTGCGTCGCGGCCAGTCAATTGAAGAACCTGCCGCGCGCCATTCTCTTCGATCTCGACGATACGCTGATCCGCGCCTACGCCCAGCCCGAGGAGGCATGGACGCGCCTGCTCCACGTCTTCGCGGCCCACCTCGACGCCCACGATCCCGAGTCCATCGCGCGCGTGCGGGTAGCCGTGATGGAAGAGGCGCGCGCGTTCTGGAACGACCGCACTGAGGCCGCAAAGTGGCGGCTGAACATTCCCGGCGCCCGCCGTGAGTCGGTCCGGCGCGGCCTGGCCAAGCTCGGCCGGCCCGACGACGCACTGGCCGACCGCATCGCCGATGCCTTCACTGAACTCCGCCGCACCGAATACCGGCTCTATCCCGACGCCCACGCCACCGTCGATGCGCTGCGTGACGCCGGCGTGCGTCTCGCCCTCGTCACCAACGGCGCCGCTGAAACGCAGCGCGCCAAGATCGAGCGCTTCGACCTCGCCCACCGTTTCCACCACATCCAGATCGAGGGCGAGTTCGGCCAGGGCAAGCCCGAGCTCGCCGTCTACCGCCACGCGCTGGAGCGGCTGGACGTGGCCCCGGACGAGGCCTGGATGGTGGGCGACAACTACGAATGGGAAGTCGTGGCGCCGCAGCAGCTTGGCATGTGCGGCATCTGGTACGACCCGTTCGGCGCCGGCGTGCCCGCCCACGCGAGCGCCCAGCCCACGCGCATCATCAAGCGGCTCTCCGAACTGGTGGAATGATCGACTTTTCCCGACACCAAATTGTCGGGAAATCATGTCGATTTAATCGGCACCCCCCGGAAACGCCGACAAACCGGGCCTTTCCGGCTCGCATAAAACGACACCTGCGTGTCTTTAAATTCCCCATCGGCCGGCGGCGGCGGTGAATGGAGGGCGACAGGACGGAAGACATGGGGCAACTCCTGGACATGAAAAAGCCCGCCAGAAGCGCTCCTGAACGGGGCGCGGGCGGGCCGATGGACGGGAATGCACTCCCGCCAGAATAGTCTTTTTCCTAGCATAATCCTGTCGAACCTGCAAATCGGCGTTTGCATGGCTGCCACCCGCGAAACAGCGACCTGTCGCGCGGCCACCAAAGAGCCTACAGGGCGCGCGCTTTCGCCGGAGGCTTCACCCGGCGTCGGGCAGCGACGCGCGGCCTTTCCCGGTCTTCGAAAGGGCCCCCATGTTCAAGCACATCCTCATTCCCACCGACGGCTCGTTGCTGTCGGACGCCGCGCTCGACCGCGGGCTCAGCCTGGCGCGCGACTGCGGCGCCCGCGTCACCGTGGTGGCGGTGACCGAGCCGTTCGCCGTCCTCTCGGCCGAGGCGCGCAAGATCGGCGTCTCGCAGGCCGACCACGAACGCGAGGTGAAGGCCGCCGCGGCGGGACATCTCGCCCAGGCGGCGCGCAAGGCGGCGGCCATCGGCGTTCCGTGCGAGACCATCGAGGTCAAGAACGAGCATCCCCATCGCGGCATCATCGAGACCGCGACCGAGCGGCAGTGCGATCTCATTGCCATGGCCTCGCATGCCCGGCGCGGGATCACGGCGCTGGTGCTCAACAGCGAGACGGTGAGCGTGATGACCCACAGCGCCATTCCGTTGCTGGTCTATCGCTGATCAGACCAGCTCCAGCCGCAGTTTCCGCCCGACCGCGTGGGCTGCGGGACCTAGCCGGCTCTCCGCCGGCGCGGGAGCGGCAGGTCGAGTTCGATCCGGTCGTGCACGACCTTGGCCGCGAGCCGGCCGCGCGCGCCGCGCTCGAGGCGGACGAGGCCGTAGCCCGCCATGGTCTTCAGCGTCCGGGACAGGTTGGACTTCGCCCGGCCGCTCAGCCGGGCCAGTTCATCGAGCGAGCCCGGCGCCTCCTCGGCGATGATCCGCAACAGCTCGCGATTGCCCTTCGACAGGATTTTGGCGAAGGACTCCGTCGACGTGAACCACACTTTCGGCTCGCCGGCGCCGATGCGCCGCTTGCCGGACGCCACCGCCAGCGTGCGGGCCTTCATCTCCTCGTAGCTGGCAATGCCAACTCTCAGCGTCGTCATGGAAGCACTCCTCTGTCGCGCAGCACCGCATCCACCGTCGTCCAGAAATCGCCGAGCAGGGTCGCGGCATCCCGATAGTCGTAGGGCCTGATCGTCCGCAACCGATGGCGATGGTCCTGCGGATCGCCGCGTCTCTGCCGGCCCACCGGGTGGGCGTTGTCGAAGCCGACCAGGCGCTCGCCGTCCGGTCCGTGCAGGGTCAGCGAATAGTCGAGACCATGCGGCTTCTCCGGAGACACCGGCACTCTCTTCACCACGAACCGGACCCAATGCCCGCCGGCCGGATCGACGACTAGCACTTGCCCGTCCAGATCGAGCAGCACATCGAGCGTCGAATCCCGCGATCCCGTCACGGCGTCAGGTTATCAGAAAGACATAACTCACACAATCAGGGAAGCATCCCTGCACCAGAGCAGGCTTTGCCGGCGCCGTCCCGCGTGCAAAATGAGGCCATGCCGCTGCAGAACCGCGTGACGCCGTTCGGCGAGATCGTCGCCTCCGAAGCGCGCGGAACCTTGATGGGCAACCGTGGCTGCCTGCACGACGCCCACCGCACCCTCAGCGGGCGCCGCTGGACTACGAGAGCGTGGTTGAGCTGCCTCCTGTCGTTCGGCGGGCGGCGCCGGCAACTCATGCGGCCGGGCTACTACACCGAGCTGTTCTTTCTCGACGAGGCGACGGCCCTGGCGGCCGGCCACCGCCCCTGCGCCGAATGCCGCCGGGAGGCCTTCCGCCGCTTCGTCGACGGCTGGGCCAGCGGCGCGGGCCGCGCCGGCGAGCGCGTGCGGGCGGCCGACATGGATCGCGTCCTCCACGCGGAGCGGATCGAGCGATGGCGCGGCAAGATCACCTTCGACGCGCCGCTCGCCGGCCTGCCCGATGGCGTCATGGTCGCGGCGGGCGGCACGGCTTTCCTCAAGTGGGACGGTGCGGTGCGGCCGTGGTCCCTGGCGGGCTACGGCCCGCCCGCCAACCTCGCGCCCGACGAAGCGGTCACGGTCCTGACGCCCCGGCCTATCGTCGAGGCCGTCCGTGCCGGCTATCGGCCGGACGTGCATCCGAGTGCAGCGGCCTAGCAAACAGGCGCCTATACTGAGAAAGCATCCTGGTCGAACTTTGAGGCCTCATAGCTTCCTCATCCTCTCATAGGTACCTAGCCACAATGTTCGAACAAGCCTTCAGAAACATCGACGACGATCTCCGCAAGGAAGCTGGCTGTAACACCGAACTCGATTACATCGAGCAGACGTCGTGGCTGCTGTTCCTGAAGTACCTGGACGGGCTGGAGGAGGATAAAGGTCTTCATGGATCTGATAGACCAGAAGCAGAAGACGCTGGTCTTCTGCGCCACCCAGGAACATGCGCTGATGGTGCGGGACATCATCAACCAGGTGAAGGCCAGCACCGATCCCGATTACTGCCACCGCGTGACGGCCGACGACGGCACGGTGGGCGATCACCACCTCCGGGACTTTCAGGACAACGACAAGACGATCCCGACGATCCTGACCACGTCGCAAAAGCTCTCGACCGGCGTGGATGCCCGCAACATCCGCAACATTGTCCTAATGCGGCCGGTCAATTCCATGATCGAGTTCAAGCAGATCATCGGCCGCGGGACGCGGCTCTATGACGGCAAGGACTATTTCACGATCTACGACTTCGTGAAGGCCCATCATCACTTCAGCGATCCGGAGTGGGACGGTGAGCCTGAGGATCAGACGACGGAAAAGCCCAAGGGCTTCGGTGAAGAAGGAGATTCCTGGGATACCGATGACACCGACGGCGATGACGACGATCGTGATCCCAAGCCCAGGAAGCTGATCATCAAACTGGCCGACGGCAAGGAACGCACCCTTCAACACATCGTGGCGACGACCTTCTGGAGCCCCGACGGCACACCCATGTCGGCCAAGCAATTCCTCGAAAGCCTCTACGGCGCCCTGCCCGACCTGTTCAAGAACGAGGACGAACTACGCACGCTGTGGAGCGACCCGGCCACGCGCAAGAAGCTGCTCGACGGTTTGGCCGAGCGCGGCTTCAGCAAGAGCATGCTGGCCGAGATGCAGAACATCATCGACGCGGAGAAGAGCGATCTGTTCGACGTGCTGGCTTACGTTGCCTATGCGCGGCCAACGGTGTCACGCGACGCGCGGGCAGAGGCGGCTCGCGGAGAGATCCGAGCAGCCTTCAACGACAAGCAACGTGGCTTTCTGGATTTCGTGCTGCTGCAGTACGTCAAGGAAGGCGTAGATGAGCTCGACCAGGAGAAGCTCTCGCCTCTGCTCAACCTCAAATATGGCGCGCTCGCCGATGCGATTGCCGACCTCGGGGGCGCTGAGCAAATCCGGCAGACGTTCGTGGGATTTCAGAAGTATCTGTACCAAGCGAGTGACTGAAACGCTCAAACGGCCAGCCCCGTATGGAGGGCCAGCTCCGGCGCTTCGTCAGCGCCTCACTCCGCGGCCACGGCGAGCTGTTTCGCCCGGATCGCGGCGATCTTCGCCTGAGCCCGCGCGCGGCGCTCGTCGAACTTCGCCAGCCGCCGTTGCGGGTTCGCCTGCACGACGTTGTCTTCCGATCCCGGGTTCTTCTGCGAGCCGACCCAGCCGTGCGCGGCGATGTCGAAGATGATGCCGTCGAGGTCGGTGTGCTTGATCTCGTAGCCGTTGGGGTTGTTGGTGTCGCCCATGATCCAGGTGGCGCCGGTGTTGCGCGCGATCCTGCCCTGTTCGACCACGTCATCGACCCAGAAGCCGATGTGGTGGATGCCGACAAAGTCCGTGCCGGTGCCCTGCGAGGCCTCGTCGTTCTTGAAGTGGAGGATGGCGAGGTTGACCACGCCGTCGGTCAGGAACACGCCCTCGGCCAGCGGGCCGTCGAGTTCCAGGACCTCCTGCAGGCCGACGGCCTGCTTGTAGAATTCGGCGGTCTCCCAGGGATCTTTTACGCTGAGGGCGATGTGACGGATGCGGCCTCTGGTCTCTGCGGGCATCGGCTTGCTCCCTTCCATCAACTGGCGGCCGGGCAGTGTAGCGGAAATCGGGCCGGCGACCTAGACGACGACCTGGACAGGGGGGCGTCAAAAGCAGGCGTCGATCTTCTCGCGGGCGCGTTGTTCGGGGGTGAACGTCATCGCGGTAGCGGAAGAGCCGCGACAATCGACTCCAGCGCGGACACGAGGCGCGGCGCGTCGCGCTCGGCGGTCTTCCAGATTTCGTCCAGGTCGACGTGGCCGTATTCGTGGGCGATGACGTTGCGCATGCCGACGATGTCCTGCCAGGGGACGGCAGGGTGGGCCTGTCGGGTGCCGGCGGAGATCCGCCGGGCGCATTCTCCAACGAGTTCCAGGGCCCTTTCGAGGGCGCGCAGGAACGCCCTGTCGCGGTCGAGGTCGGCGCGCTTGCGCCCCCGGCTGAATTCCACGACCTCGCGGGCGAAGCCCAGCATGTCGACGAGCGACGCCCGGTCTTCGTCGTCAGGCGGCATAGAGCGGGCGACGATCGCGGCGAATCGAAGCGAGCCGGTAGGGGTTGGTGACGTTGCGCTCGCGCACCAGATCGACCGGACGGCCGAACAGCTCGGCAAGCTCGGCGCGCAGGCGGGCGGTATCGAGGAGGCTCCAGTCGGCCGTGGGATCGTAGTCGACCAGCAGATCGACGTCGCTGTCCGGCCGCGCCTCGTCGCGCGCCTGCGAGCCGAAAAGACTCAACTCGCGAATCTTCCAGCGGCGGCACAGCGCTTCCAGCCGGTCGGGGGGCGGGGCGGCGAGCGTGGACATGGCGGTGATCCTATCATGGCCACCGGGCGCTGCCCAACGGCGGGCTGGGGCGGCCCCCTCCGCCCAAAGGCGCTGTAAACAGCGCCGGATCGGGGCACCTGGGGGCTATGGCGCAAGCGCCATAGCCCCGACCCATGCGAACGTGGGAGGAGAAGAACTGCTTCGTCTGACCCTCCGATGGTACGATGGCTACGCTATGAGCAAGAAGCCTAAGTCTGTTCCGAAATTCCGGAGCGAAGCCGAGGAGCGGCGCTTCTGGGAAACCCGCGACTCCAGCGACCATATCGACTGGAGCAAGGCCGAGCGGGTGCGCCTGCCGAACCTCAAGCCGTCGACGACCGCGATCTCGCTGCGCCTTCCGGTATCGCTTCTCGATCGCATCAAGGTTGCCGCCAACAAGCGCGACGTGCCCTATCAGTCGCTCATCAAGACGTGGCTGGCGGAAAAGACGGGGAACGGCTGAGCCGCAGGCCGCTTCTCATGGCTGGGAGCGCGCCACGCTTCAGAGCTGCGGGAACACCCGCGGCCAGGGCATCGGCGGCGGGCTGATCGGGTAGAGGAACCCGCCCTCCCCCTGCCCCTCTGCCTCGCCCTCCGCCTTCTCCAAGGCCCGCCGGAGCGCCGTCAAGAGGCCGGCGCCGGTGTAGGGCTTGTGCACGAGCGGTCGGTCGCGGTGGCGTTCCGGCAACTCCTGCAGTGCCGCGCCCGAGAGGAACACGGCGGGAATGCCGGCGTCGTCCAGAAGCTCGAGGATTGCCGACGCCGCCGACGGGTCGAGGTCGAGGTCGACGATGGCGCCGTCTACGGGGGCGCCGTCGACCGGGCCGCGAGCGATCAGGCGCCGGGCTTCGGCCGCCGTGGCGACGGGACCGACGACCCGATAGCCCGCGTCGCGCAGGATGCGCTGCAGGTCGAGCGCGACGACGGCTCGTGGCCCGACGACGAGGATCCTGCCGCTTGGCCAGTCATGGGCCAGCGGGACGGGGGGCGCCCGGCGCGGAGACGCCGTACCCGGCACGGCCGCCGGCGGCAAAGATCGGAAAAAGGGCTGCAGCGCGGCCGGCGCGGGGCCGGTCAGGAAAGCAGCTGACCCGACAGTCATACCTCACCTCCTGCAAAAAAATGTCGCTGGCGAGAAATCAAAAACTCCCCGGCGGGAGTTCAAGGGGGGGGGGCCGCCAAAAAAATTTGGCGCCGCCCTTGACCCCTTTTCGGCCATTCCTAAATCGTCCGTCGCCGGATGCCTTCGCGGGGTCCGGCCCGGGCCGGAGGGTCCGGTTCGACACCCTTGTATCCATGTTGCTCAAGAGGAGGATGTGGCTATGAACTTCGATCCAACCCCGTACTGGCGGTCGACCGTGGGCTTCGACCACCTGTTCGACCTGCTGGCCAACCAGGCGCTGCCCCAGGGCCAGGAAAACTACCCGCCCTACAACATTGTCCGCATCGACGAGGACAACTACCGGATCTCGCTGGCGGTGGCGGGCTTCACGCCCGAGGAAATCTCCATCACAGCCGAGCAGAACCAGCTCACCGTCGAGGGCCAGAAGCGGGCGCAGCCCAACGGGCAGTATCTCTACCAGGGCATCTCGGCCCGCGCCTTCCGGCGCCAGTTCAACCTCGCCGACTATGTCAAGGTGAAGAGCGCCTCGTTCGAGCATGGCCTGCTGGAGATCGCCCTGGTGCGCGAGGTGCCCGAGGCGATGAAGCCCAGGCGCATCCAGATCGCTACCAAGGCTGGTGACAACAAGGTGCTCGAGAACACGGCCAACAATTCAGGCGACGGCCGCGTCGAGCAGCTGAAGCGCGCCTGATCCCCGGAAAGAGAGCACCGCCGTCGCGGCAACGCGGCGGCGGTGTTTGCGCTGCGGCAACTGTTCGCCCTGTCGAGCGTTACCAGGACAAGTCGTCGTCACGTCCCGGCCGCGGGCGGCTTTCCTGAGGCTCAACATGAAACTGCTGCGTGGCGGCACCGTCGATCCTCTGGAGGCCCGACTCCTTCGCACCATCGCTTTTGCGGTTGTCGGTGTGGTGACGGTCGCTGCCTTGTATTACGGCCGCGACGTGCTGTTGCCGACGGCGGTGGCCATCCTCATCGCTTTCATCCTCAGTCCGGCGATCACGTGGCTGCGCCGGCTGGTGCCGCTTCCCCTGTCCGTCGCCGCGGTCGTGCTGATGGCGCTGGCGATCTTCGGCCTCCTCGCGGCGCTGGTGACGTCGCAGCTCGCCGACGTGGCCGGAAGCCTCACGGGCTACCAGACGAACCTCCAGCAGAAAGTGAAGGACTTGCGCGCCCTGGCGGACAGTGGCGGTCCGCTCACCCGCTTCGCCGCGATGGTCGCGTCGCTGACCAACGACCTCGCCCGCGAAGGAACGAGCATGGAACCGCTCGTCCCGGTCCCGGTCGCGGCCGGCGGGTCGAGCTTTTCCACGGTCACGTCCTTCGTGGTGCCCCTGCTGTATCCGCTGCTCACGATCGGCATCGTGCTGATCCTCGTCATCTTCATCCTGCTCGATCGCGATCACATCAGCGACCAGGTCGTGCGGCTGTTCGGCGGCAGCAACGTCCACGCCACGTCGGAAGCGCTGGAAGACGCCGCCGGGCGCGTCGCACGGGTGCTGTTGCTTCAGGTGCTGATGAACCTGGGCTTCGGCATCGCCGTCGGCGGCGGCCTGTGGCTGCTGGGAATGCCCAACCCCATCCTGTGGGGCCTGCTGGCCGGCGCGCTGCGCTTCGTGCCCTATGTCGGGGCGGTGCTGGGCGCCGTGCTGCCGACGCTGATCGCCTTCGCCGTGTCGCCGGGCTGGGTCCAGCCCTTCCTGGTGCTGGGCTGGATCGTCGCCTGCGACATCCTGCTCGGGCATTTCCTGGAGCCGCTGATCTTCGGCGAGTCGACGGGCGTGACGCCGCTTGCCCTCATCGTCTCGGCGCTGTTCTGGAGCTCGCTGTGGGGGCCCATCGGATTGATCCTGTCCACGCCCATTACGATCTGCCTGCTCGTGCTGGGCCGCCACGTTCCCAATCTCGGCTTCCTGCAGGTTCTGCTGGGCGACGAGCCGGCGCTGAAACCGTACCAGCAGATCTATCGTCGCCTCATGCGCAAGGCCGTGCCGGAAGCCTCGGCGGTGGCGCAGGCGGAGATCGACGAGAAGGGCCGGGAACAGGGGCTCGACGACTCGCTGGGGCGCATGGTCGTGCTCGCGGAACAGGACAGGGCCGACGACCGGCTGTCGCCGGAGCAGGTCGACGCCATTGTCGAAGGCACCGACCTGGTGCTCGATTTCCTGGATGACCGGACCGACGAGAAAGCACCCGCGCCGCCGGCGCCTACCGACGAAGAGGCCGTTCCGGCGCCCGCCACCCCTTCCGCGCCGCGTGCCTCGATCCGGTGCACTGGCGGCAGAAGCCAGATCGACGACGCGGCGGCGGCGGTGGTGGCCTTCGGCCTGCGCCAGGGCGGGCTCAACGCAGTGAGCCCCCGGCGTGGTGAGAGTGCCGCGCCGGAGCAGGAGGCGGCGTTCACCCTCCAACTGATCTGTTATGCGTCACGTCCTTCCGAGGCGGTGCGACGCTACACGTCGCGCAAGCTGCGCGGCGGCACCAACGTCACCGTGCGTCATGCCATCGTCGACTACGATGCCGCCGGCCCCGCCGCGCTGGGCAACGCCCTGCCCGAGGGACCCGACATCTTCATGGGCGACGTTGCCGCCATCTGCCGGCTGGCGACGCAAGTGGTGGCGGCCATCTCCACCCTCGACCGGGAACTGGCGGCACAAAGCTAGGGAGCGCCGGCGCCGTGGCAGGCGCTCGCGCGTTCAGCGCTTCGCCCGGTCCTCCGGCAGCTTGTCCTTGGTCTGCAGCATCAGCCGCTCGACCCTAAGGCCCTTCACCATGTGCGTTTCCAGCACTTCGTCGATATCGGCCTTGGTCGGCACCGAATACCAGACGCCTTCGGGATAGATCACCAGGGTCGGCCCCAGTTCGCAGCGGTCGAGGCAGCCGGCGCTGTTGATGCGCACGTTCTTTAGGCCAAGGTCCTTGGCGCGGCTTTTTATGTGGTCGCGCAGCGCCTCGCCGTCGCGCTCGGCGCAGCAGCCGCGCGGATGGCCGGCCGGCCGGCGGTTGGTGCAGCAGAAGACGTGGGCCTCGTAGTAGAGTGCGGGATCTTCAGGCTTCTCGCGCGCGCTCATCGTCCGCTCATTCCTTCTTGCCACCGCCGGCGGCGATGCCGGCGAGCTGCTGCCAGAAGGCCTGCTGCATCTGCTGCATCTGCTCGACACCCTGCATGGAGGCCGGCAGCCAGGTCTTGAACACCGTCTCCGGGTTCATGGCGCCGAGGCCGGAACGCATCCGCTCCTCGATCTCGCCCATGATGCGGTCCTGCATCGGCTTGAGGTCGGGCAGGCCGAAGAAGGAGCGGGCCTCCTCCGGGGTACACGTCACTTCGACATTCACTTTCATGGCTGTCTCTCCGTTTCGGAGACTTTAGCATGCTATGACCCCTGCATGACGACTCCCCCCTTCCCCGCCTGGCTGGCTAAAAATCCCCGGCTCGACCGGGACCTTGCCTTCGGCCGCGAACAGCAGTTCGTGGTCAATCCCAACGGCGTGCCCGAGCTTGCCCTGGAGCTGGGCGAATGCCCCGCCCACAGAGTGACGCCGCTCTACCGCTTGCCGGCGCTGGCCGAGCGGCTGGGGGTCGGCGAGGTACGGGTCAAGGACGAGAGCCAGCGGTTCGGCTTCGGCGCCTTCAAGGCCCTGGGCGGCGTGCTGGCGGTCGGCAACGTGCTGTCGAGCGCCGTCGGCAACGCCTACCATTCCAGCCCGAGCTTCGCCTCGCTGCTTAAGCGCGAGCATCTCGAAGTCACGGCCAACCATGTCTTCACCACCGCGAGCTCGGGCAACCACGGCCGCTCGGTCGCAGCCGGCGCCAAACTGTTCGGCAATCGCTGCGTGATCTTTTTGCCCAAGTTCACCAGCGCCGACAAGGAAGCCGCCATCCGTGCGCGCGGCGCCGAAGTGATCCGCGTCGATGGCGACTACGACACCGCCGTCGCCGAATGCCGCCGGCAAGCCATCGCGAACGGGTGGACGATCATCTCCGACACCTCGTGGGAGGGCTACGACCAGATCCCGCGCAGCGTGATGCGCGGCTACACGGTGCTGGTCGAGGAAATCGTCCAGCAATGGCCGGATGCGCCGACGCATGTCTTCGTGCAAGCCGGCGTCGGCGGCCTCGCCGCGGCGGTGATCGGCTATCTCTGGGCGGTGCTTCCCCAACGTCCGGTGTCGATCGTCGTCGAACCAGCGAGCGCCGACTGCTGGTTCCAGAGCAACCGCGCCGGCAAGCCCACGCTTGCCAGCGGCAATGCCGACACGGCGATGGGCGGTCTCGCCTGTCGCGAGATCTCGCCCGTGACCTGGCCGATCATCGGCCTGGCGGCGGACTGGTTCATGACCATCGAGGAAGACGAGGTGCTGCCGGCGCGCCGCCTGTTCGCGCATCCGCTCGCCAGTGATTCCGGGGGCGATCCCGCCATCACGTCCGGCCCCTCGGGCTGCGCCGGCCTGGCCGGCCTCACGCGGGTCTGCACCGAGGCCACCGCCTTCGAGGCGCTGGGCCTCGACAAAAATGCGCGCGTGCTGCTGATCAACAGCGAAGGCGATTTGGGCGAGCCGCTGAGCGACTGAGGCGCCTTGCTCCACTGCGCGAAGCGACGCATCCTCGGGCAAATCCCGAAGGAGTTTCGTTCGTGCAGCTTCAGCTCAAAACCTGGCAATTCGTCGACGACTATCTGAAAACCAAGACCGGCATCATCATCCCCATCGGCTCGACCGAGCAGCACGGCCCGACCGGCCTGATCGGCACCGATGCGCTGACCGCCGAGATGATCGGGCGCGGCGCGGGCGAAAAAGTGGGCGCGCTGGTGGCGCCGACGATCTCGGTCGGCATGGCGCAGCATCACCTGGGCTTCGCCGGCTCGATCACGCTCAAGCCCACCACGTTGATCGCCGTCGTGCGCGACACGGTGGTGTCGCTGGCGCGGCACGGCTTCACCCGCTTCTTCTTCGTGAATGGCCATGGCGGCAACATCGCCACCGTGACGGCCGCCTTCTCGGAAATCTATTCCGAGCGCTCGATGGAGAAGATGAGCAACCAGCCCTCGATCAAGTGTGCGCTGCGCAACTGGTGGGACGGGCCGGGCATCAAGCGGCTCAGCCAGGAGCTCTATCCCGTCGGCGAAGGCAGCCACGCCACCGCCTCGGAAGTGGCGCTCACCTGGTACAAATATCCCGAGACCATCCAGCGCAAGGAGATGGATCCCAAGATCGCGCCCAACGGCTCGTTCGCCGACGCCGAGGACTATCGGCGCACATTTCCGGACGGCCGCATCGGCTCCGATCCCAACATGGCGACACCGGAGCACGGCAAGCGCTTCTACGACACCGCCATCGAAGAAGTGGCGCGCGACTACGAAAATTGGGTCGCACGATAACAATTCAACAAGAGGGGAAACGAACGATGAAAGTCGGGTTCATCGGGCTGGGCATCATGGGGGCGAGCCTCGCCGCCAATCTGCAGAAGGCCCAGCACAAGGTCACGGTTCACGACGCCAGACGCGCCGCAGCCGACAGCCATATCGAAGCGGGCGCGATCTGGGCCGATTCGCCGGCCGAGGTCGCGCGGAACTCCGACGTGGTCTTCACCTCGCTCCCCGGCCCGCCCGAAGTCGAGGCGGTGGCCTTAGGTCCCGACGGCATCCTGGCCGGCATGAAGCGTGGCGGCGCTTACTTCGATCTCTCGACCAACTCGCGCGTCACGGTGCGCAAGATCGCTGCCGCCTTCGCCGAGAAGGGTGCGCACATGCTCGACGCGCCGGTGAGCGGGGGGCCGCGCGGCGCCAAGACCGGCAAGCTCGCGATCTGGGTCGGCGGCGAGAAGGAAGTGTTCGAGAAATTCAAGGACGTGCTGGGCGCCATGGGTGACCAGGCGCGCTATGTCGGCCCGATCGGCCAGGCGACCGTGGCCAAGCTGGTGCACAATTGCGCCGGCTACGCCATGAACCTGGCCCTGGCCGAGGTCTTCACCATGGGCGTCAAGGCGGGCGTCGAGCCGCTCGCTTTGTTCGAGGCCGTCCGCCAGGGCGCGCTGGGACGCCGCCGCACCTTCGACGGGCTGATCGACCAGTTCCTGCCCGGCACCTACGATCCGCCGAGCTTCATGTTGCGCCACGCCCACAAGGACGTGTCGCTGGCCGTCGCACTCGGCAAGGAAGTGAGCGTGCCGATGCGCGCCTGTAACCTCACGCTCGAGGAGATGACGGAGGCCATGAACCGCGGCTGGGCGGAGCGCGATTCGCGCTCGGCCATGCTGCTGCAGCAGGAGCGCGCCGGCGTGAAGATCGCCGTCGACGCGGAGAAGCTGCAGGCCTCGCTCAAGAACGAGAAGTAAGTTGGCGGAATACGAGATCTTCGCCATCCGTTACGCCTGGCGCGACGCCAGGCGCTCGGACCATTTCATCGGCGGCGATCCGCACGACGGGCCGATGCCGATGGACTACTTCACCTGGATCGTCCGCGGTGAAGGCCGCACCGTCGTGGTCGACACCGGCTTTACGGCGGAAGTGTCGGCCAAGCGCGGCCGCACGCACCTGCGCTGCCCGATCGAGACCATGTCGGAGCTCGGCATCGATCCCGATTCGGTCGACGACGTGGTGCTGACTCACCTGCACTACGACCATGTCGGCAACTTCCACAAGTTCGCCAAGGCGCGCTTTCATCTGCAGACGCGCGAGATGGGCTTCGTCACGGGGCCCTACATGCGCTACCCCAAGTTCGGCCACAGCTTCGAGGTCGAGGACGTGGTCGGCATGGTGAAGCTCAACTTCAAGGGACGCGTAGAACAGCACAATGGTGAGTTCGAGCTGGCGCCAAACATCACGCTGCATCATGTCGGCGGCCACACGCCTGGCCTGCAGATCGTCCGCGTGATGACCAAACGCGGCTGGGTCGTGCTGGCCTCCGATGCCGCGCACTATTACGAGCACATGCAGAAGAACCGCTTCTTCGTGCAGGCCTTCAACCTCGGTGACATGATCGACGGCTATAGGACCTGCGAGCGGCTGGCCGCCTCGCCCGACCACATCATCCCCGGCCACGACCCGCTGGTGATGAAGCTTTATCCTACGGTGTCGCCCAAGCTCGAAGGCATCATCGTGCGGCTGGACGTGGCGCCGCGCAAAGAAGGCTAACCCTCAGCGGCGCACGCGCTCGCGGTGGAGGATGTAGAGGCCGGAGCCCACGATCACCGTGATACCTAGAAGCGCCAGCGCATTGGGCACGTCACCCCAGACGACATAGCCGATAGCCAAGGCCCACAGGATCGAGGCGTAGCGGAACGAGCCGATGACGGAGAATTCCGCACCGGAGCGTAGCGCGACCACCAGGAACTGGTAGCCCGCCGCCAGCAGCAGCGACGAGGCAAGCAGCAGACCGATCTCGCGCGGCGTCATCGGCTGCCAGCCTTCCACGAATGTCCAGGCGCAACCCACCAGGGCCACGGCGGCGGCCGAGGCGAAGGAAACCACCAGGGTCGGCACCGACGCCGGCAGGTAGCGGCCGAGGACATCGCGAAAGGCGCCGAGCACGGTGGCAAACAGCACCACCCAGGCCCAGACGTCGATATCGCCCGGCCGCGGCTGGATCACCAGCAGCACACCCAAGAAGCCCACGATCACCGCACTCCAGCGCCGCCAGCGCACGGTCTCCTTCAGCAGCAGCACGGCGAGTGCCGTGAAGATGAGCGGCGTCGAGAGATTGATGGCGGTGGCGATGGCGAACTGGATATGAAACAGCGCGACGAGATAGACGATCGATGATGCCGCCTCGAGTGCGCCGCGCAACAGCACGTAGGGGTGGATGACGCCGCCCATCTGCCGCCATGCGCCGGTCACCGCCAGGGCCAGCGTGACCCAGAGCGTGGCAAAGACGCCGCGCACGCCGATCGCCTGGATAGCGGGCACGGTCTCGGCGGCGATCTTGATCAGGGCATCGTTGAAGATGAAGACGAAGACAGCCGCCGACATCGCGAGGATGCCGCGGGTGTTGTCGATCACGTGCCGATCAATTGGTCTCGGACATCTTCAGGATGAGCTTCCACTGCTCGTCGCTGACCGGCACGACCGAGAGCCTGGACTGGCGCACCAGTCCGAAATCTTTTAGCCGCGGATCGGCCTTGATGGCGGCCAGCGTCACCGTCGTCTTGACCGGCTCGACCGCCTTCACGTCGACCGTCACGGCCTTGCCGTCCTTGTCGGTCGGATCGGGGTAGGCGGCCTTGGCGACCTCGGCGATGCCCACGATCTCCTTGCCTTCGTTGGAATGGTAGAAGAAGCAACGGTCGCCTGGCTTCATCGCCTTGAGGTTGATCGCGGCCTGGGCATTGCGCACGCCGGTCCAGGACGTCTTCTTGTCCTTGACGAACTGCGGCCACGAATACGCCGACGGCTCGGATTTGATGAGCCAATGAGCCATGTCACTCCCCTTCTATTCGCCTTCGCGGCGCAACGGCCGCGCCAGCAGCGCACGGATCGCATCGTCGAGATCGGCACCGCGGTGCAGGATAGCATCGACGGCGGCGCAGATCGGCATTTCGATGCCGAGCTTTGTGGCGCGCGCCAGCACGGCGGCCGCGGTGGCCTCGCCCTCGACGACCTGCCGCCGTCCTTCCATGTGCTGGGCGAGCGACGTGCCCTTGCCCAGCGCCAGCCCTAGCGAACGGTTGCGCGACAGCGGGCCGTTGCAGGTGAGCACGAGATCGCCCAGCCCGCTCAATCCCGTCAGCGTCTCCAGCCGGGCGCCCATGGCGAGGCCGAGCCGCGCCATCTCGGCAAAGCCGCGGGTGATCAGCGCTGCGGCGGCGTTGTGGCCGAGCCCGCGGCCCTCGACGATGCCGGCGGCGATGGCGAGCACGTTCTTGATCGCGCCGCCCAGCGACACGCCGATGACGTCGTCGGTCCAGTAGGGCCGGAACATGCCGGCGGCCAGGGCGGCGGCGAGGTCGCGGCCGAGCGACGGATCGGACGTGGCGATGCTCACCGCCGTGGGCAGGCCCTGCACCGCCTCCTCGGCGAAGCTCGGTCCCGACAGCATGGCGATGGGCCGGCCCGGCAACACCTCGGCCAGCACCTCGGGCATCAGCAGACCGGTCGCCGCCTCGATGCCCTTGGCGCAGATCACGACCGGCGTGCTGCCCGGCAGGTCGGCGGCCACCATGCGCACCGCTTGCGCGGGACAGGCGAGCAGAATCGCGTCACAGGCGTCGAGCGAGGCGAGTGCGAAGGCGATCTCGATGCCAGGCTCGAGGATCTGGCCAGGCAGATAGACCGGGTTGGTGCGCTTGCGGACGATCGACGCCGAAATAGAAGGATCGCGTGACCACAGGGTGACGCGCCGGTCGGCACGGCGCGCCAGACAGGCGAGCGCCGTTCCCCAGGCCCCGCCACCGACGACGCCGATGTGGTGGACCGCACTCACAGGCTGAGGTTCAAGGCGATGGAAATACGCTGGGCGTTGCCACGATAGGGCCGCACCTGATGCAGCAGCCAGGCGGGAAACATCACCAGGCGGCCGGCCTTGGGGCGCACCGTCTCATTGGCGCCGGCCGAGAGCCCACCTGGCATGGCGAAGCCCAGGTGCGGCGCATACATCGCCGGGCCCGGCCCACGCGGATCCATGAACTCGAGCTCGCCGCCCAGCGACGCATCGGCGTCGATGCCGGCGTCGTCGACGTAGAAAACCGCCGACCAGTAGCTGCCGGGATGGGAATGGAACTCGTTGCCATGGCCTATGCGGTTGATGTTCGCCCACATGTTGGCGCGCCAGGTGAGGGCGACGGGCTTGCCCTCGCGATCGGTCGTCACCCGGTTGGCGAGATTGCGGGCGAGCGCCAGCAGCTTGATCGCGGGCGCGCCGCCCCAGCGGTCCATGTCCCAGGTCGACTGCCAGCCCCCGAGGTTGGAATGCTGGGTGCCGGGATGGGTCTTCTCGCGCTGCTCGATCACCTTGCGCAGCTCGGCACAGAGCGCCGACCCGTCGGGCAGGTCCGAAAGGACGACGGGCGTGGCGAACAGCGGAACGATGTCGAAGCCCTTGTTCATGCCGGCCATCCTACACCCGAACCGCCGCGCCGACGCCGGCGCCGGGATCGAGCGGCCAGCGTGGGCGCGGCCGGAAGTCGAGCGCATCCGTCAGGCCGAGTCGCAGGCGTTCGACGCCGGCCCAGGCGATCATGGCGCCGTTGTCGGTGCAAAGCTTTATCGGCGGCGCGACGAGACGCGCACCGTGCGACGCCGCGAGCGTCTCGAGCCGCCCGCGCAGATAGACATTGGCCGCCACCCCGCCCGCAACGACGAGGGTCGGTGACGGTGCAAGGGTGAGCGCATTGCCGCAGCGGTCGGCGAGCACGTCGCCCACGGTGCGCTGGAACGAGGCGCAGAGATCGGCGACGGCGCGGGGATCGTTTGGCGGCAGCTTCTCGATCGTTTGCCGCACCGCCGTCTTGAGGCCGGAAAAGGAGAAGTCGCAACCCGGCTTGCGCCACATCGGGCGCGGCAGGGCGAAGCGTTGCGGATCGCCGCCGACGGCCGCCTTCTCCACCGCCGGGCCGCCGGGAAAGCCGAGTCCGAGCAGCTTGGCCGTCTTGTCGAAACATTCGCCGGCCGCGTCGTCGATGGTCGTGCCCAAGCGTGCGAAGTCGCCGGGGCCGCGCACGGTCAGGAGCTGGCAATGGCCGCCCGATGCCAGCAGCAGGAGGTA
The DNA here is from genome assembly GCA_945860205.1 of Reyranella massiliensis 521. Lineage (GTDB taxonomy): Bacteria > Pseudomonadota > Alphaproteobacteria > Reyranellales > Reyranellaceae > Reyranella > Reyranella massiliensis_B. The sequence continues at coordinate 31,248 of CAMARK010000019.1, read as the reverse complement.
GGGGAAGTCGACCTGCTCGGTGAGGCGCACGGAGAGCGCGTGGCCTTCGAGATGGTTGATGGCGAGGAAGGGCTTGTCGTGAGCAAAGGCCAGCGCCTTGCCGGTCATGACGCCGACCAGCACGCCGCCGATCAGGCCGGGGCCACCGGTGGCGGCGATGCCGTCGAGATCGGCAAGGCCCAGGCCCGCCTCGGCCAGCGCCTCGATCACCAGCCCGTCGAGGCGCTCGAGATGGGCGCGGGCAGCGATTTCCGGCACCACGCCGCCGAAACGGCGATGCTCGGTGAGCTGACTGTAGACCACATTGGCCAGGATTCTGCCGACCGGGCCGGTCCCGGCCGGCGCCTCGACGATGGCGACCGCCGTTTCGTCGCAGCTTGTTTCGATGCCCAGCACGCGCATGTGTGTCTTCTAGCGTCGCGCGGCCACCTACGCTAGAGCAACGCCATGACCTCTCCCCTTCTGCGGCCCTCTCCTCTTCTGCGATTGGGCACGCGCGGCAGCAAACTGGCGCTCACCCAGGCGGGCCTCGTCCGCGACGCGCTGGCGGCGGCCGTTCCGGCCTTGTCGGCTCCTGGCGCCATCGAGATCGTGGCCATCAAAACGACCGGCGATGCCATCCAGGACCGGCCGCTGTCCGAGGCCGGTGGCAAGGGCCTGTTCGTCAAGGAGATCGAGGAGGCGCTTCTGGCCCGCCGCATCGATGCCGCGGTCCACAGCATGAAGGACATGCCGACGGCGCAGCCGCCGGGGCTCGCGATCCGGGCTTTCCTGCCGCGCGAGGACGCGCGCGACGTGCTGATCGCAGGCGACGTGCAGCGCATCGCCGATCTCCGACAGGGTGCCATCGTCGGCACTTCCGCACTCCGCCGGCGCGCCCAGCTGCTGCACCGCCGGCCCGACCTGCAGATCGTGAATTTCCGCGGCAACGTCGAGACGCGGCTGGCCAAGCGCGCGGCCGGCACCGTCGAGGCGACTTTGCTGGCGTTGGCCGGCCTCAAGCGACTGGGCATGGCGCATGTCGGCACGCCAGTGCCGGAAGACGAGATGCTGCCCGCCGTCGGCCAGGGCGCGGTCTGCATCGAGTGCCGCGACGACGATGCACGCACGCGCGGCTGGTTGGCCGCCATCGACCACGCGCTGACCGCGACCTGCGTGGCGGCCGAGCACGCCATGCTCGCGGTGCTCGACGGCTCGTGCCGCACGCCGATCGCCGGTCACGCGGTCCTCACGGTCGACGGTAGCCTGCATCTGCGTGGCCTGATCGTGAAGCCCGACGGTTCCGAGGCGATCGCCACCGAGCGGCGTGGTGCGGCGGGCGATGCCGAGGCGATGGGCCGCGACGCCGGCCATGAACTCAAGCGCCGCGGCGGGCCGGTCTTCCTTTCATGACCGATACGCTCGAATACGATGCGACGGGGCTGCTCTGTCCGCTACCGGTGCTGCGAGCCAACCGCAAACTGCGCGAGCTGGCGAGCGGCGGGCTGCTGACGGTGCGGGCGACCGATCCCGCCACCGAGCAGGACTTCCCCGCCTTTTGCCGCCAGACCGGCCACGAATTGGTCTCAAGCACGCGCGATGGCGAGACGCTGGTCTTCGTGATCCGGAAACGCTAGGGACCAAGAGGTCCATCCTCCAGAGAGAGTTCATGCCCAAGGTCACCTTCAAGACGATCGACACCGCCGATGTTTCCGGCAAGCGCGTGCTGGTGCGCGTCGATCTCAACGTGCCGATGAAGAACGGCAAGGTCACCGACGCCACGCGCATCGAGCGCGCGGCACCGACAATCGCCGAGCTCTCGGCCAAGGGTGCCAAGGTCGTGGTGCTGAGCCACTTCGGCCGGCCCGACGGCAAGCACGTGCCGGAGATGTCGCTCAAGGCGCTGGTCGAGCCGCTGTCAGCGGCACTCGGCAAGCCGGTTGGCTTCGCCGAGGACTGCATCGGCCCACTGGCCGAGGATGCGGTGCGCGCGATGAAGCCCGGCGACGTGCTGCTGCTGGAGAACCTCCGCTTCCACAAGGAGGAGGAGAAGAACGACGCGGCCTTCATCGACAAGCTCTCCGTGCTGGGCGACCTCTACGTGAACGACGCCTTCTCGACCGCGCACCGCGCCCATGCCTCGACCGAGGGCATCGCCAATCGCCTGCCGGCAGCGGCCGGCCGGTTGATGCAGGCCGAACTGGAGGCGCTCGACAAGGCGCTGGGCAATCCGAAGAAGCCGGTCTGCGCCGTGGTCGGTGGCGCCAAGGTCTCGACCAAGCTCGTCCTGCTGGGCAACCTCGTCGGCAAGGTCGACAAGCTGATCATCGGCGGCGGCATGGCCAATACCTTCATGCACGCCCAGGGGATCAAGGTCGGCAAGTCGTTGTGCGAAAAGGAGCTGGCGCCGACGGCGCTGGAAATCCTCGAGAAGGCCAAGGCTGCCAAATGCAAGGTGCTGCTGCCGGTCGACGTCATGGTGGCGCGCGAGTTCAAGGCCGGTGCCGCCAGCACCGTCGTCGATGCCGACGCCTGCCCCGACGACCAGATGATCCTCGACGTCGGGCCGAAGTCGATCGCGCTCTACCAGGCGGAAGTGCGCGAGTGCGCCACGCTGGTGTGGAACGGGCCGCTCGGCGCCTTCGAGATTCCGCCGTTCGATACCGGCACGGTGGCGCTGGCGCGCACCGTCGGCCAGCTTACGAGCACCAAGAGGCTGCTGTCGGTCGCGGGCGGCGGCGACACGGTGGCGGCGCTGGCGGCAGCGGGCGTGGAGGAGCAGTTCTCCTATGTCTCGACGGCGGGCGGTGCCTTCCTTGAATGGATGGAAGGCAAGACCCTGCCCGGCGTTGCGGCGCTCATCCGAGCAGCTTAAGACTCGGGGCATGAGCGCCCCGACCCTGCCAGAACGTCCGCGGCTCCCGTGGGATCCGCCCGAACATTTCGAAAAGCGCATCCCCGACGGCGACAATCGCGAGCGCCTGGTTTGCGGGCGTTGCGAATTCATCCACTACCAGAATCCCAAGATCGTGGCGGGCGCAGTCTGCACCTGGGAAGACAAAATTCTTTTGGCCAAGCGGGCGATCGAACCGCGCAAGGGCTTCTGGACCTTGCCTGCGGGTTACATGGAACTGGGCGAGACCACCGAGCAGGCGGCAGCCCGCGAGGCCAAGGAAGAGGCCTGCGCCACCATCGAGATCGAGCGGCTGCTGGCCATGTACAGCGTGGCGCGCATCGGCCAGGTGCAGATCATGTATCGCGCCAAACTGATGAACGCCGACATCGCCGCCGGCATCGAGAGCGAGGAAGTGGCGCTGGTCGACTGGGCCGACATTCCCTGGGAGCAGCTCGCCTTCCCGACAGTGGTCTGGGCCCTCGCCCATTTCCATGAGTCGCGCGACAAGACCGAGTTCGCGACCTATTCCAACCCGACCGGCGATCTCGCCCGCATGTGGCCGCCGCGCAAGCCCGAGGGCGTCTGACGGCGAGATATGCGCCCGAAGGTCTTGTGACGGCCCGCCTGGCTTATGAGAGTCCTCCCCAGAGGGGGAGGCCATCATGCCCATCAGCAACTGGAACACCGGCGCCGTCCGCTCACGCGAAGCGATGCGTCTGCTCACCGATGAATTTGGCGCCGATCTCGACTGGAACGGGGTCCTGATCGCCCATCTCGACACGGGCTTCACCAATCACATCGTCTTCAATCTTGCGAGCGACCGACCCGCCCTGCTAGCCGATCGCGGCATCAACTACATCGACATTGGCGTGTCCGAGCCCCGCGATCCGCTGAACGGTGGCGGCGGGCTGGTCGTCACGCCCGGTCACGGCACGCGCACCCTGGGTGCTCTGTGCGGCAACCTGCCCGGTGTCTATATCGGCGTCTGTCCGACCGTGCCTGTCGTGCCTTACCGCGTCACCAATGGCGTGATGCTGACCCGTCAGACCATCCTGAATACCGCCAACGCCATCATGGATGCCGTCGACCGCAATCTGGCCGACGTGATCTCGATCAGCCTCGGCGTTCAGTCGATCATCGGCAACATCAAGCAGATGCATGCGCTGGGTCGCGCCGTCGACCATGCCTACGAGCGCGGCGTCATCATCGTCTGCGCGGCCGGCCAGACCGACGACGCGCCGCAGCTCGTCGGCGCCACGGTCTATCCCGGCCGCTACTCGCGCACCATCATGGCCGGCGGCATCAGTGCCGACAGGAAAGTCTGCTTCGACTACGAGATCGGCCGTCCGTTCGTCGACACCTGGGCGCCGGCCGACGACATCTGCCGGCCGAACGCGGTGTTCGGCCTACCCGAACCCTTCAAGGACGTTGCGGGCAACGGCGACGGCACGTCCTACGCAACCGTCCATGTCGCGGGAGCGGCGGCGATGTGGCTGCGCAAGCACGCCGCGAAGCTGGACGACGATGGCTATGTCGGCTGGCAACGCGTCGAGGCGTTCCGCGCGATGCTGCGCAAGCACAAGCAGGCGCTCGCGGGCAACGGCGTGCCCGCACGCAAGGGTCCGACCGATACCGGCATCCTGGATTGCGCAGCGCTGCTCACGAACAAACTGCCGACGCTCTCCAGCCTCAAGAAGGCGCAGCTGGCGGAGCCCGAGATCGACTGAGCTCAGCTCCCGCGCGCGAAGGGATTGTCGTCGCCGTCCCAATAGCGCTTGAGCAACGGGATCTGCAGGAAAGCGAAGACCAGCGTCAGCGGGAAGCTCAGGAACATCTTGCTAGCGATCCACGTGTCGGTCGTGAAACTCCGCCACATCACTTCGTTGACCCCCGCCAGCACGAAGAAGAACAGCGTCCAGCGCAGCGTGAGCTTGTGCCAGCCCTCGTCGGTCAGGCGAAACGCCGTGCCGAACAGCGGCTTCAGCAGCGGCCGGCGGAACAGCAGCAGGCCACCGCCCAGGATCGTGCCGAACAGGCAGTTCACGATGGTCGGCTTCAGCTTGATGAAAGTATCGTCCTGCAGCCAGATCGTGAGGCCGCCGAACACCAGCACGAAGAAGCCGCCGACCAGCGGCATGACCGGCCAGCGCTTTTCCAGCCAGCGGTAACAGGGCAGCGCGATGGCCGTCGCCACGATGAAGATGCCGGTGCCCCAGTAGATGCCCCAGCGGCCGTTGGCGATGAAGAACAGCACCAGGGGTCCGAGTTCCAGCGCGGTGGCGTAAAGCTTCCGCATGCCGCCCTGGTCTTCCGTCTTGTCGGTCATGCCGGCAGCCCCATCAATCCGCGCGCAAAGGCCCGCGCCTCGAATGGCCTGAGATCGTCGATGCCTTCGCCGACGCCGATGGCGACGACGGGCAGCTTGAATTTCTCCGCCAGCGCCACGAGGACGCCGCCCTTGGCGCTGCCATCGAGCTTGGTCACCACCAGCGCATCAACCGGCGACAGGGCCTTGAAGGTCTCGACCTGGGCATGGGCGTTCTGACCGGTGGTGGCGTCGAGCACCAGCAGGCAGGAATGCGGCGCCTCGGGATCGAGCTTGCGGATCACGCGCACGATCTTGGCGAGCTCGTCCATCAGGTTGGTCTTGTTGTGCAAACGGCCGGCGGTATCGATCAGCAGCACGTCGCAGCCCTCGGCCTTGGCGCGCTCCAGCGCCTCGAATGCCAAACCGGCGGCATCTGCACCAGTGTCGCGCGAGATCACGGGCACACCGGCACGGTCGCCCCAGATCTTGAGCTGCTCGACGGCGGCGGCCCGGAAGGTGTCCCCCGCCGCCAGCATAACCTTGCGGCCCTCACGTTTGTGAAGGTTCGCCATCTTGGCGATGGTCGTGGTCTTGCCGCTGCCGTTGACGCCGACCACCAGCACGACGTGAGGCCTGCGCCCCGCGTCGAGAACGAGCGGCATGGCGACCGGCTGCAGGATTTCGGCGATGTCGTCGGCGAAGGCTGCGCGTACTTCCTCGTCGGTCACTTCCTTGCCGAAGCGCTCCTTGCCGAGCTTCTCGACCAGGCGGGCGGCAACGCCGACGCCGAGATCGGCCTGGATCAGCGCATCCTCAAGATCGTTCAGTGTCTCCTGATCCAGCTTCTTCTTGGTGAAGAGGCTGGTGATGCTCTCGGTGACGCGCTTGGTCGACTTGGAAAGTCCGGAGCGCAGGCGCGAGAGCCAGGAAGTCTTCTCCTCGCTCATGCCAGCAACGACGGGTCGAGCTCGCCCTTGAAAGCGATCGAGATGCCGCCGGTCATGAGTACGTGGCCGTCGCGCAGCCATTCGATGGTGAGCGTGCCCTGCTCCAGAACCACGTCGGCCTTGCGGTCGACCAGACCGCGGCGACTGGCAGCGACGACGGCAGCGCAGGCGCCCGAACCGCAGGCGAGCGTGAGACCGGTGCCGCGCTCCCAGACACGCAGCCGCAACTTGCCCTCGCCCATCAACTGGGCGACCCCGATGTTGGCGCGCTCGGGAAAGAAGCGATCGTGCTCGAGCGGGGGGCCAAGGTTGGCAATCGGGATCGCCGCGAGGTCGTCCACGAAGAAGGTGGCGTGCGGGTTGCCCATGTTGGTGCCGACGGGATCCTGCAGCGGCCCCAGACCGATGGGCATGTGGTTGGTATCGCAGGCCTCGCGCACCGGGATCTCGCGCCAGTCCAGACGGGCCAGGCCCATGTCGACGGAGATCACCGGCAGTCCGTTTGCGCCCAGGCCGGTCTTTTGCGATTCCAGCAGGCCCGAGATCGTCTGTACCGTGACCTGATCGGTGTTGCGCTCGTCCATCACGACGGAGGCGACGCAGCGCGTGGCGTTGCCGCAGGCGCCGGCCTCGCCGCCGTCGGGATTGAAGATGCGCATGAAAACATCGGCATCGCCGTCGGTCGGCTGTTCGAGCACGATCAGCTGATCGCAGCCCACGCCCAGGCGCCGGTCGGCGATGGCGCGGCGGCGCTCCAGCGACAGGTCGAGCGGCGTCGCGCGGGCATCGAGCACCACGAAATCGTTGCCCAGCCCGTGCATCTTCAAGAAGGGCATCTTCAAGAACGGCAGCCTGCTCATGCGGCGCTATATGGCGGTTCGACCGGGCCAGCGCAACGAGCGCGACCGCACCTGCCCGGCGTGGGCTCCGCCGATCTCGCGCACGTCCAGGGCGGCGAGGCGCTTGGTGTAGATCGTGAGGTGAAGGATGCCGAGCGCCTCGTAGGGCATGGCGGGCTCGACGAACAGGCCGCGGTCCGCGTCCCAGGCCGGTGTGGCATGGTGCACCGGCCAGTTGCAGCGGCTGGGCAAGGGCTCGCAGGCAAAGCCCTTGTCGTAGACCAGCACGTTGAGCGAGATCTGGTCGGTCATGTCGGTCGACCGCTGCAGGGCCTCTCCCAGCAGGTCGGCCCAGCCCTGCCAATGCGGCGCGTCGACGGCCAGCGCAAAGACGCCGGCATTGATCAGCGGATAGCGCACCAGCCGATCGGCGGTCTCCTTGTCGAAGCAGGATTCGAAGGCCGCGCCGTTGACCGAAGAGAATTCCTGCCACGCATGACGATAGTGCCGCATCGACCGATGGATCTCGGGCGCCACGCCAAGCGCGCCGGTGCGGGCTGCGGCCTGGAACAACGAGAGGGCATCGCCCTGCTGCACCCAGCAATCGGCGTCGATCCATAGGTAGAGATCGAAGCCCGGGAAGTAGCGCGGCAGGAACGGTCGTGCCGTCAGCGCCTTGTGACCGTCCTTGAGCCGGTCGCGGCCAGGAAAGTCGAAGTCCCACCGCGGCACCACCAGCTCGGCTCCTTGACCAAGGCACCAGGCGCGTTGCTCTTCCGTCAGGCCGCAATCGAGCACGCCAAGCGCCAGCGCGAGGCCTTCCGACGTTGCGCGCAGCGAGCCGATGCAGTCACGCATCAGATCGAAATAGGCGGCGTCGCCGCCCGTTATGGCGATGGCTTTTTCCGGCACGCCGCGAAGATGGCGTATCACACGGCTTTGCGCCACAGTCGGGCGGCGGAGGAAATTCCATGGCAAAGCATGTCGACTACTACGTCTCGATCAATTCACCCTGGACCTATCTCGGGTCCAAGCGCTTCGAGGCGATGGCCAAGAAGTACGGTGCCAGCGTCACGATCTGGCCGGTCGATTTCGGATCGGTGTTCTCGGTATCGGGCGGCCTGCCGCTGCCCAAGCGCGCGCCGCAACGCCAGGCCTATCGCATGATGGAGCTGAAGCGCTGGCGCGCCCAGACTGGCGTAAAGCTGACGCTTGAGCCCAAGTTCTTTCCGACCAACGAATTGCCGGCCGCCAAGTGCGTGATCGCGTTGCGCGAGCAGGGCCGCATGGCCGATGCGATCAAGGTCGCGCACGCCGCGATGGCCGCGATCTGGGCCGAGGAGATGAATCCCGCCGAGCCCGCGACCTTGAAGCAGATTCTCACCAACTGCGGTCTCGATGCCGAGGCGGTGGTCAAGGCGAGCGAGACACCTGAGATCGCCGAGAAGCGCGAGGCCTACACCAAGCATGCGATCGCACAGAACGTCTTCGGTGCGCCCTCGTTCGTGATCGACGGCGAGATCTTCTGGGGCCAGGACCGGCTCGACTTCGTCGACCGCAAGCTCGCGTCCTAGCGCGCCACGGCGGGCTCAACTTTTCGATTTTGGCCCAACTTGGCCGTCGGATATTTGGCTCTCCGCGCGCCGAAGAGCCAGCAATCATGGGCTTTTGCCCTGCTCACCGGGCCCACCTGAAATGGGCGTGTGTTGGGCCAGAAAGTGTGCCCGCCCTGTCGAGGGAGGTGTCTCCGAAGGAGACGGAGGGGTCAGAGGTTGATGGGCCCACGAGTAAGGACTCGCGGCGGCTGCACCAAGCGCTTTGCGCGAACCCGCGGACGGCCGCGGGCAGGTCTTGCCGGAATGAAAAAGGCCGGCGCAATTTCCGCCAGCCTGTCACAAATATAGCCTAAAACCTGCTGAAATATCAACTCTATCTTCGTCAGGCCTGGAGATAGGCGGCGGCGGCAACGGCCAGGCCGTTGTTCGCCATATGCGCCACCAGCGACGGCCACAGCGACCGGGTGCGCCAGCGCAGCAGGCCGAATATGAGCCCCAAGGGCAGCACGAGAAGGGCATGCGCGGGCTCGACGTGGGCCGCCGCGAAGGCCAGCGAACTCACCACGAAGGCGAGCCCCGCCCCCCAGCGGCTTTCGATCCAGCCGTAGAGCAGGCCGCGGAAGACGAGTTCCTCGACCAGCGGCGCCAATACCGCGAGCAGGAAGAGGGTGATCAGAAACGCCGCCGGTTCGCGGGCGATTTGCATCGCCTGTTTCACGCCCTGGGGTTCGATCCCGAGCTGGCTGACGGCGACCGACAAGGCGATGGTGCCCAGGGTGCCCAGGACCAGCGGCTTCCAGCCGACCGTCCGGAAGCCCAGCGCCGGCAGGGCAGCCCTCCCGAGCGGCACCACGGCGACAATGACGGTCAGGAGGCCCACGCCGAAGAACAGGCCAAGGAGCGACAGCAGACTGCGATCGGGCAGCAGCCAGAACGCGGGCAGCCCAACCAGGGGCAGGGCCACCAGGAAAAGGATGATTTCGCGGCCGCCGATTGCCTGAGAATCTTTATAAATCAATGGGTTATGGTCAATCGGCAAGCCTTTTGACTCCTTGGCCGGCAGGCCTTATACCCCGGCCACTCAATCGGTCGTGCCGATTTCTACTGGTTCCCCCGCCTTGGTTGCCTGAGAGGGGAGCTCCGCTGATCCGCGAAGATTCGCGCATCGGCGCGATTTTCGTTTGGGCGAATGGAGTTCTGGAACGGGCATGTTTGAAGGTCTGAGCAAACGTCTGGGCGACGTATTCGACAAGCTGCGAGGGCGTGGAGCGCTCTCGGAGGCTGATGTCGACGCGGCCCTGCGTGAAGTTCGCACCGCCCTGCTCGAAGCCGACGTGGCCCTGCCTGTCGTCCGCGACTTCGTCGATTCAGTTCGTCCCAAGGCCATCGGCGCCGACGTCATCCGCTCGGTCACGCCGGGCCAGATGGTCGTCAAGATCGTCAACGATCACCTGGTCGAGATGCTGGGCGGCACGGTGTCCGACCTCGACCTCAACGCCATTCCCCCTGTTGTCATCCTGATGGTGGGCCTCCAGGGCTCGGGCAAGACCACCTCCAGCGCCAAGATCGGCTATCGCCTCAGCCAGGGCCCGATGGGCATGGCCGCCGAATTCGGCGGTTCGTTCTCGGTCAAGCGCCGGGTCATGATGGCCTCGCTCGACACGCGCCGTCCCGCCGCGCAGCAGCAGCTCAAGATCCTGGGCGAGCAGACCGGCGTCGCCACGCTGCCAATCGTGCCGCTGGAAATGCCGCTGGCGATCACGCGCCGCGCGCTCGAAACGGCGCGGCGCGAAGGCTTCGACGTCCTGATCCTCGACACCGCCGGCCGCCTCTCCATCGACGAAGAGTTGATGAAGGAAGTGGCCGACATCAGCGCGCTCGCCAAGCCCAAGGAGACGCTGCTCGTCGCCGACGCCATGACCGGCCAGGATGCCGTGAACGTGGCCAAGGCCTTCAACGAGCGGCTGGCCGTCACCGGCATCGTGCTGACCCGGGTCGACGGCGATTCCCGCGGCGGTGCGGCACTGTCGATGCGCGCCGTCACCGGCCGCCCGGTCAAGCTGATCGGCGTCGGCGAAAAGTTCGACGCGCTGGAGCCGTTCCATCCCGACCGCATTGCCAGCCGCATCCTCGGCATGGGCGACATCGTCTCGCTGGTCGAGCGCGCCGCCGAGACGATCGACAAGGAAGATGCCGAGAAGCTGGCCGCCAGGGTCCGCAAGGGCCAGTTCGACATGGACGACCTGCTCAACCAGCTTCGCCAGCTCCGCAAGATGGGTGGCCTGTCGGGCTTGATGGGCATGCTGCCGGGCGCCATGCAGGCCAAGGCCGCCATGTCCAAGGCCAAGATCGACGAAGGCCAGCTCAAGCGCCAGGAGGCGGTCATCCTGGCGATGACGCCCAAGGAACGCCGCAACCCCGACGTCATCCATGCGTCGCGCAAGAAGCGCATCGCCAAGGGATCGGGCGTGCAGGTGCAGGACGTCAACAAGCTGCTCAAGCAGCACGCCGACATGTTGAAGATGATGAAGCGCGTCAACAAGCTCGGCGAAAAGGGATTCATGCGCGGGCTCGGGGGCATGATGCAGCCGCCGGGCTTTCCACGCTGAAGCTATCAAGGAACATAGTGACTCGGACGTATCGAAAGAGAGGATCGAAAGTATGCTAGCAATTCGCATGACCCGGCACGGCGCCAAGAAGCGGCCGTTCTTCCACATCGTGGTCGCCGACTCGCGAAGCCCGCGTGACGGCCGCTTCATCGAGAAGCTCGGGACCTACAATCCGCTGCTGCCGCGTGAGCACGAGCAGCGCATCACGCTCGACAAGGAGCGCATTGCCCATTGGCTCAAGGTCGGCGCCCAGCCGTCGGACCGCGTCGCGAAGTTCCTGGCCCAGGCCGAGCTGATGAAGCCGCGCGAGCGCCGCGAGCAGAGCAAGAAGCCGCTGCCCCGCGCCAAGACGCAGGAGCGCATGAAGGCGGCGGCGGCCGCTGCGGCAACGGCTGCACCGGCCGAGCCCGCCAAGGAGGCCGCGGCCACCTGATGAGGATCTTCTGATGACCAAGGGCCGCATCCTGTTGGGCGTCGTCGCGGCGCCGCACGGTGTGCGCGGCCTGGTACGCATCAGAAGCTACACGGACGACCCGATGGCGGTGGCGCATTATGGCCCGCTGTCGGACGAGACGGGACGGAAGCAGTACCGGGTCGAAGCTTTGAGCACCGTGAAGGAAGCGGTGCTGGCCCGGATCGAGGGCGTAGCCGATCGGACGGCGGCCGAGGCATTGCGGGGTTTGCGGCTCTATGTGGAGCGCGAGCGTCTGCCCGCCACGGCCGAACGGGAGTGGTACGAGGCGGACATCGTCGGCCTCGCAGCCGTCGGCAAGGATGGCCGGGATTGGGGCAAGGTGATCGCCTTCCACGATTTCGGCGGCGGGCGGACGATGGAGGTCTCGGGAGGTAGCGCATCGCGGAGTTTGGTGATGCTGCCCTTCACCGCCGAAGCGGTGCCCGAGATCGACGTCGAGGGCGGCAAGGTTGTGGTCGATCCGCCGGCAGGCGTGCTGCCGGGCGGTGAAACGAAGGAGGCGTAGAGGAACGTGTGGCGCGCGACTGCGCTCTCGCTCTTCCCGGAGATGTTTCCAGGGCCCCTGGGTGAAAGCCTGGCGGGCAAGGCGTTGAGGGACGGCGTGTGGGACTTGTCGGCCGTCGATATCCGGCGGTTTGCCAAGGACCGCCATCGCACGGTCGACGACGCGCCGTTCGGCGGCGGCGCCGGCATGGTGATGAAGCCCGACGTGCTGTCGGCGGCGATCGAGGCGGTCGCCGTTCCGGGAGTGCCGAAGATACTGCTCTCGCCGCGTGGGACGCCTTTTTGTCAGGCCCGCGCGAGGCAGCTGGCGGCGGGGCCGGGGGTGTTGCTGGTGTGCGGACGGTTCGAGGGCGTGGACGAGCGCGTCATCGAGGGCCATGCGCTGGAGGAGATTTCGGTCGGCGATTTCGTGCTTTCGGGCGGCGAGGTCGCGGCCATGGCGGTTTTGGATGGCTGCGTACGGTTGCTGCCCGGGGTGATGGGCGAGCCGGCATCGGCGAACGAGGAGAGTTTCGAGGACGGGCTTCTGGAATACCCGCACTACACAAGGCCGGCATCGTGGACCGGGCCCGATGGGATCGAACGGCACGTGCCGGAGGTCCTGGTCTCGGGTCACCACGGCAAGGTCGCGGAGTGGCGGACGACGAGACGGCAAGAGATTACGCGGCGGCGGCGGCCCGACCTGTGGGCCCGGCGCCGGACCGCGACGGAAACTGAAGAGAAGTGACGAAAGGATGGATACGATGAACATTCTCGATATGGTCGGCCAGACGACGATCGACAAAGTGCAGGCCGAACGGCCGGTGCCGCGCTTCGAGTCGGGCGACACGCTGCGCGTGCACGTCAAGGTTCAGGAAGGCAGCCGCGAACGCATCCAGGTCTACGAAGGCCTGTGCATCGGACGCAAGAACGCCGGCGTGAACTCGTCGTTCACCGTGCGCAAGATCAGCTTCGGCGAAGGCGTGGAGCGCGTGTTCCCGCTGTACGGTCCGGGCATCTGGGAGATCGAGGTCGTGCGTAAGGGCGTCGTGCGCCGCGCCAAGCTCTATTACCTGCGCGATCTGCGCGGCAAGGCGAGCCGCATCGCCGAGGACACCGAGGCCCAGCGCGAGTTGCTGGCCGTGCAGGCCGAGGAGGCCGAGAAGCGTCCGCGCCGCGAGAGGATCAAGAAGGAAAAGCCCAAGGCCGAGGGAAGCATCCGCGCCGCCAAGGGCGGCAGCAAAAAGTAGGTGCATCATGGCGTTCCGCAAGAAGGCGGCCACGCCGCCACCCGAGCCGCCCAAGCCGCGCACCCTGTTCGAGAAGATCTGGGATGGCCATGTCGTCCATCGCCAGGACGACGGCACTTGCGTGATCTATGTCGACCGGCACCTGGTGCACGAAGTCACCAGCCCGCAGGCCTTCGAGGGCCTGCGGATGACCGGCCGGACGGTACGCCGTCCTGACGCCACCATCGCGGTGGCCGACCACAATACCTCGACCCTGCCGGCCAGCGCGGGCGGCGTCGATGAGGAATCGCGGATTCAGATCGAGACGCTCGAGACGAACGTCGCGGAATTCGGCGTGCCGTATTTCGACATGAACGATCCGCGCCGCGGCATCGTGCACGTGATCGGCCCCGAGCAGGGCCTCACCCTGCCCGGCATGACCATCGTGTGCGGCGACAGCCACACTTCCACGCACGGCGCATTCGGCGCGCTGGCCTTCGGAATCGGCACCTCGGAGGTCGAGCATGTGCTCGCCACCCAGACGCTGATCCAGAAGCCCGCCAAGAACATGCGTGTCGCCGTCGAAGGCAGCCTGCCGATCGGCGTCACCGCGAAGGATGCCATTCTCGCCATCATCGGCAGGCTCGGCACCGCCGGCGGCACCGGCTACGTGATCGAATATGCCGGCCGCGCCATCCGCGAGATGACGATGGAAGGCCGCATGACGGTCTGCAACATGTCGATCGAGGCGGGCGCGCGCGCCGGCCTGATCGCGCCTGACGAGACCACCTTCAAGTACCTCTACGGCCGGCCGTACGCGCCGAAGGGCGGCGCCTGGGACCTGGCGCTGGGTCAGTGGCGTCATCTGCCGAGCGATAAGAATGCGGTGTTTGACAGCCAGCTCGACCTCATCGCCGCCGACATCCCGCCGATGGTGACCTGGGGCACCAGCCCGCAGGATGCGCTGCCGATCACCGACATGGTTCCCGACCCGGCCAATGCGCCCGATGAGAACCGCCGCGAGGCCTGGGCGCGCTCGCTCGCCTACATGGGCCTGACGCCGGGCACCCGCCTGGTCGACGTGCCGATCGACCGCGTGTTCATCGGCTCCTGCACCAACGGCCGCATCGAGGATCTCCGCGCCGCCGCCGAGATCGCCCGCGGCCGCAAGGTCGCCTCGACCGTGTCGGCCATGGTGGTGCCGGGCTCCGGCCTGGTGAAGGCCGAGGCGGAACGGGAAGGTCTCGACAAGATATTCATCGAGGCGGGCTTCGAATGGCGCCTGCAGGGTTGCTCGATGTGCCTCGCCATGAACGCCGACCGGCTCGATCCCGGCCAGCGCTGCGCGTCGACGTCGAACCGCAACTTCGAAGGCCGTCAGGGCCGCGGCGGGCGCACCCATCTGGTGAGCCCGGCGATGGCCGTGGCGGCAGCCATCCGCGGCACCCTCGCGGACGTGCGGGACTTCCAGTAAGCGCGACAGCCGACAGCGACTTCTGCGAAACAACGGGCGGTGCAGCAATGCACCGCCCGATTTCTTTTCGGGGCAGGAAGATGCAGGGTGCCTGTGGTAGGATCGGCCCGCCCACCTTCCAGGGAGAGAGACACTCATGAGCGTCCCGAATTCAGGTCCCGCTGCGCCGCCCCCGCCCGTCTGGGACGCCCGCCCGGCAGGCGCGAGCCAGGTCGCCTATGGCGGCTTCTGGATCCGCCTGGTTGCCTACATCATCGACGCCATCCTGATCAGCTTCGTCATGGGTGCGGTCGGCGCCGTGGCCGGATTCAATTTCTTCAGCACCGACATGGAGAGCTACAGCTCCTCGGCCAATTTCGTATCGCTGCTGATCGCCTGGCTCTATTTCGCGCTGCTCGAGAGTTCCGAGCGCGGCGCCACGGTCGGAAAGATGGCCATGGGCCTCCGGGTCGTGACCGACCAGGGCCAGCGGCTGAGCTTCCTGAATGCCACCGGCCGCTACTTCGCCAAGATCATCTCGGCCATCATCCTGTGCATCGGCTTCATCATGATCGCCTTCACCGACCGCAAGCGCGGCCTGCACGACATGATCGCCGGCACCCTGGTGATCAAGACCCGCTGACGTTCTCTCTCCTCCCCAGCGAAGCTGGGGAGGTGGCGCGCAGCGCCGGAGGGGTCAGAGACACCCGCTGGCTGCTCATGACCCCTCCGCCCCTACGGGGCACCTCCCCCGAGGACGGGGGAGGAGAACGGCCCCCCGGCTTGACCCGGGGTCCGAAAGCCCGTTTATTCCGGCGTTTTCGCAAGGGGATTCCCATGGAAAAATTCACGACGCTCCGCGGTGTCGCCGCGCCGCTGCCAATGGTCAATGTCGACACCGACATGATCATTCCCAAGCAGTTCCTGAAGACCATCAAGCGCACTGGCTTGAAGGAAGGCCTGTTCTACGAGATGCGCTGGACCGCCGACGGCCAGAAGAAGGATTTCATCCTCGATCAGCCGGCCTACCAGAACGCCAAGATCCTCGTGGCCGGCCCCAACTTCGGCTGCGGCTCGAGCCGCGAGCACGCCCCCTGGGCGCTACTCGACTTCGGCATCCGCTGCATCATCTCCGAGGATTTCGCGGACATTTTCTACAACAACTGCTTCAAGAACGGCATCCTGCCGATCAAGGTCTCCAAGGAGATCATCGCCAAGCTGATGGATGATGCGAGCCGCGGCTCGAACGCCATCATCGAGGTCGATCTCGAAAAGCAGGAGATCAAGGGCCCGGACGGCGGCACGGTCCATTTCGAGATCGACGCCTTCCGCAAGAAGTGCCTGATCGAAGGTCTCGACGATATCGGCCTCACGCTTGAGAAGAAGGCCGACATCGATTCCTTCGAGAAGAAGCAGAAAGAATCGCAACCCTGGCTGAATAACGCGGCCTGATCTACCGCACGGTGTCATCCCGAGCGAAGCGAGGGACCTTTGCTCAGACCGTGTAAGGGTCCCTCGCTTCGCTCGGGATGACACCGTTCTCTCGCATTCAAATGCGCAACTCGAACTGGAAGACCTGACAACATGGCGTCCAACCGCAATCTGCTGGTGCTGCCCGGTGACGGCATCGGCCCCGAAGTGATGAACGAAGTCCGCAAGATCATCGCCTGGATGGGCAAGAAGCGCGCGGTCGGTTTCGACATCAAGGAAGACCTGGTGGGTGGCGCCGCTCTCGACAAGCACGGCGTGCCGCTCAGCGACGACGCCATGAAGGCCGCACTCGAGGCCGATGCCGTGCTGTTCGGCTCGGTCGGCGGTCCGAAGTGGGACACCGCCGACTTCAGCAAGAAGCCGGAGCGCGGCCTGCTGCGGCTGCGCAAGGAGATGGACCTCTTCGCCAACCTGCGCCCGGCCAAGGTGTTCGACGCGCTGGTGGATGCAAGCTCGCTAAAACCCGAGATCATAAAAGGTCTCGACATCATGATCATCCGCGAGCTGACCAGCGGCGTCTATTTCGGCGAGCCGCGCGGCCGCCATACCAATGCCAACGGCGAGGTCGAGGCCTTCGATACGCAGCGCTACACGGCACCCGAAATCCGCCGCGTCTGCGCCGTCGCCTTCGAGCTGGCGCGCAAGCGCAAGAACAAGGTGCTCTCGGCAGAGAAGGCCAATGTCATGCACACGGGTGTGCTGTGGCGCGAGGAAGCGACGAAGCTGCACAAGGAGAAGTACTCCGACGTGGCGCTCAGCCACATGTATGCCGACGCGCTCGCCATGCAGCTGCTGCGCTCGCCGCGTGATTTCGACGTGATCGTCACCGACAACCTGTTCGGCGACATTCTCTCGGATGAAGCGTCGATGCTGACCGGCTCGCTCGGCCTGCTGCCCTCGGCCTCGCTCGGCGCGCCCGACGCGACCGGCCGGCGCAAGGCGCTCTATGAGCCCATCCATGGCAGCGCGCCCGACATCGCGGGCAAGGGCCTCGCCAATCCGATCGCCCAGACGCTGTCCTACGCCATGATGCTTCGCTACTCGTTCGATCTCGGCAAGGATGCCGACATGGTCGAGAAGGCGGTCGAGAATGTGCTGGCGGCGGGCTACCGCACCGGCGACCTGTTGGTTGGCGGCAAGACCGACGGCATCAAGAAGGTCGGCACCCAGGAAATGGGCGACGCCATCGTCAAGGAACTCGACCGGCTGGCCTGAGGTCAGCGCAGGATCGATCCCAGCACGCCGCGCAGCACGGCGCCGCCAACGGTGGCGCCGATGCTCGCTGCCTTGCCTCTCCCGAACACCGCCTTGGCGGCCTCGCGCGCGGCCACGGTCGCCATGCTGCGTCCTGCGGCCTTGGCCACGGTCACGCCGATCGAATCGCGCGGCCGACCGACCGGCGCCTTGGCCTTCGGCTCGGGGGCCGGCGCAGGCGGTTGTGCCTTCTTGAGGCGGGGCTCAGGACGCGGCGCTTCCTGCGGCACGGGTGTCAAAACCTCAGGCCGCGTGCCCCAGGGACCCGACGTGGTCGGCACCGTCGGCGGCACCGAGCCATATTGGCCGCGCCGCTTCGGTGCTCCGCCGGGCGGAGCCGCCGGCTCGGCCGGAGCTGACGCTGCGACACGGCCGGTCAGCATTTCGTAGGCGGAGGCCCGGTCGATGGCCTTGTCGTACTTGCCGGCTAGCGGGCTCGCCGACATGACCGCCGCGCGCTCGGCATCCTTTGCCGGGCCAATGCGCCCCTGGGGCGGTGCGATCAGGCTGCGCTCGACCGGCGTCGGCACGCCCTTGGGGTCGAGGAACGACAGCAGCGCCTCGCCCACCCCCAGCTCGGTGATCGCCTGGGCGACATCGAACTTCTTGTTCGGGCGAAAGGTCTCGGCCGCGACCTTGACCGCCTTCTGGTCCCGCGGCGTGAAGGCGCGCAACGCATGCTGCACGCGGTTGCCGAGCTGGCCCAGCACCGATTCGGGAATGTCGAGCGGGTTCTGGGTGATGAAATAAATGCCGACACCCTTCGATCGGATCAGCCGCACGACCTGCTCGATTCGCTCGAGCAATGCCTTGGGCGCATCGTCGAACAGCAGATGGGCCTCGTCGAAGAAGAAGACGAACTTGGGCTTGTCGAGATCTCCCACTTCGGGCAGCGCCTCGAACAGCTCGGAGAGGAGCCACAGCAGGAACGTGCCGTAGAGTCGCGGGCTCTGCATCAGCCTGTCGGCGGCCAGGACGTTGATCATGCCCAGGCCCGCGGCGTCGCAGCGGATCATGTCGGCGAGATCGAGTGCGGGCTCACCGAAAAAGCCTTCGCCGCCCTGCTGATCGAGCATCAGGAGCTGGCGCTGGATGGTGCCGACCGACTGCTTGCTGACATTGCCGAATTCGGTGGTGAGCTGGCCGGCATTCTCCGCCAGCCATTGCAGCAGGGCCTGAAGATCCTTGAAGTCGAGCAGCAGCAGGCCCTGTTCGTCGGCGACCTTGAAGGCGATGTTGAGCACGCCCTCCTGGGTTTCGTTGAGCTGAAGCAGGCGCGCCATCAAGACCGGGCCAACCTCGCTCACCGTCGTCCGGATCGGGTGGCCCTTCTGGCCAAACAGGTCCCAGTAGGCCGTCGGGAAGGCACGGCCCGCGTAGGCATCGATCCCCATTTGCCTGGCACGCTCGACCGCCTTCGGATTGTCGCCGCCCGGCTGGCTGATGCCCGACAGATCGCCCTTCACATCGGCCATGAACACCGGCACGCCGTAAGCGGAGAAGCCCTCGGCAATGGTCTGCAGGGTCACTGTCTTGCCGGTGCCGGTCGCCCCGGCAATCAGGCCGTGCCGGTTGCCGTACTTCAGCAGGAGATACTGGTCGGCATCGCTCGCTCCCACGAAAATCGCCGCATCGTCGCTCATGCCGCCTCCCTCGATCGCGAACGAGACCTTAGCCAAAGACGGCGGCCGATAGTAGGGTCGCCGCATGACCTTGCCCCGTCTTGCCCTCGCCGTGATCGGCGACGAAATCGGCCCTACCCTCGACGAAATGATCTCGTTTTGCGCCGAGAACGACGTCCGCCGCCTCGACATGCGGACGGTCGGCGGCCGCAATCTGATGGGCATGAAGCTGGACGAAGTTGCGGGCATCGCCCGGACGCTCGAGAAGGCCGGCCTCAGCATCCCGACGTTCGTCTCGCCTGTGTTGAAATGGGCCATGCCCGGCAAGGAAGCGGCCGGCGGCAAGGTCGACTTCGCCTTCGATCCCGCGACCTGCCCCAGCGACGACCCGCTGGCCTATGCCTTCGACGTGGCCATCGTGCTGAAGGCCCGCAAGCTGCGCGTGTTCACCCATTTGCGCTACCCGGGATATCAGCCTTTCGATCTGGTGCCTCCGTTCGAGCGCCTGACCGACCTTGCCGCCGGCTACAGCGTCGATTTAGAGGTCGAGAACGAGCCTGTCTGCAACGTCGGTTCGGTAGCGGACCTCGTGGCATTTTTCGAAGAGTTCCCGGAGCCTTTGCCGACAACCTTGAAGCCGTTGCTCGATATCGGCAATGCATGGGCGATCGGGGCGCCGCCAAGCGATGCCGAAGTAGATGCGCTCGCGGAACATATCGACGCCATCCATCTCAAGGACCGCGACATGACGGCGAAGCGGACGGTGCCGCTGGGCGACGGCGACATTCCGTGGGCGGACGAATTGAAGCGGTTGCTGCGCGGCGTCAAAGTGCCCGAAGTGCTTGCCAGTATCGAGACGCACTGTCCGAGCGACGGCCGCAATGCCACGGCGCGTTCCGTCGCCGCCTTGCGCCGTATTGCCGGCGAGATCGGCGTCGAAGTCGTCTAGCGAGCCCGCAATGAAGACCTACCCGTTCGTCACCGTCGATGTTTTCACCGACCGCCGCTT
This sequence comes from Reyranella massiliensis 521, assembly GCA_945860205.1. GTDB lineage: Bacteria > Pseudomonadota > Alphaproteobacteria > Reyranellales > Reyranellaceae > Reyranella > Reyranella massiliensis_B. The sequence goes on along the minus strand of CAMARK010000019.1, from coordinate 11,098 downwards.
CGGCGGCAATCCGCTGGCCGTCTTTCCCGACGCGCAAGGCCTGTCGGATGCCGAGATGCAGTCCCTCGCCGCCGAATTCAACCTGAGCGAGACGACTTTCGTGTTGCCGCCGGCCGATCCGGCCAACACCGCACGCGTGCGCATCTTCAATCGCACAAGCGAGATGCCGTTCGCCGGTCATCCCAATGTCGGCACCGGCTGGGTGCTGGCGCGGCAAGGCCGGGCGACGAACGGCGCGCTGCGCTTCGAGGAGATCGCCGGGTTGGTCGAGGTCAAAGTGACGGGCGATATCGTCACGATCGACGCACCGCAGCCTTTGTCACTCGGACCGGCGATGCCGGTCGACCTGCTCGCCGGCTGCGTCGGCCTTGCCGCGAAGGACGTCGTCGTGGCGACACATCGTCCAATCATGGCCTCGGTCGGCAATTCCTTCGTCTTGGCCGAGGTCACGGGCGAAGCGCTGACGCGGGCCGCGCCCGATCTTGCGCGTTTCCGCCAAGCCAACGAAGCCTTCACCGCGCTGGGGCCGCGGCGCCTGCCGCTCTATCTCTATGCGCGGGTCGATGCAGCCAACCTGCGGGCGCGCATGTTCTCGCCCCTGTCGGGCACCATCGAGGACGCCGCCACGGGAAGCGCCGCGACACCGCTGGCGGCGCTGCTGCTGTCCAGGACCGGCGCCAACGAGGCGCGCTACGACATCATGCAGGGTGTCGAAATGGGCCGACCGAGCCTGCTGCGCGCCTCGGCGCATCGGGCAGTCGACGGCGTCCGCGCCAGCGTCGGCGGCGGCTGCGTTGCCGTCCTGAAAGGCGAAGTCTCGCTCTAGCCGGCCTTCTAGCTGGCCTGGACGATGAATCCCACACGCGGGAAATGGACGACGACATCGCCAACCCGCGGATCGTTGCGGGCAATCGATATGCGATCGGCGGTCAGTCCGACCAGCGTGCCGGTGACAGGCACCTTGCCCGTGTCGTCGGGCGTGACGCTGAGCTTCTGGCCCACCTTCAATCCGCTCGGATCGTTGGCATCGACACTGGTCGGCTCGGGTTTGGCGGCCTTGGCAACCTCGAGCGCGTCGGTCGCCTTGATATCGGTGCGCTTGCCCTCGCCCAGCGTCTTCATACGCTCCGACCAGGCAGTGATCCCGGGCAGCCGGTCGAGCGGCGCGGCCGCAGCGCCCAAGTGCTGCTGGATGAACCACACCGGATTGTAGAGGGCACAATCCGCCAAGCTTGGCTCGCCACCCAACACGAACTTGCGGCCGTCCGCCAGCATCGCCTCGGCCAGCGAGAGCTGGGCATAGGTCTGGTCACGCAGCATCGGCAGAGCGGCGCGCAACCGCTCGGGGTCGAACGTGCGGCCGGAGAATTCGCTGCGGTCCTTCTTGAAGGCGTCGCCGAACTTGTCGGCGACCTGGCTCATGACCACGCCGACTGCCGGCGAGAAGATGTTGCGGTCGATCCACATGGTGATCGCGCGCGTCTCGCCCTCGCGGCTCTTGGGCAGGAACGACGGCGACGGCAGGCGTCGCTCGAGTTCCAGCATGATGAGCTGGGTGTCGCAGTAAATGTCGGCGCCGATCTGCATCACCGGCGTCTTGCGATAGCCGCCGGTCAGCGGCATCAGGTCTGGCTTGGGCATGACGTTGGGAATGTCGACCGACTTCCACGCCGCCTGCTTGAGGCCCAGACCGATGCGCACCTTTTCCGCAAAAGGCGACAGGCCGTAGTGATGCAGGATGATGTCGGTCATGACCTCAAAGCCTTTATGTTGGCGGCATACTTGTCGGGTCCGCCGCTGAAGACCGCGGTGCCGGCCACTAGGACGTCGGCGCCGGCCTTGATGCAGCGCCTGGCCGTCTCCGGATTGACGCCACCATCCACTTCGAGGTCGATCGGCTTGCCCAGCGCGTCGATCGCCTTGCGCAAGGCAGCGATTTTGGCGAGCTGGCTTTCGATGAAGGCTTGGCCGCCGAAACCGGGATTGACGCTCATCACCAGCACGAGATCGATGTCGCCCAGCACATGCTCGATGGCAGACAGAGGCGTGGCGGGGTTGAGCACGCAGCCTGCCTTCTTGCCCAGGCTCTTGATGAGCTGAACGGTGCGGTGAACGTGCGGGCCGGCCTCGGGATGGAACGAGATCACGTCGGCGCCGGCATCGACATAGGCCGGCACCATCGGATCGACCGGCGAGATCATGAGATGGCAATCGAAGGGCTGCTTGCTGTGCTTGCGGAGCGCCTTCACGACCATCGGGCCGATGGTGATGTTGGGCACGAAATGGCCATCCATCACGTCGACATGAATCCAGTCGGCACCGGCCGCCGTCACCGCCTCGATCTCCCGACCGAGAGTTGCGAAGTCGGCCGACAGGATGGAGGGAGCAATGCGAACGGGCTGTTGCGGCATGGTGTTCCTCAGGTGCCGGGACGGGTTGGCGCTTCCCAGCCCTTGCGCCGGAACGGATTGACCGGGAAGCTGCCGAGCATCTTGAGCTCGTCCTTCTCGGAAAAGAATTCCAGCTCCTCGAGCGCAAGATGCACGTTGCGCTGCTCGGGATGGCCCTCGACCTCGGCGTAAAACTGCGCCTGCTCGAAGCGCGCGCCCGACAGGTAGCTTTCCAGCTTCACGATGTTGACGCCGTTGGTGGCAAAGCCGCCCAGCGCCTTGTAGAGCGCGGCCGGACGGCTCCTCACCCGGAACAGGAAGGCGGTCATGCATTGCACGGTGCGCCAGTCGAGTGCGGCCTCCTCGCGCGAGAACACCAGCATGCGCGTGGTGTTGTGGTCGGCGTCCTCGATGTTCTTGGCCAGGACCTTGAGATTATAGATCCGGGCGGCCAGCGAGGAGGCGATGGCGCCGACGCTCTTGTCGCCGATCTCGGCGATCTCGCGCGCCGCTCCCGCCGTGTCGGCGTGGACCAGCGGCTGGAAGCGATGCTTCTTCAGGAAATTGCGGCACTGGGCCAGCGCCTGGACGTGGCTCTTCACAGTGCGGATGGTACGCAGGCTGGCACCGGGCAGCGCCACCAGGCAATGCTCGACCCGCTGGAAGTGCTCGGCCACGATCTTGAGCCGGGTGTGCGGCAGCAGGCTGTGCAGGTCGGCCACGCGGCCCGCGATCGAGTTCTCGACCGGGATGATGGCAAGCTCCCCCCGTCCCGCCTGGACCGCGGCCATGGCCGTCTCGAAGGTCGGACAGGGCAGTGTCGTCATGTAGGGAAAGGCAGCCCGGCAGGCCATGTCCGAGTTCGCCCCCGGCTCGCCCTGGAAGGCGATGATGTTGCTGCCCTTAGCCTTGCCGACCCCCTTGCCGCCTCGCGCCTTCGCCATGTCCCGATCTCTCCCCATCTCCCGACCCCCATCTCCGGACCTGACGCCCGCCGACAGGCGAAAAACCCCGCAAAATCCGAGACTTGCGACGTTCCGCCGCGCGAGCCAGAGGCGGCGATCGGATACTACTGGCGACTGTCGGGGCGTGCTACAGCAACGTCCGAAAATACTGCCGCTTTGGGATCCGACTGATGGCCAATTTCAACACGGTTGCGGGCTGCGTTCTGGCCTCGGCCCTCTTCGCGATGGTGGTTGGCAAGGTTTCCAACGCCGTGGTTCATCCGCAAAAGCTCGACAAGCCCGCACTCGCGGTCGTCGATGAAGCGCCGACGACCCAGACGGCATCCGCCGCGCCGGTGGAGCTGCCGCCGATCGGACCCAAGCTCGCCGGCGCCAATGTCGAGGCGGGCAAGGCACTCTTCATGAAGCAGTGCTTCACCTGCCACACCACCGACAAGGGCGGCGCCAACAAGGTCGGCCCCAACCTGTGGGACATCGTCGGCCGCAAGAAGGCAAGCCACGCCGGCTTCGGTTACTCCTCGGCCATGTCGGCCAAGGGCGGCGACTGGAGCTACGAAGACATCGACCACTTGGTCTTCAAGCCGACGGCGTATGTCCGCGGCACGAAGATGGCCTTCGTCGGCCTTGCCAAGGAGCAGGAGCGCGCCGACGTGATCGCCTACCTGCGCACCATGGCCGAAACACCCAAGCCACTCCCCTAGGTCGTTGGCCTAGGTGGTCGAGCCCCGCTTCGTCGAACTGGCCAACGCGCTGGCCGATGCCGCGCGGCCAATCGCGGCCCGCTACTTCCGCACCCAAGTCGCGATCGACGACAAGACCGACAACAGCCCGGTCACCATCGCCGACCGCGAAGCCGAGACCGCGATGCGCGATCTGCTGACGCGCCACGTGCCGGAGCACGGCGTGTTCGGCGAGGAGCATGGCGCCGTCAGGACCGATGCCGAATATGTCTGGGTGCTCGATCCGATCGACGGTACCAAGGCCTTCATCACCGGCCTGCCGATCTTCGGCACGCTGGTGGCCCTCCTTCACCGCGGCAAACCGGTCCTCGGCATCATCGACCAGCCGATCCTGAAGGAGCGCTGGCTGGGCGTCGACGGCGAGCGCTCGACCTTCAACGGCCAGCCGATCTCCGTCCGCGCCTGCCCGTCGCTCGACCGGGCCTACATGTACTCGACCGCGCCGATCATGTTTCCCGGCGCCTACGAGGCGCCGCACGAGAAGCTCACGAAGAAAGTGAAGCTCTTCCGCTGGGGCGGAGACTGCTACGCCTACGGCCTGCTGGCGTCGGGCCATGTCGACCTGGTGGTCGAGGCGAGCCTGAAACTCTACGACTTCTCGGCCCTGGTGCCGGTCATCAAGGGTGCGGGCGGACTGATCACCGACTGGCGGGGTGGTGAGTTGGACATGAATTCCGACGGTTCGGTGTTGGCGGCGGGCGATCCGGCCGTTCACCGCTCTGCGATGGGCATACTCGCGGCATAGTCCCCCCGGCCCACGTCGAACCAGACGATGTCGTTGAAACCCCGGTAGGCCACGCGTTTGCGGTAGGTGAGGCCGATGCGTTTCATCACCGCTTGCGACGCCAGATTGTCCGGGAGCGTGATGGCGAAGATCAGCCCCAACCCCAAGGTCCCGAAGCCGTAGTCGAGCGATGCCCGCGCCACCTCGGTCGCGTAGCCTCGGCCCCAGGCGTCGGGATGGAGCGCCCACAGCACCTCGGTTTCGCCAAATTCAGGCACGTAGTTCAGACCACCATGGCCGATCAGCCTGCCACCCAGGAAGACGCCCCACGGCGCGTAGCGGCGCTCCTCCCACGAGGCGGCAAACCGCCCGATCACGCCCTCGAAGGGCAACGGCACCCATTTCGCCACCTCGGGATGATGGCGGATCGCGAGATAGGCGTCGGCATCGTCGGGCAGCAACGGCCGCAAGGTCAGCCGTTCGGTCATCACAATCGTCATGGCTTTTAGACTTTACACAACTTTACGGCGCCGAGACGACGGCGAAACCGCAGACCTCCATATCGCTGCAACGGGGACAGAAACCCGAAACAGATGGAGAGAGACATGACGAGCCTCAGCATGAAGACGGTGATCGCGACCCTCCTGGCCGGCAGTCTCGCGCTCGGCGCGGGCGGCGTTGCCTTCGCGAGGACCGACGGCGCCGCCGTCGATCCGGCCAAGTTCCAGCAGCGCATCGAGAAGCGCGTGGACAAGGCGCTCAGCGGCACGACGGCCACGGCGGAGCAGAAGACCAAGGTGACGGCGATCCTCCAGGCCGCCTTCACCGACCTCAAGGGCACGCGCGCCCAGCGGGTCGAAGTCCGCAAGTCCCTCGAGGCCGCGATGAGCGCTCCCACCATCGACCCGGCCAAGATCGAGCAGATCCGCGCCGAGCAGGTCAAGATGATGGACGACAGCTCGAAGCGCTTCACCAAGGCCCTGATCGACGCCGGCAACGTGCTGAACGCCGAACAGCGGCAGGCCTTCTTCAAGGTCTGGAACGAGCGCAAGTCGGGCTCGCGCAAGGGCTAACGGCAGATGACATCAGGACGGCACCGGCACGATACTGAAGCAATGGCCGAACGCATCCTGATGATCGACGACGACAACCGCCTCGCCGGGATGGTCCAGGACTATCTCGGCGGGGCGGGCTTTCGTGTGACCGTGGCCGGCACCGGCCGCGACGGCGAGGCGATGTTGAAGCGCGAGACCTTTGACGCCGTCATCCTCGACCTCATGCTGCCCGACGCCGACGGCCTCGACCTCTGCCGCCGCTTGCGCGCCACCAGCGACGTGCCCATCCTGATGCTGACCGCCCGCGGCGAGCCGATGGACAGAGTCGTCGGCCTCGAACTCGGCGCCGACGACTATCTTGCCAAACCCTTCGAGCCGCGCGAGCTGCAGGCCCGGCTGCGCGCCATCCTGCGCCGCAAGGGCGGCAGCGGCACGGCGCCGTCCGAGATCCTGCGCTTCGGCCGCCTCGAAATTGACAAGGGCGCGCGTGTCGTGCGGGTCGACGGCGAGGAGCGCACCATCACGTCCTACCAGTTCGCGATCCTGCTGGCCCTGGCCGAGCGCGCCGGCCGCGTGCTGTCGCGCGACGCGCTGATGGATGTGCTGAAAGGCGAGAAACTCGAAGCCTTCGACCGCTCGGTCGACGTCCACATCAGCCGCATCCGTGCCGCCATCGAAGACGACCCCAAGAAGCCGCGCCGGATTTTGACGCTGCGCGGCACGGGGTATGTGTTCGCGAAGGACCAGGATCGATGAGCGTCCTTCGGCTCCCCCTCACCCTACCTCTCCCCTCAGGTGCCTGTGAAGGCACCGAATCGGGGGAGAGGAGTCCGAAGAAACGACCCCTCATGTTCCTCTCCCCCTTGGGGGAGAGGCTAGGTGAGGGGGTGCGCTAACCATGAACCGCCTCTACCTACAATTCTACGTCACCATCCTGGTCGTGCTGGCGGTGTTCGTCGGCGCGGCCGTGCTGCTGTGGCGGGTGGCCGACGACGACAACCGCACGCCGCAGTATCTCGACGTCGCGGCCGAACTCACCGGCGCGCTGCTGCCCGAGCAGAGCGCGCCCCGGCCCGACCAGCAGCGCGCGATCGAGGCGCTGCAGCGCAAGCTGCGCTTCGACATCGCCCTCTACGAATCCGACGGCGACATGATCGCCATGGCGGGCAAGGCGCCGCCGCGCTTCAACTTGGAGCGCGCCCGGACAGGTTGGCGGCGCGGCCCCGGCGGACCCAACTTCACGCTACAACTTCCCGACGGCCGCTGGCTGGTCGCGCGCCAGGTGCGCGAGCGGCCCAACCCGATCTTCTGGATCGCGGCGGCGCTGGGCATGGTGGCCATCGCCGTCGCGGTCGCGGCCTTCCCCGTCGTGCGCGGCCTTGGCCGGCGGCTGGAACGGCTGCGCGCTGGCGTCGACCGCCTGGCCGGCGGCGACCTCGCCGCGCGCGTAAAAGTCGAGGGCCGCGACGAGGTGGCCGCACTTGCCGAAAGCTTCAACCGCTCCGCCCAGCGCATCGAAGAGCTGGTGACGGCACACCGGCTGCTGCTGGCCAACGCCAGCCACGAGCTGCGCACGCCGCTCGCGCGCATCACCGTGGCCGCCGCCCTCCTCGGCCAAAACGCCGACCCGAAGACGCGGGACTCGCTCAAGCAGGACGTGGCCGAGCTCGACCAGCTCATCGAGCAGATCCTGCTGGCGAGCCGCCTCGAAGCCGTGCCGACCTTGGAGCAGCGCGAGCCGGTCGATCTCCTGGCGCTGGCGGCCGAGGAGGCCTCGCACTACGACCTCGAGGTCACCGGCCAGCCCGTCACCGTGTCGGGTGACCGCACCCTGCTGCGCCGGCTGGTGCGCAACCTGGTCGAGAATGCGCGGCGCTACGGCGGCGCGGGTCCGATTTCCGTCTCGGTGACTCACGAAGGTGGCCGCGCGGTCATGAATGTCTCCGACCACGGTCCCGGCGTCCCCGAGGCCGAGCGCCAGCGCATCTTCGAACCCTTCTATCGCCTCGCCGGCGGCACCGAGACCGGCCGCGGCAGCGGCCTCGGCCTCGCTCTCGTGCTCGACATCGCCCGCCGTCACGGCGGCGATGCGGTATGCCTGGCGGCGGAGGGCGGCGGGAGCAAGTTCAGGGTGGATCTGCCGGCGGTGGCGTAGAGGACACGTAAAAGCAGCATCACCTCATGCTCCTCTCCCCTTGGGAGAGAGGCGGGGTGAGGGGGTCGTCTTGACCCATCGCCGCGCCGGGGCGATCGTCTTGAATAGCCGCATCGGCCGTTTTGCCGCCGCGAGGAAGCCGAGCAGTCGCATCGCCCGTTCGGGCTCGGATGTCGGCAACACCACAGCCAGCGCGCCGACGTCGCCGGACGCATCGGCCTGCCGGAAGATCAAGCCGATCGCCAGGACATCGTCTTCGGTCAGGACCATCCGGGCCCCGCGGAGATCCACCAGTTTTCGCCAGTCGATTGCGTTGGAGCGTTCGATCTCGGAGAGGTAGGTCTCGATATCGGCCCGCGTGACGTCGCCCTCTGCGGTCACCGTGACGAGGTGCTGAGAGGAACCCAAGGACCAAAGCAACGCCATGCCTTTGACCCTAGGGCCCGATCGGGGTCAGGTATATGCGACCTTGGCAGAAAGGGACCCGAGCGATGGCGATCGTAGTCTGGACGTTCCTCGGCCTGCTCGGGACGCTCCTCGCCTGGGAGGGCGTCGCCAGGCTGCAGCGCCGGCGGGCCGGCCTCTCCGGCGGACGGCCCGAGTCGCCCGCCGATGGCGGCCGCTATTATGCGCCCGAGGCGGAACAGCGGCGCGAAGCCGATGCCGCCGCCAGCCGGGCAGAGCACTCCGCCGCTGTCGGCATGAGAAACCGCGCCGAGCCCCGACGCAGATTCTGATCCCCCCTCGAAGATCGGCGGAGGTGGCCTAGGGCCGGAGGGGGTCTTATGGTGCGGTGAACGATCGTTTACCGAAGGAAGCGCGCCATGGACTTTACCATTCCCGCCGACATCGCGGCCTATATCGCCGAGCTTGACGCCTTCATCGAGCGCGAGATCCGGCCGCTGGAGCAGCAGGACGACAATATCCGCTTCTTCGACCATCGCCGCGAGCATGCGCGCACCGACTGGGACAATGACGGCCAGCCGCGCCACGAATGGGAAGAGCTTTTAGCCGAGATGAAGCGCCGCGCCGACAAGGCCGGCCACCTGCGCTTTGGGCTGCCCAAGGCGCTGGGCGGCAAGGACGGGTCGAACCTCGCCATGGCGCTGATCCGCGAACATCTCGCGCACAAGGGGCTGGGGCTGCACAACGATCTGCAGAACGAGAGCTCGATCGTCGGCAACTTCCCGGTGGCCCTGCTGCTCCATCGCTTCGGCACGCAGGAACAGAAAGACCGCTACATCGAAGGCATGTTCCGCGGCACCGAGCGCATCGGCTTCGGCCTCACCGAGCCGCTGCACGGCTCGGACGCCACCTTCATGGAGACGGTCGCGGTCAAGAAGGGCGCGGACTGGGTGATCAACGGCATGAAGCGGTTCAACACCGGCATGCACACCGCCACGGTCGATCTGGTGTTTGCCCGGACCTCGGGCAAGGTCGGCGAGCCGCGCGGCATCTCGGCGTTCCTGGTGCCGGTGAAGACGCCGGGCTTCAAGATCGAATACATGTGGTGGACCTTCAACATGCCGTCGGACCATGCCGAGGTGTCGCTCACCGGCGTGACGGTGCCGGGCTCGACCATGCTGGGCGAGGAAGGCCGCGGCCTCGACGTGGCGCAGACCTTCGTGCACGAGAACCGCATCCGCCAGGCCGCGTCGAGCCTTGGGGCGGCGCAATACTGCATCGACATGTCGGTGGCCTATGCCAAGAACCGCAAGGTGTTCGGCAAGGCGCTGGCGACCAACCAGGCGATCCAGTTTCCGCTCGCCGAGCTGCACACCGAGGCCGAGATGACGCGCGGCCTGGTGCGCAAGACGGCGTGGCATCTCGACCGCGAGCATCACATGAGCGTTTCCGAGTGGGTGGCGATGTCGAACTACCGCGCCAACCGGCTGGTGTGCGACGCCGCCGACCGCGCCATGCAGGTGCATGGCGGCATCGGCTATTCGCGCCACACGCCGTTCGAGCACATCTACCGCCACCACCGCCGCTACCGCATCACCGAGGGCTCGGAGGAGATCCAGATCCGCCGCGTCGCCGGTACGCTGTTCGGCTTCTGGGGGGCGCAGAAGGCTTCCACAGAACCCAAGGTGGCACCGAAGCAGTGACCCCCTCCGCCAAGTGCCGCTCGACCGCAGGGCCAGCGTTCCTGTATGACCTTGCCATGGCCTCGACCCTCGAAACCCTAAAAACACCCGGCAGCGGCGGACGGCGTGCGTCCGTCAGCCGCGCCACCAAGGAGACCCGGATCTCCGCCGCCATCAACCTGGACGGCACCGGCGTCTATGACATCAAGACCGGCATCGGCTTTCTCGACCATATGCTGGAGCAGCTCTCGCGCCACAGCCTGATCGACATCACGCTGCGCGCCGAGGGCGACCTCCACATCGACTTTCACCACACGACCGAGGATTCGGGCATCGTGCTGGGCGAGTGCCTGGCCAAGGCGCTGGGCGACCGCGCCGGCATCCGCCGATACGGCAGCGCCGTGATCCCGATGGACGAGACGCTGACCGAGGTGGCGCTCGATGCGTCCAACCGGCCGTACCTGATCTGGAAGGTGAACTTCTCCAAGCCCAAGCTCGGCACCATGGACACCGAGCTGTTCAAGGAATGGTTCCAGGCCTTCGCCCAGCTCGGTGGATTGACGCTGCACGTGTGGAACCACTACGGCGACAACAACCACCATATCGTCGAGAGCTGCTTCAAGGGGCTGGCGCGGGCGCTCCGCGTCGCGGTCGAGATCGACCCGCGGCAGACGACAGCGGTGCCCAGCACCAAGGGCGTGCTGTAGGCGACGACGCATGACCGTCGCCATCGTCGATTACGGCTCGGGCAATCGCCGCTCCGCCGCCAAAGCCTTCGAACGCGCCGCCCGCGAGGCGGGCACGCATGAGCGCGTGCTGGTGACGTCGAACCCGCGCGACGTGGCCGATGCCGGCCGCATCGTGCTGCCCGGCGTCGGCGCCTTCGCCGACTGCCGCGCCGGCCTCTACGCCGTGCCCGGCATGGTCGAAGCGCTGCAGCGCGAAGTCATCGAGCGGGCAAAGCCGTTCCTCGGCATCTGCG
>CAMARK010000018.1 GCA_945860205.1 Reyranella massiliensis 521 | reverse complement strand
TCGATGGCTACCCGACACCGGCTGTCTCGGATCGAAACTCAGTTGATGCAACGCGGTGAGTTCATGTTGGCTAAGGCACGCCTTCGACGGTCGATCCATGGAATCCCCTCCATAGTCTGGGCGAACACTAGTCCCACAAAGGAACGCCTACCGTTCAAAAGAGGACTCTTAGGCGCTGATCCTCGGGATCGACAGGCAAACGGGGCGCTCAGGCGCCCCGTTTTTTTGCCCGCAAGCTGTCCGCTATGCCGCGAGTGGTGCTGCGCGATCCGGCGGCACGAGCAGGAAGGGCAGTCGGATCCGGACCACCGTCCCGGCTTCCGTCACCGGCGTCGGGACGATCGTGCCGCCCAGCTGCCGCACGAAGATCGCCACGTAGTCGGAACCGCGATTCTCCTGGCTCTTTGCCATATCGCTCTTCGTCATGCCGATGCCGTCGTCGGCGACGCTGAGCTCGATCTGGTCGCCCGCCCGCTCGACGCTCAGCACGATCTTGCCGCTGCCCCCGGGAAAGGCATGCTTGATGGCGTTGGTCGCGAGCTCGTTCACCAGGAGGCCGAAGGGCACGGCGCGCTCGGGGTCGATGTCGAGCGCCTCGGCCGCTATTTCGATGACGATGCCCGAGGTGTCTCCCAGCAGGCTTGCCCTCATGGTCCTGGCGATCTCCCGCAGATAGTCACCCACGTCGATGGCGCGGCCGTGGCTCGAGTGCGAGATCAGGTCGTAGAGCTGCGCGATGGCGCCGATGCGCGCCTGCATGGCGCGGTAGCCCGGCACGCAGGGTGCGGCCGTGAAATTGACCTCGTAGGCGATCAGGCCGACCACGATCTGCAGGTTGTTCTTGATCCGGTGAGAGATCTCGTTGGCGAGGCTGAGCGCATCGCGCTCGCGCTGCTTGCGGTCGGTGATGTCCTCGAACACCAGCAGCATGCGACTGGCATGGTTGCCGGGCTGGGAGATCTTCCGCGCATTGAGGTTGAAGACGCGCCGGCCGAGGCCGGGGAAATCGTCCTCGATCTCGAAACTCTCGATCGGCTTGTTCTCCGGCAGCACCTTCTCCATCAGATGGCGCAGCGCCGGCACGTCCCACTGGTGCTGGCCGAGGTCGGCCAGCCGCCGGCCGCGCGTTGCCGCCGCGGTGATGCCGAACATGGTCAAGAACGCCTTGCTGGCGGTCACGATCGTCATGTCGTCCTCGAGCACGACCAGCGGGTCGCGGATCGTATCGACGATGCTTTGCGTCAGCCGCCAGAGATTCTTGCTCTCGGCCCGGGCGGCGCGTTCCTCGCTCACATCCTCGATGGCGAGCAGGATCGAACCGTCATGGGCGCCGGGACTGAAGATCTTGCGCGCGTTGACCAACATGGTGCGCCGGCCGATCGTCGGGAAATCGTGTTCGACCTCGAAACCTTCGACCGAGGCGCGATGGGGGATCACGCTTTCGAGGAGCGTGCGCAGCGCCGGAATGTCCCACTGCCGGTTGCCCAGCTCGTAGATCTGGCTGCCCTCGGTGTCGCCGGGGCTGGTGCGGAAGGTCTGGTAGAAGGCGCGGTTTGCCGAGGTGATGTTGAGATACCGGTCGAGGATGATCAGCGCACTCGGGATGGTCTCGACGATCTCGCTGGCGGCGATCTCGGGCGTGGGCTTTTCGGTTGAAATATCATCCGGCATCGCAGTCATTCCCCCCAGGGTGCAAGGCGAAAAGGATCAAGCGGCCAACAGGCCTTGCATGGAATCGCGCAGCTGCTCGTCCGAATAGGGCTTGGGCAGGAAGTGGGCGCTTTCCACGAACAGCGATTTCATGTGAGCCGTCGCAGCATTGCCGGTGGTGTAGAGTACGCGCAGATCGGGCCGCAATTCCATGGCCTGTTTCGCGAGGGTACAGCCACCCAGCGGTGCCGTCTTGAGGTAAATGTCGGTAAACAGGGCGTCGATATGCTGGGGGGAGCGCAGGAGCAAAAGCGCCTCATCGACGTCGCCGGCCGAGAGTGTCTTGTACCCTTGCCCCTGCAAGGTCATTTCCGCTACCAGCCGGACGATCATCTCGTCTTCAACGATCAAAATCAAAGCGATTGCCACTCTTTATTCTTCTTCGTTCTACTCCCCGGCATAGGACATACGCGGCCAAAGGCCCGAAAGTTCCGTCGGGTAGAAGATTTATTTTACCCGGAGGGGAACCCGCCGATGACCGCCGCTTCCCGCTTCGCCGCCCACGCCATCGATACCCGCTTCGCCGACCTTTCCGACGCCGCCCTCCGGCGCGCCAAGGTCTTCGTGCTCGACAGTCTGGGCGTCGGCATCGCCGGTTCCTCGGTCGAGGGCGCCGAGGGGCTGCTCAAGGTGGCGTCCGGCTGGGGCGGCGCGCCCGGCGAGGTTGCGGTTCCCGTGTGGGGGCGCTCGGTGCGGCTCTCCGCACCCGCCGCCGCCTTCCTCAACGCCTGGCAGATGCACAACCAGGAATACGACTGCCTGCACGAGGGCGCGGTGGTGCATGCCATGGCCGCCGTCCTGCCGGCAGCACTTGCGGCGGCCGAGCTCAAGGGCGGCGCGAGCGGTGCTGAACTGATCGCGGCCCTCGCGGTCGGCGTCGACGTCGCCGCCGGCCTCGGCCTCGCCTCGCGCTCGGGCTTTCGCTTCTTCCGCCCCGGCACCGCCGGCGGCTTCGGCGCGGTGGCGGCGGCAGGCCGTCTGCTCGGTCTCGACCGGCCGGCGCTGGAAGTGGCCTTCGCCTGGCAACTCGCCCAGGCCAGCGGCACCATGCAGGCGCACACCGAGGGCAGCCCGATCCTGCCGGTGCAGATCGCCTTCAACACCCGTGCCGCGCTGCAATCCTGCGAGATGGCGACGCTGGGCTTCAGCGCCGCGCATCAGGTGTTCGAGGGCACCTACGGATACCTGCCGCTGTTCGAGGGCACGTATGAACTCGAGCCGGTGCTCGCGAGCCTCGGCCGGCAGTGGCGCATGGCCGAGTTCAGCCACAAGCCGTTTCCCGCCGGACGCGCCACCCATGGCGGCATCGAGGGCGTGCGGGTGCTGCGCGCAGAACATGGCTTTGGCGTCGCCGATGTCGCCCGCGTCGAAGTCATCGCCCCGCCCCTGATCGTGCGCCTGGTCGGCCGGCCGCCCCGGCCCGATGCCGGCGCCAGCTATGCCCGCCTCTGCATGGCCTACGCCATCGCCAAGACCCTGCAGCATGGCGCGCTCGACTTGGCGCACTTCCGCGGCGAAGCGCTGGCCGATCCGGAGACCTACGTGCTGGCGGCACGCGTCGAGACGCGTGACGACGGCAACCCCGATCCCAATGCGCTGGCGCCGCAGACCGTGGTGGTGCATCTCAAGGATGGCCGTGCGCTCACCTGGCGCGGCGAGACCATGCTCGCCCATCCGGCACGCCCACTCACGCAGCAGCAGCATCTGGAAAAGTTCGATCGCTGCCTCGCCTTCAGCGCCGAGCCGCTGGCACCCGGGACAGCGGAGCGGCTGGTCGAGGCCGTGGATCGGTTGGAGGAGATGGCGGACGTCCGCCGGCTGGGCGTGCTGTCGGCCAGTCCGGGCTCTGATCCTGGCCGTTGAAGGCTGCGACGGCGCCCGTTAGCGTCCCTAGGAGCGTCCTAGAGCAGGAATTCTCCAGACGAAAGGGAACGCAGCGTCATGGCGACGGCTTCCGGTAAGACCGAAGGCACGAGGTCGGTGATGCCGTATGTGGCTTACGGGATGGTCCTGGCGTTGCTCTTCGTGGCCGGCTTCGCCGTCTGGACGATGGGCAGCGGAGTTCCCGGCCTGCCTATTCCGGCGGCTCCTGCGAGCGAGACCGCGCGGACCGCCCGGGCGCTGAAACTGCCGCCGCGTCCGTCGGAGCCCGAGCCGGTGGCAGTGCCTGCCAGGCAAGAGCCTGCGCCGCCGCCGCAAGACGTGGCCGAGAAGAAGCCCGAGCCACCCAAGACCGAATGCAAGGTCGACTTCAACCGCTGGCCCACCGACAGGACGGACCAGGCCCAGGCCGTTCAGGTTCTGCTGCGCCACCTCGGCTACTACCGCGGCACGACCAACGGCACGGTGGGACCGCAGACGCGCACCGCGATCCGCGAGTTCCAGCTCGCGGCCGGCGACGCCGACACCGGCGAGGTGACGGAGGTTCTATTCGAGGCGCTCAAGAAGAAGTGCGCGGCATCGGCCAATTGAGCGGGTAAGGGGCTGGCTATCCTGCACGATTCGATATATTCATTTGGATATATCGAAGGGTCAGAAGAAGATCATCATGCAGGTTTGCCGCCGTGCCTTGTTCGCCGTAACGGCAGCCCTCCTGCTGGCGCCGCTCGCGCCGGCCGGGGCGCAGTCCAAGGACGTCGTGGTGCTCGCGGCGGCCAGCCTCAAGAACGCGCTCGACGAGGCATCGGCTGCCTGGAGCAAGGAGACCGGCAAGGCCGCCAAGATCTCCTATGCCGCGAGCCCGGCCCTGGCCAAGCAGGTCGAAGCCGGGATTCCGGCCGACCTGTTCATCTCCGCCGACATCCCGTGGATGGACTACGTCGCCGAGCGCAAACTGATCAAGTCGGCGAGCCGTTCCGATTTTCTCGGCAACGAGATCGTTCTGATCGCGGGCAAGGAGCAGAAGACCGACCTCAAGATCGCCAAGGATTTCCCGCTGCGCGCCGCGCTGGGCGACGGACGCCTGGCGATGGCCAACATCGACGCCGTCCCGGCCGGCAAGTACGGCAAGGCCGCGCTGGAGCAGCTGGGCGTCTGGGCCTCGGTCGCCGACCGCGTCGCCCAGGCCGAGAACGTGCGCATGGCGCTCACGCTGGTGTCGCGCGGCGAGGCGCCGCTCGGCATCGTCTACCGCACCGATGCGGCGGCCGATCCCAACGTCCGCATCGTGGGTGCGTTTCCTGCCGGCAGCCATCCGCCGATCATCTATCCGGCGGCGCAGCTCGCGACGTCCACCAACCCCGATGCAGCGGCCTTCGTGGCCTTCCTGAAGTCGCCCGCGGCGCGGCCGTTCTTCGAGAAGCAGGGCTTTACCGTATTGAAGTAGAGCGACCGCTATCTGACGATCAGTCGCGACAGCGCCCGGACGTCCGAGGTCGAGGCGCCATAAGCCCGCTGCTCCATGTCGCGATAGAGCCGGACCACGGTATTGCCGGCTTCCGTCACCACCGTGCCGCCGCCGCCACCGCCGCCGGTCTGGGCGCTGACGACAGGGTCCTTGAACATGCGGTTGAGCTCGTCGACCAGCAGCCAGGCCTGGCGGTACGACATCTCGAGCGCCCGGCCGGCGGCGGAGATCGAGCCGGTCTCGTTGATCAGTTCGAGCAGGCGGATCTTGCCGGGGCCGATCGAACGTCCATCGCCGAAATCGATCCGCAGGTGCAGCGATGTCTTGTCGGCGGCCTTTGCGGCCTGTTTGGCAGTGCCACGTCCCATCGCGTCATTATGCGGCGGGGCGTGGCGCAAGACCAGATGCTGCGACGGTCAGGCGGCCTTGTAGCCGATGACTGCGTTGGTCTCGAGGAACTCTTCCATGCCCCACTTACCGTACTCGCCGCCGTTGCCCGACTGCTTGTAGGCGGCAAGCCCGTAGACCGTGTCGTTGGCCTGCTGGATCACCTCGGCCTCGTCCTTGTACGGCAGATCACGATCCCCGGTCCGAAAATCTCCCCGCGGGCGATGGTCATGTCGTTGCGCACGTTGGCGAACACGGTGGGCTGCACGTAGTAGCTGCGGTTGACGTTCTCCGGCCGGCCGACGCCGCCGCTCGCCTGCGAAGAGCTGGCGCGCGACGACGAGCGTCAGCGCATGCGAGTCTTCGACATGGCCGGCTTCGAGCCTTGCATGTGCGACATCGATCTGGTGCGGGAGGTCAGATCGCCGTCGTGTTGCACCTTGGTGTTGGTCGCAGACTTGCTCCAGGTGCCGCCGTCCTGCGCCTTCGCCGTGGATTGCGACCGCAGCATCTGGGGATTCTCCCGGATCTTGGTGTTTGACGTAGCCTTGCCCGTGACCGCCGCGGCGCTCCCAGCGCCGCCGACCGTCGAAGAAGTGCCGGCCTTGCCGGTCGAGTTGGCGCCCAACCCGATGGTGGAAGCCGACGTGCCGCCGGCAGCGGCGCTGCCCGCCGTTCCGATCGTCGAGCTGCCATCCGTCGTGGCTTTCGAGCCGACGGTGCGGGCACTCGGCCCCTGCTGGGCCCAGGCCCCCGAACTTGCGAAAGCAAACGCGCCGGCAATCAGAGCCATCGATAAATTTCTCACGAGGTGTCTCCTATCGACCGTGAACAGTGCAATTCGTGCCGGAAAACGCCGTAACGCCGTGCGGCCCGGTGGTCGTGCCACTCACTCTTCCATTGCCGGCAGTGACCGAGGTCGAAAGGCCGCCGGCCGTGGCCGTGGCGTGCCCGTTGCGCGACGTCACCACCGTGCACTCGGAGCGACGGCTTCCGCTGGAAGCGCTGCTGCTCGTCGAGCTGCTGGCGCTCGATCCCGTCGAACTGCCGACGCTTACTGAACTCGTCGAGCCGCCGCCGACGCTCGTCGAACTGCTCGAGCTAATTTGTGCGAGCGCGGGGATTGCGCTCATTCCGGCCAGCACGATTGAAGTCAGAAGAATTCTCATCAATGCCTCCCGATGGCGAGGAACGGCCGCGCAAGGATTTGCGCGGCCGGTCTCACGGTCCGTTACTTGTTTCTGCCGCCGCGGCCACCGCCGCCGCCGAAGCTCTTGCCGCCACCGGCCGACGAGCCGCCGACCGCCGTTGCAGCGTTGCTCTTGCCACGGCCCGCCGACGCGGCACCGAGGCCCAGCGTGGAGGCGGAGCCGCCACCCTTGCCGTTGCCGGCGACCGAGCCACCAGTTGCGAGAGCCGCGTTGCTCTTCCCGCGACCGGCCGAGGCCGCACCGAGGCCTAAGGTAGAGGCAGAGCCGGGGCCCTGGCCTTTGCCGTATCCGGCCGACGAACCACCGGTTCCGACGACGGCACTGGCGCCACCGCGGCCAGCGGACGCGCCGCCGACGCCCAGGGTCGAGGCCGAACCGCCGCCATTCTTGCCGCCGCCCGCTGCGGACCCGCCGGTGCCGAGCACCGCGCTCGTCCCACCCCGGCCGGCGCTTGCAGCGCCGACACCCAACGTGGAGGCAGATCCGGCGCCCACGCCACCGGCAGCCGAGCCGCCTGTGCCGATCGCGACACCTGTCTGGCCGCCGCCTGCGGTCGCGCCGCCGACACCGAGGGTCGACGCTGACCCGCCGCCGAAGCCGCCGGCCGAAGATCCGCCGGTGCCCAGCACCGTGCCGACCGACCCGGACCCGGCGCTCGACCCGCCCGTGCCGATTGTCGAGCTGGTTTGCGCATGAGCCATCACGGCGCTGCCCGCCAGGAACGTAGCTGCCAATGCAGCGTAGCGCATTGCCTTGAATGACATGAGTTCAGTCCTCCTTGTTAATCGTCCTTAGCTCCAGATGAACACGCCCCAGGGGGAGCCTGTTCCGGATGGAATTGGATCAATAGAGGCCGTGGTCTGTCGGGATTGGAAGCACGCACGCGACGCCTGGCAGAGGCAAATATGTTCAAACCACTCGATCAACGTGATCTTCAATAGTGGCCGAAAATTTTCCAAACTATGTGGATGTGGCCGGATTCGATTTCTGCGGCGACCAGCCGGTGGCGGAGACATTCTGGCCACTCGCTCAATCACTTCCATCGCTGGAACAGCACTACCGGATTGTTGTTCGCTGTATGCTTGCCGCCCAAGCCATTTTCGCCTGCACCAGCAAGAGCGCCGGCAACGTTGCTCCTGCACGATATGTGAAAGCCCCGATTTCTCTCTGCGCTCCGTGTCTTCCCTTCGTCATTGCCAAGGCCTACATTGCGCCGCTTTCCCGCTCTTCGAGACCCGGAAAGCCCATGGCGCACATCAGACTGAATACTCATCCCTCCCAAGGCGGCGTGCAGGCGCCGCCGGTGGTGTGGGGTGCGCGCGATCCCGCCGTTCGCGGGCCGGTCGTGGGCACGGTGGCCGATCCCACCAAACGCAACGCCATCGGCGTCCATTCCGGCAGCTACGGCATCTACCGTGCACTCGCCATCGCCGCGCACGAGCTGAAAGCCGATCACCGGCCGGACTTCACCGATACCTCGCCGGCCGAGCTGATCGGTCCGTTCGAGGCTTGGTTCGATCCCAGGAAGATCGTGTCGCTCGATCCCTGGGGCCATCTGGTGGCGTCGGTGTTCGCCGACAAATTGAAGGCCGGCTGGGACATCCGTCCCACCATCGCCGTCACTAAGGCGCACATCACCATGCCGGAGATCAAGGATGCCATCGACGCCGGGCGCCTGAAGCCCGACGGCGACATCCTCAAGGCCAACGGCGAGGTGCGCGTCACCAAGGCCGCGGTCGAGCCGGTGTGGTGGCTGCCCGGCATCGCCGAGCGCTTCGGCGTGCCCGAGGTCGACCTGCGCCGCACGCTCTTCGAGCAGACCGGCGGCATGTACACCGAGCTGGTGACGCGGCCCGACCTCGAATTGTTCCTGCCGCCGATCGGCGGCGCCACCATCTATTTCTTCGGCGACATGGCCAAGATCGGGAAACCTGAAACCAGGATCGCCTGCCGTCTCCACGACGAATGCAACGGTTCCGACGTCTTCAGCTCCGACATCTGCACCTGCCGGCCCTATCTCGCGCACGGCATCGAAGTTTGCGTGGAGATGGCGCAGCAGGATGGCCTGGGCGTCGTCATCTACAATCGCAAGGAAGGCCGCGCGCTGGGCGAGGTTACCAAGTTCCTGGTCTACAACGCGCGCAAGCGCCAGGTCGGCGGCGATTCGGCGGCGCAGTACTTCAACCGCACCGAATGCGTGGCCGGCGTGCAGGACATGCGCTTCCAGGAGCTGATGCCCGATCTCTTCCATTGGCTGGGCATCGCGCGCATCGACCGCTTCGTGTCCATGAGCAACCTGAAATCCGATGCGCTGCGCGAGCAGGGCATCGAGATCATCGAGCAGGTGGCGATCCCCGACGAGTTGATCCCCGCCGATGCCCAGGTCGAGATGGATGCCAAGAAGGCGGCCGGCTATTTCACCGACAACAAGGGCAAGCCCGGGATGGTGGAACTGAAGAAGCCCAAGGGGAGGGGGTTGAACGAGTGACCGACTCCGTCGCCTATCTCCGCACACCCGCCGCGATCCGCGAACGGGCAGCGCTTGTCTTGCGGCATGTCGAGAACGGGCAATCCGCGTGGTTCTCGCTGGATGCCGCCGGCTTGGAAGCCGCGGTGCAGGCGACGCTCAAGGTGACGCGCCAGCGCTTCCGCGATCCCGCGAAGATCCCGTTCCATTCGCGCTGGCGGCATTTCGAGGTCGGTGGCCGGGACCGCTGGGCGATGCTGGCCGAGCGGATGAAGGACCTGTCGGCGGCGGAGATTGCGCGGCGGCGCATCGATCTCGCCGTCGTCTCGGTGCTGCTGGATGCCGGTGCGGGCGGGCTGTGGTCGTACAAGGAGCCGGCGAGCGGGCAATCCTTCATGCGCTCCGAGGGGCTGGCAGTCGCGAGCTTCAATATGTTCGCCAATGGCGCCTTCAGCCGCGATTCCAAGAACGATCCGCTGCGCGTCGACGCCGAGCGGCTGGTGCGGCTGACGCCGAACGATATCGCCATGGGCTTCCAGGTCCGCGGCCACAATTCGCTGCTGGGGCTGGAAGGCCGCGCTGGGCTGCTGCGCAAGCTGGGTAACGTCGGGTTGGAGCGGCCGGGCGCGCTGTTCGACCTCCTGGCATCAGGGCCGGAGGTGAAGGCCGAGTCGATCCTGGCGGTGCTGCTCGACAAGCTCGCGGCGATCTGGCCGTCGCGGCTCGAACTGGACGGCATACCCCTGGGCGATGTGTGGCGTCATCCGGCCGTGGGGCTGGTGCCGTTCCACAAGCTCTCGCAGTGGATGAGCTATTCCATCGTCGAGCCGCTGCAGGGCGCGGGGCTGAAAGTGGTCGAGCTCGATGCGCTGACCGGCCTGCCGGAATATCGCAACGGCGGCCTGCTGGTCGATTCGGGCGCGCTGAAGCCCAAGCAGAAGCTGCTGCTGGAAAAGGTCTTCGCGCCCGGCGACGAGGCGATCGTCGAATGGCGGGCGCTCACCGTGGCGCTGCTCGACCAGGTGGCCGAGCATGTGCGCGTGCATCTCAAGATGGACGCCGCCAGCCTGCCGCTGGTGAAGGTGCTGGAGGCCGGCACCTGGTTCGCCGGCCGCACGCTCGCCGCGGAACGCCGCAAGGACGGCGGCCCGCCGATTGCCGTGGAGAGCGACGGAACGGTTTTTTGAGTCAGGTTGTCATTGAGGCCAAGTTGTCATCCCGAGCGCAGCGAGGGACCTTTAAGGCCACGAGCAAAGGTCCCTCGCTTCGCTCGGGATGACACGGGATTTGGGGAGATAAGAAGATGTCGTTGCCGCACTCGATCCATGTCGTGTCGCATCCGCTGGTGCAGCACAAGCTCTCCAAGATGCGCGACAAGCAGACGTCGAGCGCCAACTTCCGCCGCCTCCTGCGCGAGATCGGGTTGCTCCTCGGCTACGACGCCACCAAGGACCTGCCGCTGGTGAACCAGAAGATCGAGACGCCGATCGCGGCGATGGACGCGCCGCTGCTCGACGGCAAGAAGCTGGTGATCGTGCCGATCCTGCGCGCCGGCCTCGGCCTCGCCGAGGGCTTGCTCGACCTGATGCCGCTCGCACGCCAGGGCCATGTCGGGCTCTACCGCGATCCGCGCACGCTGCAGGCGGTCGAGTACTACTTCAAGATCCCGCAGGACATCTCCGACCGCGACGTGCTGGTGTGCGATCCCATGCTGGCGACGGCCCATTCGGCGATCGCCGCTGTGGATCGTTTGAAGGAGTCCGGGGCCAAGCGGATCAAGTTCATCTGCATCCTGGGCTCGGAAACCGGGGCCCGGGCCTTTGCCGAGGTCCATCCCGACGTGCCGGTATTCGCGGCAGCGATCGATGCAAAACTCAACGATCACGGGTATATTGTTCCCGGGCTCGGCGATGCGGGCGACCGTCTCTTCGGGACCAAATAACCGGTCAGAGAACAACAAGGGAGCAACGCCAAATGTCCCCCGACCTCAAGTACCTCCTCCTCTCCACGATCCTCTGCTTCGTCCAGATGCTGGTGGCGGCCACGGGCGCCAACCAGGCGGTCGGATTGCCGACACTCGCCGGCAACCGCGAAGGCCTACCCGAGATCACGGGCTGGGCCGGACGCGCCAAGCGCGCCCATCTCAACATGATCGAGAACCTGGTGCTGTTCGCGGCGCTGGTGCTGATCGCGGTGACGGCCGGCAAGGCCAACGCCATGACCGCGATGGGCGCCATGATCTTCTTCTGGGGCCGCGTTGCCTACGCCGTCATCTACGTGGCCGGCATCGCCTGGCTGCGCACGGTGGCGTGGTTCGTGTCGGTGATCGGCATGGCCCTCATCGCCATCGAACTGCTGAAGGCGATGTAGACCGATTCAGTGCTTCGGCGCCGAGGCCCCCAGGGCCTCGACGTCGAGCACGATGTCGAGGCTGCCGGCCTTCTCGAACACCAGCGTGACCGGCACCTTGGTGTCCTTGGCGAACGGCGCCTTGAGACCCATGAACATGATGTGGTAGCCGCCGGGCTTCAGCATCACCGTGGCGTCGGCGGGAATTTCCAGCCCCTTCTCGAGTTCGCGCATCCGCATCACGTTGCCGTCCATGCGCATCTCGTGGACCTCGACCTTGTCGGACGCCGTGCTGCGCGCGGCGATCAGGCGATCCGCCGTCGTGCCCTTGTTGACGATGGTGAGGAAGCCGCCGCCCGATTGCGCCGTGGCCGGCGTGGCGCGGGTCCAGGGGCGCGTGATTTCCAGGGCGCCGACCTTGTAGTCCTGGGCAAACGCCGGGAGGGCGAGAAGGGCGATGGCAACGGCGAGGGTGAGACGACGGATGATCATGGGGGCCTTCCTTGGGACATGGCGAAGACAATGGGGACGGGGATGGGCAGGGTGAAGATGGCGCTCTCGGCGCTGCCCAAGGTCATGGCGCCATAACGCACGCGCATGAGTCGCGCGTTGTTCGTTCGACGATCAGACGAAGGAGGGAGGCGCTCGCGGTTGGCTTGGCCCGTCGCGGATGCCGACGGGCGAGAGCGCATCGGTAGCCGCGACGAATCGGACGCCGGTGGCGATGTGTTCGACTAGTACGAACGCGGTGGAGAGCTCGGCCAAAGCAGGCGCGTGTGCGAGGCCGAGGCAGCATTCGTGCATCTTGCCGGCAGTCGGCGCCTGGCCTTGGGCGTCGTCCTGGCCCGCCGCGGGCAGGCAGAAGACGCCCCACATCTTGGCGGCAGTTTCCGGCCCGCCGTCGCGCATCAGGGCGGCGTGGGCGAGCGGCTGCAGGAAATTGAGGGTGATCGCAAATAGCGCCGCGGCGAATGCCGCCGCGCGCCAGCCCTGCTCGGGTCGTTTGCGATCCATGGCGCAAACTACGCGCGAAAGCGGCCGGGACGGAAGAGGTCAGACTGTCGCTCGCGTCTGGGCAAGCCGATCGCAAAGCGACTATGGTCCCGGCCTTTAGTTTTCCAGGGGAGTCTCGACCGATGGGCAGAAACGACATGCCGCGTATGATCGCCAGCATCCTGGACAGCGGCGCCTGCTGGTTCGTGGCCCGCCTCGTCCTGACCTTCATCTTCTGGGGCGCCGGCATCGGCCATCTCGTCGACTTCAAGCAAAGCGTCGCCGAGATGAAGGCGCATGGGCTGGAGCCGGCGGCGCTGATGAACATCCTGCTGGTCGTGACCCTGCTGGTGGGCTCACTGCTGATCCTGCTCGACCGCTGGCTGTGGCTGGGCTGCGGCATCCTGAGCGGCTTCCTGGTGGTGGCGGTCGTGCTCGCCCATCACTTCTGGACGATGGCCGAGCCAGAGCGGACCATGCACTTCCGCGTCGCCACCGAGCATTTCTCGCTGATCGGCGGCTTCATGGCGCTGGCCATCGCCGGACGTCTGCGCGACCTCAGGCGACGCTGAGCGTCGCTCACGCGAGGAGTGCTGCCAGCCGCCCGTCGCCGCTGCGGCGGGCATGAGCATGCAGCAGCCACATCGCGCCGCCCTGGAAGCCGTGGAAGGTGCGGCGGCCGTCGCGCAGCTCCTCGAGGAAGGCGGCGAAGGGCACTTCGTGGGTGACCAGCACCTCGCCGTCGTCGAGCCTGGGTTCGGCCACCTTGCGGGCATCGAGCGCCACGAAACAGTGCACACGGTTGTCGAGGCGCGTTGGCGAAGAAGCTGCCGAGCGGCAGCCACTCCTCGCTGGCAAAGCCGGTCTCTTCTAGGAGCTCGCGCCGCATCGCCTCGATCGGTTGGCCGGGCGTGTCGTGGATGCCGCTCGGCAGCTCGATCACGACCTGCCGCGCGCCGTGACGATATTCCTCGACCAGCAGGATGTTGCCGTCGTGCGTGAGCGCAATGGCGGTGACCCAATCGGGCTGCTCGATGACATGAAAGGGCGACAGGACGCGGCCGTTGGGCAGCTCCACGGCGTCTGAACGTAGCGCCAGCCAGCGGTCTTTGTAGGCGTACTTGGACTCCAGCACCTTCCAGGGCGCAATGGCCTTCTCGTCTGCCACGTCAGACAGCCGTCCAGCCGCCGTCGACCACCAGCTCGGCGCCGGTGACGTAAGAGGACTCGTTGGAAGCCAGGAACAGGATGGCGCGGGCCACTTCGTCGACCTCGCCGGCGCGGCCCATCGGCACGCCCTTCAGCGTCTTGGCCCGCATCACCGGATCGGCGGTGCGGCCGGAGGTGCGCATCGGCGGCATCAGGCCGGGATGCACGGAATTGACCCTGATGCCGTGCTTGCCGTGCTGGGCGGCGCCGGCCTTGGTGATCAGCCGGACCGCGCCCTTCGACGCATTGTAGCCGACGTGGATATAGCCCTGGCCGACGATACCGGAGATCGACGACAGGTTGACGATCGAGCCGCCGCCAGCCTGCTTCATGGCCGCGGTGGCGTACTTCATGCCGAGGAACACGCCGGTGGCATTGATGCCCATCAGCCTGTTCCAGGCGGCGGTGTCGTAGAGGTCGGTCTCGGCCGAGCCCGAAATGCCAGCATTGTTGACCAAAACGTCGAGCCGGCCGTGCGCTGCCACCGTCCCCTCGACGGCTGCCTTCCATTGGGCCTCGTCGGTGACGTCGAGATGGACATAAGAAGCATGGCCGCCGGCCTTGGCGATCTCGGCCACGACTTCCTTGCCCTCCTGGTCGAGGATGTCGGCCACGATCACCGCCTTGGCGCCCTCGGCCGCGAACAGGCGGGCCGTGGCCGCCCCCATGCCGCCGGCGGCGCCGCTGATCAGCGCCACTTTGCCCGTCATCCGCATGCCCGCTTCCTCCCTCGTTTAGGCCGTGCCGTCGTTGACGGCAGCGTTACAGCCTGTTCTGATCGAGACTTGCATGCATCTTGCTCGCAAGCGAGAGCGGCACGGGGAAGGCCTGGGAAATCTAAGGGGTATGTGATGAACGAACATGAACTGCGCGGCCTGATCGGGAAGGTGAAGGCCGGGAAGATGTCGCGCCGCGGCTTCGTGCAGCGGATGATGGCGGTGGGCATTGCTGCGCCATTTGCCACCCAGCTTCTGGTCCATTCCGGCGTCGCCATGGCGCAGGCCAAGAACACCTACAAGCCGACCAAGCGCGGCGGCGGCGGCCCGCTGAAGGTGCTGTGGTGGCAGGGCCCGACGCTCCTCAATCCGCATTTCGCGGTCGGTACCAAGGACCAGGACGGCTCGCGCCTGTTCTACGAACCGCTGGCGGCGTGGGATGACGAGGGCAACCTCAGTGCCAAGCTCGCCGCCGAGATCCCGACCCGCGAGAACGGCGGCCTGTCCGCCGACGGCAAGTCGGTGACGTGGAAGCTGAAGCAGGGCGTGACCTGGCACGACGGCAAGCCGTTCACCGCCGACGACGCCGTCTTCAACTGGGAATACGCCAAGGATCCGGCGACCGCCTCGGTCACGATCGGCTCCTACCAGGACGTGACGGTCGAGAAGGTCGATCAGTTCACCATCGTCGTGAAATTCGCGAAGCCGACGCCGTTCTGGGCGGATGCCTTCGTCGGCACCCGCGGCATGTTGATTCCCAAGCATCTGTTCGCCGAGTTCATCGGCGCCAAGTCGCGCGATGCACCGACCAACCTCAAGCCGGTCGGCACCGGCCCCTACCTGTTCCGGGAATTCAAGCCGGGCGATCTGGTGACGGGTGTGATCAACCCGAATTATCACCAGGCCAACAAGCCCTACTTCGACTCGATCGAGATGAAGGGCGGCGGCGACGCGGTGTCGGCGGCGCGTGCCGTGCTGCAGACCGGCGAGTTCGACTTCGCCTGGAACATGCAGGTCGAGGACGAGATCCTGACGCGCCTGGAGAAGGGCGGAAAAGGCCGCGTCCAGGTCACGCCGGGCGGCAACATCGAGCACATGCAGCTCAACACGACCGATCCGTGGACCGAGGTCGACGGTGAGCGTTCGAGCATCAAGACCAAGCACCCGACGCTCAGCGACCCGGCGGTGCGCCAGGCGATCGCGCTGATCATCGACAACAAGTCGATCGAGCAGCACATCTACGGCCGCACGGGCCCGGCGACGCGCGACTTCCTGAACAACCCGCCGCGCTTCCGCTCGAAGGACAACGCGATCGACTTCAACGTCGACAAGGCCAACGACATCCTCGAGAAGGCCGGCTGGGTGAAGGGCTCGGACGGTATCCGCGCCAAGGACGGCAAGAAGCTGAAGTTCGTCTACCAGACCTCGATCAACCAGCCGCGCCAGAAGACCCAGGCGATCATCAAGCAGTCGGCGCAGAAGGCCGGCATGGATATGGAACTGAAGTCGGTGACGGCCTCGGTGTTCTTCTCGTCCGACGTCGCCAACCCGGACACCTACACCAAGTTCTACTGCGACCTTCAGATGTACACGACCACCATGTCGCAGCCGGACCCGCAGGTGTTCATGAACCAGTTCACCTCGTGGGAGGTCTCCACCAAGGACAACAAGTGGCAGGGCCGCAACATCACGCGGTGGCGCAACGAGGAGTACGACAAGATCTTCCGCGCCTCCGAGAACGAACTCGATCCGATCAAGCGCACCGCGATGTTCGTCAAGATGAACGACATGGCGGTCCAGAACGGCGCGGTCCTGGGCATCGTGCAGCGGCCCACCGTCTCGGCGCTGGCCGGCAAGCTCAACGCCAATATCAGCGGCTGGGACAACAACACGTCCGACCTGTCCGACTGGTTCAAAGACGCGTGATTTGCACTTGGTCCCATCCCCCGGCCTGCGCGCCGGGGGATGTCGGCCTTATTCCGATAGGCGTCGCCCGATAGGTATCGGCCCATAGGTATCGATTGTCCCGTCAATATGTGATCCGCAGACTTCTGATCGCAATTCCCAGCCTGCTCGGGATCAGCCTCGTGCTGTTCACGATCCTGGCGCTGGCGCCCGGCGATCCGTTCGAGGAATTGGCGACCAACCCCGCCGTTCCGCCCGAGGTGCGCGCCGCACTCCGCGCCAAGTTCGGCCTCGATGACCCGGTGTGGACCCGCTACATCCACTGGCTGTTCGCCATGATGCAGGGCGACTGGGGCTTCTCGTTCGTCAGCCGCATGGACGTCGACACGCTCATCCTGCAGCGTTTGCCGGTGACGTTGATGGTGATCGGCTCCTCTCAGATCATCGCCATCCTGGTGGCCTTGCCGGTCGGCGTGCTGGCAGCGACCCGGCCCTATTCGGTGTTCGACCAGGTCGCCAACACCTTCGCCTTCATCGGCTTCTCGCTGCCGACCTTCTTCACCGGCCTGCTGTTCATCCTGGTGTTCTCGATCCAGCTCGACTGGCTGCCCTTCGTCTATCGCGCCAACATCAGTGCCACGGGCTGGCAGTTCTACTGGGAGCATATCAGGCAGGCGATCATGCCGGTGATGGTGCTGGGCCTCTTCCAGGGCGCCTCGCTGGTGCGCTTCGTCCGCTCCTCGGTGCTCGACGTCATCAAGCTCGATTATGTCACCACGGCGCGCTCCAAGGGCATCGGCGAGCGCAAGGTCGTCACCAAGCATGTGGTGCGCAACGCCCTGATCCCGGTGGTGACCCTGGTTGCCCTGCAGATGCCGATCGTGTTCGGCGGCGCCATCGTCACCGAGCAGATCTTCCGCATTCCCGGCATCGGCTCGCTGCTGATCTCGTCGATGCTCGCCAACGACACGCCGGTGGTGATGGCCGTCACTTTCGTGTTTGCCTGTCTCGTCGTCCTCTTCAACCTGATTGCAGATATCCTGTATGGCTGGCTCGACCCCCGCATCGCTTTCCGCTGACGCCGCAGCCCCTGTCGTGGCCGCGCCGCGCAAGAGCCGGCCGCCGACCACGCCGACGGGGGAGGCCTGGCGCCGCTTTCGCCATCACCGGCTTGCCGTGGCGAGCAGCGTCATCCTGATTTTGCTGATCGCCGTCGTCACGCTGGGGCCGTTCATCTGGCCGGTGGCGATCAACGAGATCGACTTCGCCGCCAAGCTCCAGGGCCCGTCTTGGGCCCACCCGCTCGGTACCGACGATCTCGGGCAGGATCTCCTGGCGCGGCTGATCTATGGTGGGCGCATCTCGCTTGCCGTCGGCCTCGCCGCCATGGTCGTGGCGGTGGTGGTCGGCGTCCTGATCGGCGCGCTGGCGGGCATGTCGACCGGCTGGGTCGATGCCGCCCTGATGTGGGTGACCGACCTGTTCCTGTCGCTGCCGCTGCTGCCGTTGCTGCTGCTGCTGACCTACCTGTTCCGCGATTCGGTGAAGTCGGTGCTGGGGCCGGAGGGCGGCGCCTTCGTGCTGATCGTGGTCGTGATCGGCGGCCTGCGCTGGATGCAGGTCGCCCGCCTGGTGCGCGCCCAGTTCCTGTCCTTGCGCGAAAAGGAATTCGTCGAGGCGGCGCGCGCATTGGGCGCTTCCAAGCCGCGCCTGGTGATACAGCACATCCTGCCCAATGCGCTCGGCCCGGTGATCGTGGCCGGCACCATCGACGTTGCCGCCGCCATCATCGCCGAATCGACGCTGTCGTTCCTTGGCCTGGGCTTCCCGTCCGACATTCCGACCTGGGGCAGCGTGCTGCGCGACGCCAAGGATTATCTCGACATCGCCCCGCACTGGGTGCTGTTCCCGGGATTGGCGATCTTCCTGGCCGTGATCACCATCAACTTCATCGGCGACGGCCTGCGCGACGCGCTCGATCCGCGCCGCGTTCTGTGAGCACGCGCATCGTGGCTGAACCGCTGCTGGCTATTCGTGGGCTCAAAACCTGGTTCAAGACAGACGACGGCATGGTCCGCGCGGTCGATGGCGTCGATCTCACGATCGATCGCGGCGAGACGCTGGGCGTGGTGGGCGAGTCGGGCTGCGGCAAGACCGTAACGGCGCGTTCGGTGCTGAAGCTGATCGACATGCCGCCGGGCCGCTTCGAGGCCGGCCAGATCCTGTGGCAGGGCCGCGACCTCATCCCGCTCGACGAGGCGGAGATGAACAAGATCCGCGCCCGCGAGATCGCCATCATCTTCCAGGAGCCGATGACCTCGCTCAACCCCGTCTATACGGTGGGCGAGCAGATCGCCGAGGTGATCGAGCTGCACCAGAAGCTCTCGCGCAAGCAGGCCATGGTCGGCGCGGCCGAGATGCTGAAGCTGGTCAACATCCCCAACCCGGAGCGCCGGGTGCACGACTATCCGCACCAGTTCTCCGGTGGCATGCGCCAGCGCGTGATGATCGCCATGGCGCTCAGCTGCCAGCCCAAGCTGCTGATCGCCGACGAACCGACCACGGCCCTCGACGTCACCATCCAGGCGCAGATCCTGGAGCTGATGCAGGAGATGAAGGAACGCTTCGGCATGGCGATCATGCTGATCACCCATGCCAT
The DNA here is from genome assembly GCA_945860205.1 of Reyranella massiliensis 521. Lineage (GTDB taxonomy): Bacteria > Pseudomonadota > Alphaproteobacteria > Reyranellales > Reyranellaceae > Reyranella > Reyranella massiliensis_B. Next base: position 41,504 of record CAMARK010000018.1, on the reverse strand, counting down.
GGGCGTGGTCGCCGAGACGACGCAGCGCGTGGTGGTGATGTATGCCGGCAAAGTGGTCGAGGAGGCGTCGGTCGAGGCGCTGTTCGGCGATCCGCGCCATCCCTATACGCAAGGCCTGATCCGCTCGATCCCGCGCGTCGACCGCAGCGCCGGCCAGCAGGCGCGCCTCGAATCCATTCCCGGCTCGGTGCCGAGCCTGCTCGATCCGCCGCCGGGCTGCCGCTTCGCCAGCCGCTGCCGCTATGTCATGCCGGCCTGCACGCAGGCGATACCGCCGCTCAAGGAAGTGGCGCCCGGTCACAAGGTGGCGTGCATCCTATGAGCAAAATGGAAGCGACCAAGGACGGCGCCCTGCTGTCCGTCAGCGACCTTCGCAAGCACTTCGCCGTCAAAGGCGGCGTGCTGTCGCGTACGGTAGACAAGGTCCATGCCGTCGATGGCGTGAGCTTCGATATCGCCGCCGGCGAGACGCTGGGCCTGGTGGGCGAATCGGGCTGCGGCAAGTCGACCACGGGGCGTTGCATCCTGCGGCTGATCGAGCCCAGCTCGGGCGAGGTCTGGTTCAAGGGCGCCGACGTGACCCGGATGGACGCCACGGCGCTGCGCTCGCTGCGCCGCGACATGCAGATCATCTTCCAGGATCCCTACGCCTCGCTCAATCCGCGCCTCACCGTGGGCGCGATCGTGGGCGAGGCACTCACCATCCACAATCTCGCCAAGTCGCGGCGCGAGCACGAGGAGCGCGTGGTCCAGCTGCTCGAGACCGTCGGCCTGCAGCCCGATCACATGCGCCGCTTCCCGCATGAATTCTCCGGCGGTCAGCGCCAGAGGATCGGCATCGCCCGCGCCCTTGCCGTCGAGCCCAAGCTGATCGTCTGCGACGAGCCGGTCTCGGCGCTCGACGTCTCGATCCAGGCGCAGGTGATCAATCTCCTGGAAGACCTGCAGGAGCAGTTCGGCCTCACCTATCTTTTCATTGCCCACGATCTCAGCGTGGTCGAGCACATTTCTACGCGCATCGCGGTGATGTATCTCGGCCGCGTCGTTGAGATCGCGCCGGCCCGCGACCTTTACGATACGCCATTGCATCCCTACAGCGAGGCGCTGCTGTCGGCGGTGCCGATCCCCGATCCGACCGTGAAGCGCCAGCGGATCATGCTGCAGGGCGACGTGCCCAACCCGATCAACCCGCCGTCGGGCTGCCATTTCCACACCCGCTGCCCGATCGCCAAGCCCGATTGCGCGACCCGCGTGCCCGAGTTGCGCGAGAGCCGGCCGGGCCACTGGGTGTCGTGCCACTACAGAGGCTAGGCTACGGACCTATTCGAAGCCGCAGTCCCGCGCCGTCGCGATGACGGCGAGCTTGCGGCCGCCGTCGCGAAAGCAGCCGCGGGACCAGTTCCCCGAGAAGGTGGCGTCGGCGGCATCGACATAGATGCCCTGGCCGTTGGGCTTGCTGTCCAGCCACTCGCCCTCGTAGCGGGCACCGTCCGCCCACACCATCGTCCCCCGGCCGGTCCGCAGGCCCTCGAACCAGTCGCCCTCGTAGCGGTCGCCGTTGGCGAAACTGTAGATGCCCTGGCCATGGCGCCAGCCGTCGCTCCAGTTGCCCTCGTAGTGATCGGCGATCAGGGTGCTGGTGGCGACGCCCCGGCCATTCTCCCAGCCGTCGCGCAACTCGCCCTCGTAACGGTCGGTCGGACGGCCGTCGTCGAACCACTGCAGGACGCCGTTGCCCTCGGCGATGCCGTTCGGGCAGGCGCCCGACCAGGTGATCGACTCCCGGGGCTGGGGCGCCGGGTTACGGACCTTGCAATCGGTCTTGCCGTCCTGGATCCAGCTCTCCGGCGAAGGCGCCTGGGCGAACGAGGGTGTGGCGACCGGCAGAGCGGCAAACGCGAGCGCCACGGGCAACAGCAGGAGGAAGTGCCGAGTCATGGCCGTCATCCTAAGGCGGGTAGCGTCGCTCGGTAAGCCGGCCCCGCACGGGATTGTCATCGGATCGCGAGCAGTCGTGTTGCAAAGGCTGGATTGCGATCTGCTACAAAATCCCATGCGCTTCGCGGCTGGCTTTCTGTTTGTTGTCCTTCTGGCGGGTGTCGTTGCCGTGCCGGCGGCGCGCGCTCCCGCGTCGGATCCCAATGCGGCACTCCTGGCCGATCTGCGGCAGGGTGGCTACGTCATCTATCTGCGCCATGCCGAGACCGAGACGACGCCCGAGCCGGTTGTTCGCGACCTCGCGGACTGTTCCTGGCAGCGCAATCTCAGCGCCGCGGGCCGCGCGCAGGCGGCGGCGCTCGGTGCCGTCCTGCGCCAGCAAGGGATTGCGGTCGCCGCCGTCGAGGCCAGTCCGTTTTGCCGGACGCGGCAGACCGCCGAGATCGCCTTCGGTCGCGCGCCTGCGATCAATCCCGACCTGTTCTATCATGTGAGTCAGACGCCGGAGCAGGTGGCGGCGGCCAATGCAACTCTCAAGGAGATGCTGGGCCGGCACCCGCCGACAGGTGGCAATCTGCTGCTGGTCGGCCACGCGCCCACCATGCGCGATGCGGCGACCGTCGAATTGCCCGAAGGGCAGGGCGCCATCGTGAAGCCCGGCGGCGACGGCACTTTTCGCGTCGTGGCGCGTCTCGGCACGAACGGGATATCGACGACCGGGCCATAAGCCGGGGACCGTAGCCGGTTCGTCGCTGGTGCCCGCTGCTGGACTCGAACCAGCACGGCCTCGCGGCCTCAGGGTTTTAAGCCCTGTATGTCTACCAGTTCCATCAAGCGGGCGCGCCGCACGGGACCTTACGGGCGGCCAACGCCAAATGAAAGCATCAGTGTTCGAACGACGCGATCATGCCGCCTTCGACCCAGGTGCGGAGCAGCCAGGCGGCGCGGGCGGGAGCCTGATCGTCGCCGGTGAAGCCAGCCACCGTCTCGCAGAGTTCGGGAAAGCAACGCCCCGCGACAAGCGCGTCGAGCATCGCGGCTTCGTCGGGCTCGAGCGAGCGGAAGCTGGTCATGCGCTCGGGCCGCCAGATCGCCCAGGTCACCGGCTCGTCCGAGCGGCTGACTTCGAGATTGCCGGGCTCGACCTCGTCGCGGCGCTGCCAGGCCTGGGCCACTTCGAAGGCGAAGGTGCAGCGGTGCAGCGACGACAGGGCCGCGAAAGCGAGCGTCTCCCAGGCTTCAGGTGGCAGTCCCAGCAACACATCGGCGGCGATGGGCGTCACGTCGGCCGAGTCGAAGGCTTCGCCCAACGCCCATTCGAAGCGCGCCATCTCGACGGCGGCCTGCGCCTTGTCGTAGGGCGCGGTCTTGGCCATGAAATCCGCCAGTCCTGCGCCGAACCAGCGCACCGAGGGATGGCGCGAGGGATGGGCCGCGATATAGGCGCGCGCCACATGGTCGAAATCCGCCGGCCCCGCCATCGCCATCAGGCCGGGATAATCGTTGGTCAGCACCTCGATCAGGCGCAGCGCATAGCCGTCGCGGTAAACGTCGAGCAGCGTGACCCGGTCGGCCTTCCTCGTGTCGCGCACCGCGGACTGTAAGGCATCGTTCGTGACGAGCAGGTAATCCTGGAAGGCACGTTGCAGGTCGCCCAGGGAGCCCACATTCGTGGTCATGCCGCGGCCTCGCTGCCGATATTCGCGGCGATGCCGCGTGCGACATCGAGTTCGGCCAGCAGTTCCTCATAGGGCGGAATCTCGGCATCGCGCTCGATCATGGTCGGCACGCCGGGGAAGAGCCTTACCGCCTCGGCATAGAGCGCCCAGACGTCGGGCACCACGGGATGGTCGTGGGTGTCTATAATGTGGCTGCCCTTGTGGGTGTGGCCGGCGAGATGAAACTGCCGCACCCGCTCGCGCGGCATGGCGCGCAGGAATTCGCTTGCATCGAACTCGTGGTTGAAGGCGCTGACATAGACATTGTTGATGTCGAGCAGGATCTCGCAGTCGGCGCGGCGGGCGAGCTCGGCGATGAAATCCCATTCGCTGAGTTCGGAGGCGGCGTAGGTGACGTAGCTCGACACGTTCTCGAGCACGAGACGGCGGCCGAGATGGTCCTGCACGCGCTTCACGCGCTCGGCCACATGGTCAAGCGCCTCCTCGGTATAGGGCAGCGGCAGCAGGTCGTGCATGTTGACGCCGCGCAGGCCGGTGAAGCAGAGATGGTCGGATATCCACAGCGGTTGCACGCGATCGGCGAGCGTCTTCAGGCCGTCGAGATAGTCGAGATCGAGAGGATCGACCGAGCCTATGGACATCGACACGCCGTGCAGCGCCACCGGATAGTCGCGGCGGATCAGGTCGAGCCAGTGCAGCGGGCTGCCGCCGGGGACCATGTAGTTTTCCGACAACGCCTCGAACCAGCTCACCTGGCCGGGGCTGGCGGCGATCTCCTCGTAATGCTCGGGCCGAAGGCCCAGGCCGAAGTCGATGGCGGCGGCACACATGCTGTCGACTTTACTCCACAAAAGTTGCGGGCGTCCGCAATTTCCCCGGACGCCCGCCTGCCGTTCCAGCAATAACTCGACGTCGACTACTTCGACTTGATGGCGGTGCACTCGAACGACGAGCCCGTGTTGACGAAGCCCTGGCCCTTGCAGGCATTCATGCCCTTGCACGAGGACTTGGCGGACTTGCAGGCGCTCTGGCCCTTGCAGGCGTTGGCGCCGGCGCACTGGACCTGGGCAAAGGCCGCGGGGGCGAAGGCACCAACGGCGAAGACGGCGGCGGCGGTGGCGAAGATGGTACGCTTGGTCATGGTTATTTCTCCCAGTGTAGGCCTCATATCGGCACAGTGCCGACGCGGCAGGACGACCCTGCACATTTGATACGTCGGCAAGCAAATCACCGATCAAAGCTGTTCCCTCACAGTTTGGTGAGTTGGCCAAACAAAAAGGGCGCCGCGGTTTCCCGCGACGCCCGAGCCTCCCGGGGGGAGCCGAGAAGCTAGAGAACCTTGCCGCCCTTGGTCGTGCACTCGCCGGCGTTCGCGGCGTCGGTCCAACCCTGGCCCTTGCACGCATTCATGCCCTTGCAGGCCGACGAGCCGCTCTTGCAGGCGCTGGTGCCCTTGCAAGAATTGGCGCCGCCGCACTTCACGGTCGTCTGGGCGCTGGCGGAGGTGGCGAAGGCGCCGACGGCGAAGATGGCGGTCGCCGTGGCGATGAGGGTCTTCCTGGTCATGTCTCGCTCCCTTGTTGAAATCCACCGCGGAGGGCGTGGGCGTCTCCGCGTCAAAATGATGCTCCCCGCCATCCTCACCGGGAAGTCAGGGCTTGGCGATGTTCTGTGATCGTTCGATCACCGCTATGTGAAGCGGGTGGGCGATAGGGCAGCTTCGCTGACGCCAAGATCGGCCACCTCTGCGGGTAGCCCGTTGCCCAATGCCAGCTCGGTGGCCAGTCGTCCGGCCGCCGCCGCAGTCTGAATGCCGTAACCACCCTGGCCCGCCAGCCAGAAGAAGCCTTCCACCTTGGGGTCGTATCCCGCCACGAGATTCTTGTCGGCGACGAAGCTCCGGAGCCCGGCCCATTTGTTCTTGATGCGGCGGATGGTGAGCGTGCTCGCGGTCTCGATGCGCTCGACGGCGGTGGCGACGTCGATCTCCTCGGGCTGCGCGTCGCAGGGCGGCGAAGGTGTCTCGTCGGCCAGCGAGCCCAGGAACTGCCTGACCTCGGGCTTGAAGTAGAAGCTCTCGTCGAAGTCGATCACCATCGGCAGGTGCGTGAGATCGAGGCCTTGGGGAGAATCGAACGTGAAGGCAGTGCGCCGCTTCGGGACCAGGCCGACCGGCGCGCAGCCGGCCAGCTCGCCGATCACGTCGGCCCAGGCGCCCGAGGCGTTGATGATGTTGGCGGCCGCGATCGTTTCGCCGTCGCGCAACCGGATCGTCCAGCGCCCGTCCTTGCGGTCGAGCGCCACCACTTCGGCATTGAGGCGCAGCAGGCCGCCGGCCGCGCGCGCGCCCTTCAGGAACCCGCTGTGGATGGCGGCCACGTCCATGTCGTCGGCCTCGGGCTCGAAGATCGCCCCGCCCGCCGCCGCCTCGGGCTTCAGCAGCGGCTGCAGGCGCAGCGTTTCTTCAGGGTCGAGCCAGCGCACGCTCGGCACCAGGCGGGCATACTCGGCCGCCGCCTTCTTGAGCTCGGCTTCCTGCTCGGCACGGCCGGCAATCAGCGCGCCGCGCGGGGTGAGCAGCGGATGGTCGGTGAAGCCCGCGGGCGGCTGGCGGTAGAAACGGCCCGACGCCACGGTAATGGCGCGGATCGAGGCGTTGCCGTAGGTCTCCGAGTGCAGCGCCGCCGAGCGGCCGGTGGTGTGATAGGCCGGCACATGCTCGCGCTCGAGGATGATCACCCGGGCCCCTGAAGTGAGTTGCGGCGCCAGGTGGTAGGCGGCGGAAACCCCGGCGATGCCGGCGCCAATGATGGCGAAATCGAAATCCTGCATGGGCCGCACATTGCAAGGACGGTGCCACGCCTGCAATAGTTGTGCAGCCATGAACATTTCTCATCTGCTGCTGGGCTCGTCCCAGGAATTCCGCGACCTGCCCGCCCTGGCGCGCGGGACCTCGCCGCATCTCAGCTACCGCGACCTGTGGCGCAAGGTCGCCGTCATGAGCACGCACCTGCGGGTCCGCTTCGGCCTGCAGCCGGGCGACCGCGTGGCCTTCGCCATGACCAACTGCGTCGAGGCGATCGAGATCATGTATGCCATCTGGCACGCGGGCCTCTGTGCGGTGCCGATGAACGCCAAGCTGCACGCCAAGGAGTTCGCCTTCATCCTGGAGAATTCCGGCGCGAGGCTCTGCTTCGTCACCCCCGATCTTGCCGGCACCATCGCCGAGGCTGCGCGCGAGGCGCCTGCGCTGAAGGAGATCGTCGACACCACGACGCGTGCCTACACCTTCATGGCGGTGGGCGATCCCAGCCCCATAGCCGACGCCGAGCCCACCGATCCGGCCTGGCTGTTCTATACTTCGGGCACCACCGGCCGGCCCAAGGGCGCCACGCTCACGCACCGCAACCTGCTGGCGATGACGCTCAACTACTATGCCGACGTCGATCGCCCACGGCCCGGCGGCTCGATCGTGCATGCCGCCCCGATCAGCCACGGCTCGGGCCTGTGGAACTTCCCGCTGCTGGCGCGCGGCGCCGTGCAGGTCTTCCCGGAGAGCGGCAAGTACGAGGTGCCGGAGACGGTCGAGCTGATGAACCGCTGGCCCGACTGCAGCATCTTCCTGGCCCCCACCATGGTGAAGCGCCTGGTCGAGCACGGTAGCGCTGCCGAGCTGCAGCCCGGAGCGCTCCGGCTGATCAGCTACGGCGGCGCGCCGATGTACGTGAGCGACCTCAAGCGCGCCATGGACCTGCTCGGCAACGTGCTGACGCAGCTCTACGGCCAGGGCGAGAGCCCGATGACGATCACCCATCTCAGTCGCGAGTTCCATGCCGAGCGCGATCATCCGCGCTGGGAGGCAAGGCTTGCCTCGGCCGGCATCGCCGACACCTGCATGGAGGTCCGCGTCGTCGACGAGGACGGCCGTCCGCTGCCCACAGGAGAAGTGGGTGAGATCATCTGCAAGGGCGATACGGTGATGTCGGGCTACTGGAAGAATCCCGAGGCCACGGCGCGCTCGTTGCGCAACGGCTGGCTGTGGACCGGCGACGTCGGCGCCTTCGACGAGGAAGGTTTCCTGACGCTGAAAGACCGCTCCAAGGACATGATCATCTCGGGCGGCTCCAACATCTATCCGCGCGAGATCGAGGACGTGCTGAACCTCCATCCCGCCGTCGCCGAATGCTCGGTGGTCGGCCGGCCGCATCCGGAGTGGGGCGAGGAAGTGGTGGCGTTCATCGTGCCCCGGCAAGGTGCCAGCGTGAAGCCCGCCGAGCTCGACAAGCTCTGCCTTGACAACATCGCGCGTTTCAAGCGGCCGAAGGATTACAAATTTCTGGATGCCCTGCCGAAGAACAACTATGGCAAGATTCTCAAGACGGAACTCAGAGCGAAGCTTTAGGAGGAAACCATGGGCAGCATGATCGATTTCAAGCGACCGGATGGCAGCACCTGCAAGGGCTACGCCGCCGAAGCCGGCAAAGGCAAGCCGGGCATCGTCGTGATCCAGGAATGGTGGGGGCTGAACGACCAGATCTGCGGCGTCGCCGATCGCTTCGCGCGCGCCGGCTACAACGCGCTAGCGCCCGACCTCTACAAGGGCCGCGTGACGCAGAAGCCGGACGAAGCCAACCACATGATGAGCGGCCTCGATTTCGTCGGCGCCTCGGACCAGGATATCGCCGGTGCCGTGAAGCATCTGGCCGGTATGGGTGGCAAGGTGGCCGTGATGGGCTTCTGCATGGGCGGCGCGCTCACGATCGCTGCCTGCGCGCGCATCCCGGGCATCGCGGCCGGCGTGCCGTTCTATGGCGTTCCGCCGGCCCAGCTCGCCGATCCGGCCAAGATCAAGGTGCCGATCCAGGGTCACTTCGCCAACAAGGACGACTGGTGCACGCCCGCTCTCGTCAATGAGTTCGAGAAGGCGATGAACGCCGGCGGCCAGAAGCCCGAAATCCATCGCTATGACGCCTTGCACGCCTTCGCCAGCGAGCGCAGCGAGGCCTACGACGTGAAGTCGGCCAATGCAGCATGGGAGCGAATGCTGGCCTTCCTGGGCAAGCACCTCTGACGAACCTCCCTCCGATGGCGAGGCCGGCGCTCGGCCTCGTCATCGTCGGGCTGGGCGCCTCGCTCGCGCCGCTCGATATCGCCGTCAACGTGGCGCTGCCGGCGATCACCGGCCATTTCAGGCTGGCGCTGGCCGACGTGCAGTGGCTGGTGATCTGCTACGTGCTGGTCTACGGCTCGCTGATGCTGGTCGCCGGTAAGCTCGGCGACCTGTTCGGCCACCGCCTCGTCTTCCAGATTGGTCTCGCGATCTCCGCCGTGGGCTGCGCGGCCTGCGCCGCCGCACCCGACTGGCCGCTCTTCCTGTGGGCGCGCGCGGTCCAGGGGATCGGCACGGCGCTGGCGCTCGCCTGCACGCCGGCGCTCGCTACCTCGCTGTTTCCCGAGAGCGAGCGGACCAAGGCCCTGGCGGGCTTCGCCAGTTCGATGGCGCTGGCGGCCGCAGTCGGTCCGTTCCTGGGTGGCGTCCTGGTCGAGCTGTGGGGCTGGCCCGCGGTCTATTGGGTCCGTGTGCCGATCGCCCTCGCGGCGCTGGCGCTCTCGGTCCTGCTGCCATCACCCAAACTCGAGGCGCGGCCGTTCGATGCGCCGGGCGCGTTGCTGCTCGCTGCCACGATGAGCTCGCTGCTGCTGTCGCTGGTCTTCTCGCAGCGCCGCGAGATTCCGGGCCTGTGGTCGCTGGCCCTGTTCGCCGTGTCGCTCGGGCTGCTGCTCGCCTACGTGCGGCGCGCGAACCGCGTCGCCGAGCCGATCATCAGGCCCTCGCTGTTCGCCGACCCGCGCTTCACCATTCCCAACATCCTGAACGTGCTCGCCAACCTTGCGGGCTTCTCGATCCTGCTGCTCACGCCCTACTATTTGGTGAACGTGCTGAAGCTCACGGCGCTGGGCACCGGCATCGTGCTCGCCATGGCGTTCGCCGGAAGCCTCATGGGCGCGCCGCTCTCGGCCTTCCTGGTGAAGCGCATCGGCCAGCGGCCGACCGTGTTCGCGGGCGTCGCCTGCGTCGGCCTTGGCCTGTTGCCCCTGGGCTTCACCGATCTCCAGACGCCGGTTCTCGTGGTCGCGGCGCTGCTGGTGCTGGAGGGGATCGGGCAGGGGCTGCTGACGGTGGCCTATACCGACATCGTGACCGCCACCCTGCCGACGCGCGATCGCGGCGTCGCCGGCAGCCTGTCGCTGCTCACGCGCACCATCGGCATCGTGGCCGGCGCCTCCGTGCTGACGGCACTGCATGCGCGCGGTGCCGAGGGCATCTGGAACATGGCGGGCTTCCTCGCAGGGTACCGCTTCGCCTTCGTGACGGCCGGCGGCGGCCTTCTGGTAGCCCTGCTGCTCTCCTGTCTGTGGCCGCGCGTCTGGTCTACGCGCTAGGCGGCCTTGGCCAGAGTTCGTTCGACGATGCCGGGGTCGCGTTCCAGCAACGCCAGCAGTACCTTGGCGGGGCCATCGGGCGTGCGCCTACCCTGTTCCCAATTGCGCAACGTTCCGACCGAAACGCCGATACGCAGGGCGAAGGCTTCCTGCGATAGCTTTGTTCGTCCGCGAATCGTCGCGACATCGACGCGTTTGACCATATGGACCCGCGTACCCGATGTCGGACGACCTTGGGCATAGGCACGCGCCTGGCCCAAACTCTTCAGGAGAAGATCGAAATTCTTCGCTTTCATTGTCCCTAGTCTCCAAAGTCATCCATCAGCGTCTCCGCCACCGCGATCAGCCGTTTGCGCTGTTCGCTCGTTAGATCAGAGGCCTCGTTCTTTGCATAGACATCAACAGAACGGCCGGAAATCCCTCCGAGTGGAACCAATAGATCAACCGCCCGCCACCGCGCTTGCCGCGACCTTGCAGGGGGATACGCATCTTGCGCAATCCCTTGGTTCCCCTGATCAGAACTCCCATCGACGGCGCGGCGGCAACTGCATCGACGATGACTGCTCTCTCCGCCTCGTTCATCAGCTTTATTGCCTGAGAGACGTAGAGCTCAGTCTCCACGACGGCCAATAGCGATGTCATCAGTCGGAATATACGTCAATGGCGCATGTGCGTCAATGGCGTACTAGACATACTCGGCCGTTGTGTCCTCCTGCTCGGCGTGAAAGCGAGAAAGGGGCAAGCATGGATCCGTGATACTTTCGCGGCACTGGACGAGCAAGTGGGGAGATCGGCAGCATGTTCACGACCCGCCTGGTGAAGACGGCCATGGTTGCCTCAGTGGCGCTGTTCGCGCTCCTGGTGACCTTCAACAACCTCATCGACTACAACTCGAACTACCAGTTCGTGCGCCATGTCCTCAGCATGGACGCGACGTTTCCCGGCAACGCGCTGATGGGGCGGGCGATCACCCAGCCGTCGGTCTGGACGCTGGCGTACTGGCTGATCATCCTGACCGAGGCCGCGATTGGAATCGTCTTGGCGGTCGCGACGGTCATGCTCGCGATCAACTTGCGATCGAGCGCCGTCAGATTCAATGTCGCCAAGAAGTATGCCATCGTCGGCGCCGGCCTCGGGTTCCTCCTGTGGTTCACCGGCTTCATTGTGGTGGGCGGTGAATGGTTCGCGATGTGGCAGTCCAAGGACTGGGACGGCCAGGAGGCGGCGTTCCGCTTCTACATGACCCTGCTCGCGGTGGTCATCTTCCTCAATCAGCCGGACGGAGAACTCGACGCGTCACGCGACGTCAGGTGAGCTTGATGTTGCCCCGCTTGATGATGTCGCCGAACATCGCGGTCTCCAGGGCGATGCGCGCGTTGAAGTCTGCCGGGCCGAGGTAGGTCACGCGCATGCCGCCATTGTGCACCTTCGCCATGATATCGGGCGCGCGGAGCGCGGTGGCGATCGCCTGGTCGAGCCTGGCCACGACCGCCAGCGGCGTGCCGGCCGGCGCGAGCACGCCGAACCAGGAATCGCCGCCGTCCTTGCCGTAGCCCTGCTCGCGCAGCGTCGGAATGTCGGGAAAGTCCGGATGGCGCACCTCGGCCAGCATGGCGAGGCCGCGCAGCTTGCCCGCCTTGATGTGCGGCAGCGTCGTCTGGTCGAACTGGACCTGGACCTCGTCCGCCAGCAGCGCGTTGGTCGCCGGCGCACTGCCGCGATAGGGCACGTGCACCATCTGGATGCCGGCCTCCAGATTGAGCATCTCGCCGAACAGGTGGGTGATGGTGGCAAGGCCGGCGGAGCCGAAGTTGATCTTGCCGGGATTGGCCTTGGCGTAGGCCACGAACTCCGCAACCGTCTTGGCCGGTACCGAGGGATGCACGGCGAAGGCGCCCCACGAGGTCGTCATGCGCGAGACCGGGATGAAGTCCTTTTCGGGCACGAACGGGATCGGCTGCAGGTGACGGGTGATGCACACCATTGCCGTGGTGGTGGTGAGGAAGGTATGGGCGTCGACCGGATGGTTCTTCGCGTATTCGGCGCCGATCATGCCCGAGGCGCCAGCCTTGTTGTCGAACAACACGCTTTGGCCGAGGATCTGCCCGGCACGTTCCATGACGATGCGCGTCGAGACATCGGAGGGTCCGCCGGGCGGATAGGGGATGACGATGTGCAGCGGCTTGGTCGGCCACGCTTGGGCCGGGGCTTGGGCTTGCGCCTGAGCCGTGGCCGGTCGAATCGAAACGGCGGCACCCACCGCCAGCGCGCCCGTGAACGTGCGTCGAAGCATCCCTGTGACCCTCCCTGGGTTCATTCCTGGGTTCGTGCCGCGAGCATTCCATGGCTCGCCTCGGCCCGCCAGCCGTGTGTTAGGGTCCGGGCATGAAACGGTTCGACGACGCCAGAGTGGCGGCGGTGTTCAAGGCCTATCCGCCCGGCCTCAGGGCCCGCCTCGTGGCGCTGCGCGAGCTGGTGTTCGACACGGCAGCGAAAACGGCGGGCGTCGGCCGGCTCAGCGAGACGCTGAAATGGGGCCAGCCAAGCTATCTCACGGCCGAGAGCGGCAGCGGCACCACGGTCCGCATCGATCGCCTGAAGAACCGCGACGACGGCTACGCGATCTACTTCCATTGCCAGAGCGGCCTGGTCGACACCTTCCGCAGCATTTACCCCGACACGTTCACCTATGAGGGCAACCGCGCCATCGTGCTGGCGGCGAAGGATCGCCTGCCGGTCCGCGCGCTCGGCCACTGCATCGGCCTCGCGCTCACGCATCATCTACGCAAGAAAAGTGGGAGTAAGAAAGCATGACCGGCAGGCTGAAGGACAGGGTGGCGATCGTGGTTGGCGCGGGCTCGAGCGGACCGGGTTGGGGCAACGGCAAGTGCACGGCGCTCACCTTCTCGCGCCAGGGCGCGCTGGTGTTCTGCGTCGACCGCAAGCGCGCAGCCGCCGAGGAAACCGTCGGCCTGATCGAGAAGGAGGGCGGCACGGCCCTAGCCTTCGAGGCCGACGCGTCGCGCAATGCCGATGTGAAGGCGATGGTCGATGCCTGCCTGGCCAAATGGGGCCGGATCGACGTGCTCGACAACAATGTCGGCATCGGCTCGCAGGGCGGGCCGGTGGAGCTCAGCGAAGACGAGTGGCATCGCGTGTTCGACGTCAACGTGAAGAGCTTCTTCCTGACGGCCAAGCACGTCATCCCGGTGATGGAGAAGCAGGGCAAGGGCTCGATCGTGAACGTGAGCTCGATCGCCTCGATCCGCAGCCCCAAGGGTATCTCCTACCTCGCCTACAATGCGAGCAAGGGCGCGGTGAACTCGCTGACGCTCGCCATCGCCTCGCAGTACGCGGAGAAGGGCATCCGCTGCAACGCCATCCTGCCCGGCCTGATGCACACGCCGATGATCGATTTCCTGGCCGAGCAGTACGCCAAGGGCGAGACGGACCACAACCAGGCCTACGACAAGATGATTGCGCTCCGCGACAAGGCCTCGCCGACCGGCAAGATGGGCACCGGCTGGGACACCGCCAATGCAGCGCTGTTCCTGGCCTCGGACGAGGCGGCCTACGTGAACGGCCACCTGCTGGTGGTCGACGGCGGCATTACGGTGAGAGCTTAGGGCACCTTCATTCTCTTCCCCTTCGCGGAGTCCGCGAAGGGGAAGTGCCCTCGTCTTACGAGGGCGATGGGGTCATGGGCCCCCTGCGAGACTCATGACCCCTCCGACCCGTATGACGGGCCACCTCCCCTGATGACAGGGGAGGAGAAGAAGCGATCTCTAAGGCGCGCGCCTGAGGAAGGTCCGGAAGATCAGCGGGCCGGTGAGGATGATCAGGAACAGCCGGAAGAGATGGTGGGTGGCCACCATGGCGATCTCGATGCCCAGTGCGAGGCCGATCAGGCTCATCTCGGCGAAGCCGCCGGGGGCGTAGCTCAGCACGGTGGCGTCGAGGTTGAGGCCGGTCAGCTTCACCGTGATCATGGCAAAGCCCACGGCGCAGCCGATCAGCAGAAAGGCGGCGCCGATGGAGGCGGCCATCTCCTTGTGCAGCCTGTCGAAGTTCGTGCCCACGAAGCGGCAGCCGATGCCGGTGCCGACCACGACCTGGGCGGCGGCGACCAGCACGCCCGGCGGCTGGGAGTCGGTGAGGCCGCCGAGATGGACGATGGCGCTGGCAATCATCGGCCCCATCATGAAGGCTGCCGGCAGGCGGAGCAGGCGACCAACGGCGGCACCGACGATGCCGCAGCCGATCAGCACGGCGTAGTCCTTCCAGTCGTTGCTCGTGGGCCCCTGCGTCATGGTGAGGACGCTGGTCTGGGCGCCGTTCACCAGCCGGTACCAGATGGGAATCGTGAGCACGACGGTGAGGATGCGCAGCGCATGGGCGAGCGCGATCGAGCGTTCGTCGCCGCCCAGCGCGCCGCCCATGATGGTCATGTCGTTCAACCCGCCCGGCATGGAGGCGAAGTAGCAGGTGACGCGGTCCCAGCCCGTGAACACGCGCAGCCAGACGTAGCAGAGGCTGGCCCCCGTCATGGTCATGCCGGTCAGCACGCAGAGGCTGACGGCCCATTCGCCGAGCCGCTGCACCAGATCCGGCGTGAAGCCCGACCCCAGCAGCACGCCCAGGATGATGATCATGCCCTGGCGTAGGCGTATCCTCATGCCGATGCGCAGGCCCAGGAAGGCGGCCACCGTCGAGAAGACGCAGGCGCCCAGCATCCAGGCCAGCGGCATCCGGAGCCAGTCGAAGACGAACCCGCCAATCGTGCCGATCAGCAGCGCCAGCGCGAGCGGTCCCCAGCCGTCGTGGCCGATGATGCGTTTCTTCTCGACCTTGAGGGGAGCCGCTTTGCCGCTCAAGGCGCGAACTGCTCCTCACTCCGTCGCCCCGAGCGGAGGATCTGTCGGTACCGCACTCCAGCCGGAACGACACCGACCTCATGCTGAGGAGAGACCCAGAGGGTCGCGTCTCGAAGCATGGGAACGAGCACCGCGCCTGTTTCCCATGCTTCGAGACGGGCGCTCCGCGCCCTCCTCAGCATGAGGTTGGGTGGGAACGCGGCACCCGACGAGATGTGCGAACAGGATCTCCGGACGGCGGCAGCCGTCATGGCGCGAACTGCTCCTTGAGGATGCGCTCCTCGAGGTCGTGCTCGGGATCGAACAGCAGCGTGAGTTCGATGTCGGTGGCTTCGGTCACCGTCACCTTCGCCACGTTGGGGATCTCAACCGAATCGGCCGCCGCCGCCACCGGCCGCTTGCGCGGATCGAGGATGGTGAGATCGACCCGGGAGGCGCGCGGCAGCAGGGCGCCGCGCCAGCGCCTGGGGCGAAAGGCGTTGATCGGTGTCAGCGCCAGGAGGCCCGCGCCCAGCGGCAGGATCGGGCCATGAGCCGAAAGGTTGTAGGCGGTCGAACCGGCCGGCGTGGCGACCAGAGCGCCGTCGCAGGAGAGTTCGGCCAGCCGCTTCTGGCCGTCGACCGAGACGGCGAGGCGAGCGGTCTGCCGGCTGGAGCGCAGCAGCGAGACCTCGTTGATCGCCATGACCTCGTGACGCTTGCCGCGGGTGTTGACGGCGATCATGCGTAGCGGCGTCAAAGTCACCTTGCGGGCTCGTTTTAGGCGCTGCAGCAGGCCGACTTCGCGATAGGTGTTGAGCAGGAACCCGACGGTGCCGAGATTCATGCCGTAGATCGGCGTCCGGCGCTTTATGTTGCGGTGCAGGGCCTGGAGCATCAGCCCATCGCCGCCCAGCGCCACGATGATGTCGGCTTCGGCCGGCTTCACCGCGCCATAGCGCTTCTCCAGGGCGGCGCGGGCCTCGCGCGCGACGGCCGTGGCGGCGGAGACAAAAGCGAGGAGCGGCTTATGGGAGTCGGCCATCGGGATGCTGCAATGCCTCGAATGCAAGAATCGCACTATAGCCGGATGGTGCCGCCTTGCGATAAAATCCCCATTAAATTAAGAACCACCCAAATAGAAACCGCGAGGAGGAACGCGATGGAACTGGTGCCGCTGGGACCGGGGTTTGGCGTCGAAGTGAAGGGCGTCACCATGCTCGACGTCGCCATCGACGCCGATGCCTACAAGGCCGTGCGCGAGGCCTTCGAGACCCACTCGCTGCTGGTGTTCCGCGACCAGCCGATCGCCGACGACATCCAGGTCGCCTACAGCCGGGCTTTCGGGCCGCTCGAACTCACCAAGGCGGCCTCCGTGGGCGCCAATAGTTTCTATTCGCGGCTGACCAATGTCGGGCAGAACGGCGAGATCGTGCCGCCGACCGACCGCCAGGTGCTGGTCGCCCAGGCCAATGCACTCTGGCACACCGATTCGTCGTTCAAGAAAACACCGGCCCTGGCCTCGGTCCTGACCGCGCGCGTGCTGCCGGCCGCGGATGGCGACACCGAGTTCACCTCGACGCGCCTTGCCTGGGAGCGCCTGCCGGCCGATCTCCAGGAACGTCTCAAGAGTGCGGTGGCGACCCATTCCTATGCCAACAGCCGCGACCAGATCCATCCCGACCTCGCCAATGCCGAGGAGCGCAAGGCGCTGCCGCCGGTGCGCTGGCGGCTCAACTGGCGCAACCCGGCCAACGACCGCCGTGCGCTCTATGTCGCGAGCCATGCCTACGCGATCGACGGCATGGACGACCGCGATGCGCGACAGATGCTGGCGCAACTGCTCGACGAGGCGACGCGGCGCGAGTTCGTCTACACGCACAAGTGGCGCACCGGCGACGCGGTGATGTGGGACAACCGCGCCATGCTCCATCGCGGCCGGCCGTGGGACTACGGCAAGGAACGCTCGATGGTGCGGACGACGATCTCCGCCACCGTGGCCGATGGCCTGAACGAGGTGAAGCCGCCGGTCGTGCACTAGCCAGACTCAATTCTCTTCCCCATTCAAATGGGGAAGTGCCCTCGTCTCAGGAGGGCGATGGGGTCATGACCCCTCCGCCCCTCCGGGGCACCTCCCCATTTGAATGGGGAGGAAGGCGATTCTGATTCGGATTATTCCGCCGCTTCGAGGCGTTGCAGGTTATGGGCCGCGGCGACCTTGGCGCGGGCGACGTCCTCGCCGCGCTTCTTGGTGACGGCGGCACCGCCGCCGGCGGTGTCGGCGAACAACGAGAGCTTGTCCATCTCGTCCTCGCCCACGGGCTCCAAGGCCAGGTCGGTGTACTCGTGGCGCTTGGGATCGAACCTGACCTTCTGGCCAATCCGCCAGCCCTGCCAGGCAAGGCGCCCGTAGATCTTGAGCTTGCGGACGGTCTCGAGCGCCAGCTTCCAGTGGAACACGCCGATCGGCTCGATGGGCATGCCGTGGCGCCGATCGCGGCGGTACTTCAGGCGCACGACGCCGCCTTCCAGCGGATGGATGTTCTCAGCCTCGAACATGATCTTGAACATGGTCATGAATTGGGCCGGCTCGGCCGGGTTGCGCCCAGGGATGGAGCCGTGGCGGCGCGCCACCGTCTCGATGTGCTCGGGCGTGTAATAGGTGCGCCAGGCGTCGCGATAGGTCTGTTCGTACTCGGCGTCGCTCATCTTGGGATGATGCACGACGCGATGATTGAGGTCGTACTTGTTGAGATCAGGGTCCATCCACACGCCCTGCTTCCACAGCGTCTGGTGGTCCTCCGAGCCCGGCAGGGGCGTCAGCATGAAGAACTCGAGGATATCGAGCGGGAGTTCCTTCTTGATGATCTCAAGGTCGCGCAGGATTGATGCGCGCGTGTCACCGGGGAAGCCGAGGATGTAGCCAGCCCAGGTCGAGGCGCCGCTGACGTGCCAGGCCTGCAGCATCTTGCGGTATTCGGTGATCTTGTTCTGGCGCTTCTTGGCGGCCAGAAGATTGTCCGGGTTGACGTTTTCGAGTCCGATGAACACGCGATAAACACCGGCCCAGCGCGACTTGTGAATGAAATTCGGGATGCGGTGGCATTGGGTGTCGACCTGGATGATCAACGACACCTTGATGTCCTCGTTCTCCTTGAGTTCGATCAGCCGGTCGAAGAACTCTTCCCAGTGCTTGTTGCGGGCCATGTTGTCGTCGGTGATGAAGAACGACGTGATGCCCTGCTTGTGGTTCTCGCGGATGATCGCTTCGAGGTCGTCAGTATTGCGGAAGCGGCTCTTGCGGCCCTGCACGTTGATGATGGTGCAGAACGAGCACTGGAACGGGCAGCCGCGGCCGAGGTCGAAGCTCGACTTGCGGCCTTCGTTGCGGGCGAGCGCGGCCGGTGGCAGATGCGGTGTCGGCGCGCCCTCGATGCCCGGCAGGTCGTCCATGTAGTTGTAGAGCGGCTTCAGCCTGTGGTGCCAGGCGTCGAGCAGCACCTCGTCGAGTCGGTTTTCCTCGGCCTCGCCGGCATAGATCGAGATGCCCATGTCCATGGCCGCCTGAATCTCCGGCGGCACGACCGGCAGCATCGACAGGCAGCCGGCGGCATGGAAGCCGCCCATGGCGACCTGATAGCCGGCCTTGAGGAAATGGCGGGCGAGGTCGATGGCGTGGGGAAACTGGTTCGATTGGACACCGACCAAGCAGATCAGGGCCTTGCCGCCCGTGCGCTTGATGTCGGCCATGATCTTGTCCGGCCGGACACGGGTATTGGTCTCGTCGAACGGCTTGATGAGGATATCCACATCCGGGCCCAGCACCTGGCGCTGCTGACAGTCCGCGCCCAGACCATAGAGAGCGGCGAGCGTATTGGACGGGATGTGGGACCTGAACCACGTGATGGGATAGCCGTCGTCGTCGTAGTGAGTCGGCTTGATCAGTACCAAGTGGAAAGGCGTTCGCTTTGCGGCACCGGCCATCACGGATTTCTCCAACACAATAGTCCCGCGAGCGGTTCCAATTTTGGCTTTCCACCGCCAGAAGGCATTTCACGTCCACACTGCTCTGAGCGGCCCGGCAACGCAAGTGCGGTAGACGGATATTCACAATCCAGGAATGTCAAAAAGGCCACACCTGGTAGGGGCTTCAAGGGCCGGGCCCCGCTTTTGGTGGGGGCGGTATGAACAGGAGTTCATTGCCGCTCCTGTCCCAAGGGCGCAGGTTGCCCGTCCCCACCGGCGCATCACAAGACGCCGGACTGGGGAGGGGAACGACCAAGACGTGAGTCTCATCGAGCGTGTGCCGGCCTTGGCGCCGTTTCGCATCAGGAGTTTCCGGTTCCAGTGGCCGGCCGACCTGCTTGCGTCCTGGGCGTTCGAGATGGAAGGCGTGATCCTGGGCTGGTTCGTGCTGGTCGCGACCGAGTCGGTCCTGGCGCTGGCGGTGTTCGGATCGCTGCAGTTCCTGGGGACGCTGATTTCGCCGCTGTTCGGGATGGCGGGCGACCGCTTCGGCAACCGCAACCTGCTCTGCCTGATGCGCGCCACCTACGTCGCGGTGGCGCTGGCACTGATGGCGCTCTTCATGACCGGCCTCGCGTCCCCGGTGCCGGTGTTCGTGCTCGCCGCCGTGATCGGCCTGGTGCGGCCCTCCGATATCACGATGCGCAACCTGCTGGTCGGCGAGACCATGCCGTCTGATTACCTGATGCGAGCCATGGGCGTGTCGCGCACCACCGCCGATTCGGCTCGCATCGTGGGCGCCCTGTCGGGCGCGGCGCTGGTGGCGGCGCTGGGCTCGGGCATTGCCTATATCGCGGTGTGCGCTGTCTATGTGACGAGCCTGGCGTTGACGTTCGGCGTCGGCACCAAGCGCATCAGGGTACTGGGCGAAGTGCCGATGCACGGCGCGCCGCTGCAGTCCCTCAAGGAGGGCTTCACCTACGTCTGGTCGACGCCGGTGGTGCGCGCGGTGATGCTGCTGGCCTTCCTGGTGAACTTCGCGGCTTACCCGCTCGTGGGGTCGATCCTCGCCTATGTCGCGCGCGACATCTATGGCCTGGGCCAGACCGGCCTGGGCTGGCTGATCGCGAGTTTCGCCGGCGGCGCCCTGCTCGGGTCGATCGTGGTCTCCACCCACGGGGCGCGGATCCGGCCGGCGCGCACCATGGTCGCCTGCACGATCGCGTGGTTTGCCTTCAACCTCGTCTTTTCCTGGATCGAGCACCCCCTGCTGGGCGAAGCGGTCCTGTTTGCGGCAGGCCTGGTGCAGAGCTTCTGCATGGTGCCGATGGCCGTCATCATCCTGCGCCTCACTGCGCCCGCTTTCCGCGGCCGGGTGATGGGCGTGCGCATGCTGGCCGTCTACGGATTGCCGCTCGGGCTGCTGCTGTCGGGACCGTTGGTCGAATACGCCGGCTTTGCCGCCACAGGCTCGCTCTACAGCCTGCTGGGCATCGGCTTCACGCTCCTGATCGCGCTCCGCTGGCGGGCGGAACTCTGGCACGCATCGGCGCCTGCCAACGCGAAGTAGGCGCAACCGCCCCGGGGTTTGCGGCGTTAACCGGGTCATGGAAAGCAAAATCGCCACGACCTTCGCCTTGGCGATGGCTGCGCATTTGGCGTGCACCTCCGGTGTCTGGGCACAGACCCCGCCGCCACCCCGCGCCTCCGCCACCGAAGACGAGCAGCGCAGCATCTACACGTTCCAGATAGAGAACGACGTGTTCAACCGCGTGGCGCGCTCCGATCGCGACTATACCAGCGGCGTTCGCGTGGGCTGGTTGTCGCCGGCGCTGACGGAGCTGCCCGCCGGCATCGTGGCGGCAACGACCGTGCCCACGTTCTTCGGCGAGGCGCCGGCGACATCGGTCATCCGCCGCGTCGCCGTCTCGTTTGGCCAGAACATCTATACGCCCGCGGATACCTGGGTGACGCAGCCGATCTACAACGACCGGCCCTATGCGGCGTGGCTCTACGGAAGCTTCGCCTTGCAGTACACCTACAAGCGGGCCGACGAGAAGACGGGCAGGGACGAGCCGATGCGGCTCGACACGCTGCAGCTCGATCTCGGCGTGATCGGGCCGGCCGCGGGCGGCGAGTTCGTGCAGAACAATTTCCACACGTTGATCGGCGTTGCCTCCGCCAACGGCTGGGCCAATCAGCTCCACAACGAGCCGACGGTGGGGCTTTCCTTCGAACGGCGCTGGCGCACCGGACGGTCGGTGCTGATCGAGGATCCGAAGCTGGAGGTCGACTTCATCCCGCGCATCGGCGGCGCGCTGGGCAACGTCGCGACCTATGCCAGCGCCGGCGGCACCGGGCGCATCGGCAAGAACCTGCGCGACGACTTCGGCCCGACGCGCGCCCGCCCGGCACTGCCTGGGTCGGAGGCGTTCATCGGCGACGGCAGCTTCGGCTGGTATCTTTTTGCCGGCGTCGATGCCCAGGCGGTCGCCCGCAACATCTTCCTCGACGGCAACACCGACGGTTTTAGCCAGAGCGTCGGCCACCGGCCCTTCGTCGGCGAGGCCCAGGCGGGCTTCGCGCTCCTCTATGGCGGCGTGCGCTTCACCTACACGCAGGTTCTGCGCACGCCCGAGTTCTACCAGCAGGACAGGTTCACCCAGTTCGGATCGGTGAACATCACCTTCCGATACTGAGGGCTATATTCGTCCCATCAGCAGCAGGATCACGACGATGATCAGCACGAGGCCGATGCCGCCGCTGGGGAAGTAGCCCCAGCCGCTGCTGTAGCCCCAGCGCGGCAGGGTACCGACCAGGATCAGAATCAGGACGATCAGCAGAATGGTGCCCAGCATGACGTCTCTCCTTGGCTACTTGAGGGGCTACTTGAAGGGGCTAGTTGAGGTTCTTCTCGGCGAACGACCAGTTCACGAGCTTGTCGAGCCAGGCCGTGACGTGGTCGGGCCGGCGGTTCTGGTAATCGAGGTAGTAGGCGTGCTCCCACACGTCGGCGACCAGCAGCGGCGTGCCGCCGTGCGCGATCGGCGTGTCGGCGTTCGACGTCGTCTCGATCGTGAGCGCACCGTCCTTGCCCTTCACCAGCCACGCCCAGCCGCTGCCGAACTGGCCGACCGCCGCCTGGCCGAATTGCTTCTTGAAGGCGGCGAGGTCGCCGAAGCTCTTCGCGATCGCGTCCTTGATCTTTCCAGCCGGCGCGCCGCCTTTCGGCGTCATGCTGTGCCAGTAGAAATCGTGGTTCCAGGCTTGGGCGGCGTTGTTGAAGATCTTCTTGGCGGCCGCGTCCTTGTCCTTGGCGGAGGCCACGACGATCTCCTCCAGCGACTTGCCTTCGTAGGGCGTGCCGGCGATCAGCTCGTTCAGCGTCTTGACGTAGGTCGCGTGGTGCTTGCCGTAGTGAAAGGAAATCGTGTTGGCTGAGATCACCGGCGCCAGCGCATCTTCAGCATAGGGAAGCTTGGGCAGCGCAATGGTGGCCTTGGCTTTGTCGAGCGGCATGATCGGTACTCCTGGTGTTGACGTTCGCCGACATCATGCAACGCCTGCGTAAGGCTTTTGTTGCGTCGCATTTTCAAAGCAAAACGTATGCGCGCACATATTTTTCAGCGAACGGTTCTCAGTCGCGCACTCTGTGGTTGCGTCAGGTGTTTTCGAGGGTATCTGTAGCGAACACCTTACCGAGGAGGTTCGCCATGAAGGGCAACCCGCAAATTATCGCCGAGCTGAACAAGCTCCTGAAGAACGAGCTGACGGCCATCAACCAGTACTTCCTCCACGCCCGCATGATGAACCACTGGGGCTTCGAGCGGCTGGGCAAGAAGATCTACGAGGAATCGATCGGCGAGATGAAGCACGCCGACAAGCTGATCAAGCGCATCCTGCTGCTCGATGGGCTGCCCAACCTCCAGGACCTCGGCAAGCTGGTGATCGGCGAGACGGTTCCAGAATGCCTCGCTGCCGACCTCAAGCTGGAGACCGTGGCACGCACCGATCTGGTGGCGGCCGTGGCGCTTTGCGAGACGACCAAGGATTTCGTCAGCCGCGAGATCGTGGTCGACATCCTCGAGGACGCCGAGGAGCACATCGATTTCCTCGAAACCGAACTCGGTCTGCTGGAGAAGGTGGGCGAGCAGAACTACCTGCAGACCCAGATCGGCGAAGGCGAAAGCTCGAGCTAGTCGGCGGCCATCAACGCGGGCTGACGGGCGTCTTCACGGATGGTCTGGGCGATGCGTTCGCGCAGGTCGCAGGCACAGGTGCCGCATTGGGGGCTCTTGCCACAGGCGCGGAAGACATCGGACGGCTTGCGCGCGCCCGCGCGAACGGCGGCGTCGACATCGCGTTCCCGAATGGCCCGACAGATGCAGACATACATGATCTTTTAGACCGCTTCCATGGAGTTGCGACTTACTCGCAGATGCAAAGATAAGCGCGGCGGCCCATCCGGTCAAGCGGCCTAAAAGCCCTTCAAACGATATTTTTCCAGGGCCGCCCGCAGGTCCGGGCCGATCGGATGGGGCGTCTTGCCTTTTAGCCGGACCACCGTCATTTCGGCCGCCACGATGCAGGCCCCATCCTTGAAGGCGGCCGAGCCGACCGTGACCGAACTGGTGCCGACGCTGATCACGCCGGTGCCGAGCTCGACCTGGCCCGGCCAGTGCGACTCGGCCAGGAAGCTCACGTTCATGCCGGCCGAGATGCCGCGCACGCCGTCCTCGCCGCGGGTCATCATGCCGCCATTCATCATTCCGACGTCGCGGATGAAGGTGAGGCGGGCGGTTTCGAGATAGGCGCAGAGCGCCACGTTGTTGACGTGGCCGGCCGCGTCCTGGTCCGAGAAGCGCACGGTGTCGGTGCACCAGTGCGGATAGATCGTACGGTCTTGCAGGCGTTTGTCGCGCGACATGGGAGGGGAGTGTAGCATCCCGCCGCCATGGCACATCCCATCTTCTCCGAAGACCACGACCTCATCCGCGCCCAGCTCCGACGCTTCGTCGACGAGCGGGTGCGCCCGCACGGCCCCAAGTGGGAAGAGGCGGGCTTCGTGCCGCGCGAGACCTTGCGCGAGATGGGCGAGCTCGGCTTCTTCTCGCTGCGCGTGCCCGAGGCGCTGGGCGGTGCCGGCCTCGATGCCCGCGCCTCTGTGGTGCTGGCCGAGGAAGTGGGACGCTCCACCCATGGCGGCTTCGCCATCACCGTGCTGGTGCACACCGACATGGCAAGCCCGCATCTCGTGCGCTTCGGCAGCAAGCGCCAGCTCGAGAAATACCTGCCGGGCATCATGGCGGGAAAGCTGATCACGGCGGTCGGCGTCACCGAGCCCGGCGCCGGCTCCGATGTCGCCGCCATCCGCACCCGCGCGGTGCGCGACGGCGACGCCTTTGTCCTGAACGGCGCCAAGATGTTCATCACCAACGGCGTGCACGGCGATCTCTACTTCATCGCCGCCCGCACCGATCCCGAGGCCAAGGGCAGCCGCGCGATCACCATGTTCATCGTCGAGAAGGGCACGACCGGCTTCCGCGTCGGCCGCGCCCTCGACAAGACCGGCTGGCGCTCGTCGGACACGGCCGAATTAATCTTTGAGGATTGCCGCGTGCCGGTCGAGAACGTGCTGGGCGAGGAGAACCGCGGCTTCTATTCGATCATGGCCAACTTCCAGACCGAGCGGCTGGTGATCGGCGCCATGGCGATGGCCGAGGCGCGCGAGGCGCTGCGCCTCACCTTTGAGTATGTGAACCAGCGCACCGCCTTCGGCGCGCCGCTGTGGGACAAGCAGGCGATCCGCCAGCGCCTTTCCAAGCGGCTGGCCGAGGTCGAGGCGGCGCGCCAGCTCGTGCATCACACGGCCTGGCTCGACGCCCAGGGCACGGACTGCGTGGCGCAGGTCTCGATGGTGAAGGCGCTGGCCGGCGACCTCGTGAACGAGGTCCTCTACGACTGCGTCCAGTTCCACGGCGGCGCCGGCTTCGTGCGCGAGACGGCGGTCGAGCGCATGTCGCGCGACGCCCGCGTCCAGGCGATTGGCGGCGGTGCCTCGGAAGTCATGCTGGAGGAGATTGCCAAGCGTTTTGGCACCGCGATCGCCGACTGACCGCCCGCCGACTGGTCGTCCAACTCAGTTGCGTGTGACGAGGAAGGGTCCGACCGTCGATACGGCGCATTCGCTGCCGCCGGCCCGGGCACATTCCCGCAGCGCGGTTTCGACGGCGGCATCCTCGCTGGCGCTGCCGATGGCGACGCCGATGCGGCCATTTCGGGCAACGGCGATGGCCCGCCAATCGTCGGCCACCAGGTAGCGCTCGATCGCCTCCTGCTGCGCGGGATCGAGGCCCGCCAGGTCCTGCGGCGTGAAGACCTCGACGATCCGGAATTTCTGCGGCGTCTGCACGATCACCTGGTCGCCGAGGGCATAGACGAAGCAGGGCCGGCCGGTGATGTGGCCGCAGGATTGCAGGGCGCGGCGCATGGCTTCGGGATCGCTGTCGCCGGGTGCCCACCAGTCCTGGCGGTTGCGGCCGAGGATGAACGCCTTGCTGCGGGTGACCTTGGCGTAATCGTCGGCGAGCTGCTTGCGCGTCGCCTCGCTGATCAGCGGCACGGTGGCCGGGTCCAGGGGGATCGGCGGCGATGGCCGGGCGGCGGCGACAAGGGGCTGCGGCGGCATGGCGGGCGCCTTGAACGACCACACCACGTTGCTGCCGACGGCGTAGATCATGCAGCGGTCATAGTCGCGGACGTTCCGGATCTGCTTCTGGACGGTGGCGTTGCAGGTCTCGAGGGCAACAGCGCGGGCGGTCTGGTCGTCGACCCGCCGGCTTGCGAACTCGGCCCAGCCACGGACGCTGATGGCCAACGCCTTGGCGCCCTCCGCGCGCTCGTAGGCGTCGAGGTCGCGCCGGCGCCGGGTGGTGGCGAACGGAATATCGGCGGCGACGAAGGCGCGCGGCGCGGCCGTGGGTGTCGGCGCGACGGGCGGCGGCGCGACGGGAGGCGCCACAACGGCAGGCGCCGTAACGGGCACTGCTGCGGGCACCACCGAAGCCTGGGCAAGCTGCTCCGGTGGCCGCGCCGGTACCGGCGTGTCGCGCAGCAGCAGTGCGCCCACCACGGCGGCCGCCGCCACGGCAACGAGCGCGCCGCCCACGAGGAGCAGGCGCGGCCGTGCAGCGCTCGCGCCTGGGCTGGGCGTCGTCCTGGCCGGCGGCGCGGGCGCGGCGCCTTCGGCCGTCAGGCGATAGGCGTGGATGGGCCGCGGGATGTTCTTCACCTGCTGCTCGCCCATGTCCTCGGCGCCGAGCGTCAGCTTACCCACGATCTGCTCGTAGAGCGCGGCGGAGACGCAGATGCCGCCGGCCGCCGCGATCGACTCGAGGCGCACCGCCACGTTGACGGCATCGCCCATCAGGTCGTCGCCGCTTTCGACGACATCGCCGAGGTTGGCGCCGATGCGCAGGTTGAGGCGGTCTTCGACGGCGGCCAGCGCGTTGGTCGTGCGCATCGCCTCCTGGATTTCGACAGCCGTCCGGACGGCCTCGACCGGGCTTGCGAATTCGGCGAGCAGGCCGTCGCCCGTCATCTTGAACACACGGCCACGGTGCTGCTTGATGTAGGTCTCGGCGAGCGCCATGCGGGAACGCAGCAGGCCGAGCGCATGCTCCTCGTTGCGCGCCGACAGCGTGCTGAATCCAACCACGTCGATTGCCACGATCGTCGTCAGGCGCCGGACCAGGCTGGGTTCGTTCATCGGTCGCCTCTCCCCTGCCCGGAGAGGCTAGCCGAGGGCCTGCCGGCTGGCTAGCGGGCGGGCCAGCGGATATCATGGCGAGGACAATTGCAGCCAGGGGAGGCGGCAAATGAGGTTGGGACTGTTTCTCACGACATTGATCGGCCTAGCGGGTGCTTCTCATATTTCCAGCGCGGCAGACGCGACGTGGGCTGCCGTTGGCGCACTGGAGGATGGCGTGTCGACGTCATGCGGCGGCGGTTCGATCCCCTTGCCGGAATGGACCAGCCCCGCCTACGGGCAGGTCGACATAAAGGGGAACACGCTCAATTTTAAGAGTACGAGCGCAATACCGAACCATTCATTCAGCGTCGATTTGAAGGCGTTGCAGCCTGATGGTTCCGGAAAAATTGTCGGCAAAGACAACAATAATAGAGAGTTCTACCTCACGTTCGATCCGGGCAACGGAGCCCGCCCATTTCATATGACCTATCGCCTTAAGGCTTGCCGGCGTGTTTTTACGCCTAACAGCTAGTGCGGCCCGCATTGCATCCGGCGGCGCGAACGTATGCCGCCAAGGCCCTCAAATTAGGACACTACCGGCCAGCGGGTGGGCTTGCGTGATCGGTCCCGCTCTGCGAAGACCGGACCCATGCCGACCGACGTCCCGCGCTACTGGGAAGACTACGAAATCGGGAAGAAATACCCGCTGGGGTCGACGAGCTTCACCGAGCAGGAGATCGTCGAGTTCGCGCGGCTTTACGACCCGCAAAACTTCCACGTCGATGCCGAGGCCGCCCGCGCCTCGATGTTCGGTGGCCTGATCGCCTCGGGCTGGCACGTGGCGGCCAAGCTGATGCGGCTGTTCGTCGACAACTACATCGACACGCGCACCGCGCTGGGATCGCCCGGCCTCGACGAGCTGCGCTGGCTAAAACCAGTGCGGCCGGGCGACACGCTGACGGCCTGGGTCGAATGCGCCGCCAAGGTGCCGTCGAAGAGCAAGCCGGACCTCGGCGTCATCCACGAGCATTGGAGCGCCATCAACCAGAAGGGTGAGCTGGTGGTGACGGTCAAGGGCATCAACATGGTCCGCAGGAAGCCGGCATGACGCGCGCGGTGAAGGGCCTCGATCACGTCGTGGTCATGGTCGACGGCATCGACGCGGCGGAGGCGGCTTATCGGCGCCTCGGCTTCCAGGTCCAGCCGCGCGGCTTCCACAAGAAGCTCGGCACCGCCAATCACCTGATGATTTTCGACAAGGACTATTTCGAGATTCTGGGCATCGTCGAGGACACCGAGTTCAACGCCGAGCGCCGCGTCTGGCTGAAGAACGGCGGTGGCCTCGCCAATGTGGCGCTGGCCACGGACGGCGCGGACCTGGCTTTCGACGCGTTCAGGCAGGCCGGCCTAAAACCCGATGCGCCGCTGTTCTTCGACCGCGCCGTCGAGGTCGCGGGCAGGACCGAGCATGCCAAGTTCCGCACCGTGCGCATTCCCAAGACGCACATGCCGGTGGTCGGCTTCTTCGTCTGCGAGCATCTGACGCCCGAGTTCGTCTATCGCTCGGAGTGGGCGAAGCATCCCAACAACGCGCGCGGCATTTCAGGGGTCACCGTTATTGCCGAGCAGCCGGCTAAGTGGATAGGCGAGCTGGAGAAATACTTCGGCCCGGGCTCGGTCCGGCGGGAAGGCGAGGGCCTGGTCGCGAACACCGGCACGCAGCCCGTCCGCTATCTCTCCCGCAAGGACTATGCGGCGCGCTATCCCGGCGTCGAGCCGGTGAGGCCGGGTGATCATCCGGCGCTGCTCTCCGTGCGCGTCCAGAGCCTTGCCGCCTGCGAGGCGCTGCTGGCCGGCAATGGCGTCAGGATCGTGAAGCCCGACAACAGCCGGCTGATCGTGCCGCCGTCGGAGGCTGCCCATCTCACCCTGGAATTCGCGGAGCGTTAGACTTCATGGCGTTGGATCTTGCCGATCGCGGCATCTACGGTTTCTCGACCTCTGAAAATCTCCGGTTCGCCGACGTCGATGCCAACGGCCACGTCAACAATGGCGCGTTCATCGAGCTGCTGGAGAACGCGCGTGTATCCTACCTGCGCCAGATCGTGCGCTCCGGGCTGCCGCGCTTTCGCCTGGTCATCGGCCGCATCGAAGCCGACTTCAAGCGCCAGATGTTTTATCCCGGAGTCGCCACGGCGTGTGCGCGGATGATCGAGTCGCATGAGCGCAAGTGCGTCATCGGCCAGGGCCTGTTCGATGGCGACGGCAACTGCACCGCCGTGCAGCGGGTCATCATGGTGTCGTTGAACGAGGAGACCCATCGCAGCACGCCGTTCGACCCCGAGGTGCGCGCCATGCTGGGTCGCCTCGCCGCCTCCCACGATGGATTGCAGACATGACCGACGCGCCGATCCCCACGCTCATTCCTGACGGCTTCCGCAAGCTCGACATCACCGACGACTTCATCGGCCTGGTCGGGCCGCTCTGGTTCAAGATCGAGGGTGAGAAGATGCGCATCGGCCTGCCGCTCGAGCAGCGCCATGGCAATCCGATGGGCTGGGCCCACGGCGGCCTGCTGGTCACCGTGGCCGACATGGTGATGGGCGTGGGCTCGGGCCACGCCACCGGCATGCGCTGGCCGCATCCGACGGTCTCGCTCAGCACCGAATTCGTGCGCGGCGCCAGGCTCGGCCAATGGCTCGAGGGAACGGCTAGGATCGCCCGCCGCACCGTCAATTTCTGCTTCGCAAGCTGCGATCTTGTCTGCGGCGGCGAGATCGTTCTGGTGGCCACGGGTGTGTTCAAAGTCCCCGACGTAGCGAAGATTCCCGAGGCGATGCGGGCCAAGGCGTTGGGAAAGTTCGAGTCCTAGGCTTTCCGACGTCGATTGAATCTGGTCTCTCCTCCCCATGTGACTGGGGAAGAGAAATGATCCAACTACTTCTTCTTCCGCCGGTAGATGCGGTAGCGGTCGAAGTCCATGAGGTGGTCGTAGCCCTCGAAGGCGTCGGCAAAAGTGCGGTTCTGCAGGAAGTATTCGAGGTAATCGAATTCCTTGCCCTGGCAGCGCGGGATGCCCGCGATGCGATCGACGATCAGCAGGTCGGGATGCTCGCGGGCGAAATCGTCGCTGACGGCATCGAACACGAACTTCTCCGACTCGCCCATCGTGTCGGGTGGATTATAGAGCGCCGGGAAGTCGTCGCAGGTCGCATAGACGCCCTGCAGCACCCACATGCTGAGGAACCGCATGGCCATGCGACCGTCGATGTAGTTGAGCAGCGGCCACAGCGGGTAGATGCCGGGCGACAGTGCCAGGATCGTGCGGTGCGGGGCGTTCTGCTCAATGATGTGCTGCAGCCGCCCACCGATCGAATCCTCGAATTGGCGCTGCTTGTAGAAGGGCGGCGTGTAGAGCGCGGCCTGGAAGTAGAGCAGCACCATGAGCGTGGCCGAGATCACCGCCACCGGCAGGTGATGGCCGCTGCGGCTGATCGGCAGATATCGGTCCACGGTCTGGGAGACGGTGAGGGCGGCCAGCAGGATCGCGGCGGAGAGCGCCGGCAGCACATGATAGGGCCAGCCCTTGGCCTGGGCGATGGCCGAGAGTGCCGCGCCGATGCCGAACACGACGAGGACGCGGGCGGAGATGGTCTTGGTGAAGACGATGGCGATGATGCCGAAAATCAGCAGCGCGATCAGGGTCGGGGCGAGGACATTGCTGCTGAGCACGTCGCGCCATCCCGAGTCGCCGATCGGGGCATAGGCCTCGACGGCGAGCGGCATGATGATGAGGCCGAAGTCGGCGAAGATCGTGTACATCGCCGCCAGATGCGCAAGCGCCACCAGGCCTATCGCCCAGGGAATGGGGTCGAGCAGCGTCAGACGCCAGCCTCGGCGGAACAGCAGGTAGAGTTCGACCGCGGCCGGAATGGCGAGATAGTGCGGCTTCATCGACAGCGTCACGCCGGCGAACAGGCCGATCGCGATGGCAGCACCTCGGCTCAGCACCACGGCCTCGGCGCGGGCCATCGAGGCGATCAGGTAGGGCGCGCAGGCCACGAACATGATGTGCTCGCGCTGGCCGAAATGTTCGTTGGGCAGTACCGAGAACAGGAACAGCAGGACCGGCGGCAGCAACGCTTCCGTGAGCGCATGGTCGGCCGAGGGCACGAGGCGGACCAGCCGCCGGCAGGCCACGAACGAGGCGAAGATGCCGGCCACCACCCAGGCGGTGAACCAGAACGGAACGCTGCCGGGCAGCAGTTTGGCCGTCAGCACCGGCAGGGAATGCACGACGAAGGTGAGCGGCAGGTTCTCGTCGATCACCTCGACGTAGAGCTTTTCGCCGCCGATCCAGCGCGCCGAGACGTCGAGGATCGCCGCCACGTCATGGTTGATCGGCGGGAAGAAATAGCCGGCGAGCCACAGGACCGGCAGCGCAAACAGCGGTACCAGCAGCAACCGCTCGACACGCGGTGAAATCGTCGGAGGTTTGATCGGGACTGTTGGCAAGGCAGGGCGAAGATATCATAAGCAGCCGGGAAGACGAGGCTTGCGGCGCTGGACGGGGCTCGGAACGGGCGAAATACGGGCTGTTGTGGGCGTAATGGAGGCGTGCACAATGTCTGCCGCTTTACCTGCGGTTTCCGCGTCCTTCGAGCCATTTACGGGAATGGGCCTTTGTTTCTCCTGATGCCGCTCCGCCGCCTTGTCGAAGGCGCCGACGCCGAAAGCGACGTGCACGGTGGTTGACGCCGGGTCGCCAGCCTTGTCGCCAGCCTTGTCGATCGTCGTTCCGGTCTACATGGGCGCCTCGACGGTCGGCGAGCTGGTTGCCGCCCTGCGCGCACTCGAGATCGATGGCGGTCTGGAGATCGTGCTGGTGGTGGATGGCAGTCCGGACAACAGCCTCGACGTCTGCAAGGACCTTGCCGCTCTGCCCGGGGCGCCGGTCACGGTCATGAGCCTCAGCCGCAATTTCGGCGAGCACAATGCGGTGATGGCGGGGCTTTCAAAGGCTCGCGGCGCCTACACCATCACCATGGACGACGACCTGCAGAACCCGCCCGCCGAAGTCCGGCGCCTGTTCGAGCATACCCGGGATGGCGGCTACGACGCGGTCTACACCTACTACGCGGAGAAGCAGCATGCTGCCTGGCGCAACTGGGGCAGCCGCTTCACCAACTGGTGCGCCGACCGGCTGATCGACAAGCCGCCTGGCCTCTATCTGTCGAGCTTCCGCTGCCTCTCTGCCTTCTTACGCGAACGCATCGTGGCGAGCTACGAGGGCCCTTTTCCCTATGTCGACGGGCTGGTTTTCCAGGTGACGCAGAATGTCGGGCGCTTGCAAGTCCATCACCTGCCGCGCAACGAGGGGCAATCCAACTACACGCTGCGCCGGCTGTTGCGGCTGTGGCTGGCGATGTTCCTCAACTTCTCGGTGATGCCGCTCCGGCTCGCCACCCTGTTCGGGCTGGGGTTCGGCGCCCTGGGGGCGGCTGCGGCGGTCATCACCATCGTCGAGGCGATCATCTCCGACCAGCCACCGCAAGGCTGGGCGTCGCTGATGGTCGCGGTACTGGTGCTGGCCGGCGTGCAGCTCGTCGTGATCGGCGTGATCGGCGAATATCTCGGCAGCATGTTCCTGGCGGTGAACCGCAAGCCGCAGTATCTCGTACGCGAAGTCTTCCGCCGGGGCGCTGAAGGGCTCGACGTCGAGCGCCCCAGGGTCGACACGCGGGCGGCCGGCCAACCCCATCGCGAGCCTTCCGAATCGGAGACCTGAACGATGACGATCTACTACGTGGCGCTCGGTATCGGCATTCTGACCGGCATCGGCGGCCAGATGCTGCTCAAGGCGGGTGCCGATGCACCCGATTTCGTCAGCCAGCTCATGCGGCCCTCGACGATCGCGGGCCTCGCCCTCTACGGCTCGGCGGCGTTCCTCTACATCATCGCGTTACGCAAGATCCCGGTATCGGTGGCTTTCCCGAGCGTGTCGGTATCCTACGCGCTGGTCGCCGTTCTCGGCCACTTCCTGTTCGGCGAGCCGTTTGGCCTAAAACAGATCGGCGGCATCGCGCTGATCATGGGCGGCGTCATTCTCATCAATCAGGCGTGAGGGTTCGGACGTGAACTACGAGCAGATCAAGTACGAGACCAAGGACGGCATCCTCACCATCACGCTCAACCGGCCGGACAAGCTCAACGCCTTCACCGGCAAGATGCTGTCGGAGCTTCTCGACGCCATGGATCGTTCCGACCGCGACGACGACGTGCGCGCGGTGGTCTTCACCGGTGCGGGTCGCGGCTTCTGTGCCGGCGCCGACCTGTCGGGCGGTGCCAACACCTTCAATGCCGAGAATCGCGGGCCGGTCGATCCCGGTCTCGACGGCCACCGCGACGGCGGGGGGCTCTTTACCTTGCGGGCCTATGAGTCGCTAAAACCCACCATCGCCGCCTGCAATGGCCCGGCGGTCGGCGTCGGCATCACGATGCAGCTGGCGATGGACATTCGCCTCGCCTCCGAGGCGGCGCGCTACGGCTTTGTGTTCACCCGCCGCGCCATCGTCATGGAAGCCTGCTCGAGCTGGTTTCTGCCGCGCCTGGTCGGGCCGCAGCAGGCGCTGGAGTGGGTCATGACCGGGCGGGTCTTTGGCGCCGAGGAAGCCTTGGCCGGCCGACTCGTGCGCTCGATCCACAAGCCCGATTCCCTGCTGCCGGCAGCCTATGCGCTGGCGCGCGAGATCGCCGACAACACCGCGCCGGTCTCGGTTGCGCTGAACCGGCACATGATCTGGAAGATGCTGGGCGCCGACCATCCGATGGAGGCGCACAAGGTCGACTCCAAGGGCATCTACGCCCGCGGCAAGTCGGCCGACGTGAAGGAGGGCGTGACGGCCTTCCTCGAGAAGCGCCCGGCCAGATTCCCCATGAAGGTGAGCACCGGCATGCCATCGTATTTCCCGTGGTGGACGGAGCGGCAGTTCGGAAAATAGGGTCGTCGCCAGATAAGCCTATTGACTTATCCTATCATCCTGATATTCCTGTCGTCGACGGCAGAGCCGGCGAGGGGACCGATCGCGCTTGTATTGGGCCCGCCACCGGCCCGTCCGGAAGGGACGGCGACGTAAAACAAGTCATTCGGTGTCCAATGTCCAATCTTTGCGACACCTGATTTTTCCAGCAAGATCAACAACTTGACTGGAAAAATGTAAAGGCAGGGCGACGTAGACCCCTGTCCCACTCGCTCGGTTCGGTTGCCCGCCTATTTCCCCGTGAATCGCGCCGCGCGCTTCTCGAGGTAGTGGGCGACGCCTTCCTTGAAATCGGAGGTCTGGAAGGAGAGATCCATCTCGTGATTGGCCTGCACTGTGGCCTCGGCCAGGGTCTGGAATTCGGCCTCCCAGAGCTGGCGCTTCATCACCGCGACGGAGCGCGGCGAGACCGTGTTGGCCAGCAGCGTGGCATAGGCCTGCGCCTCGGCGAGCAGCCTGTCGTCGGCGATGACGCGGCTCACCAGGCCCAGCGCCAGCGCCTCGGGGGCGCGGAACTTGCGGGCCGAACACAGGAGATCCATCGCGGCCGGCAGGCCGATCAGCCGCGGCAGCAGCCAGCTCACGCCGTGCTCGGCTATCAGGCCGCGCTGGGCGAATGCGGTCGTGAATACCGCCGATTCGGAGGCGAAGCGCAGGTCGGCGTAGAGCGGGATGACGAGGCCGAGGCCGGCGCACGGGCCGTTGATCGCAGCGATGATGAACTTCGGGATGGAGGGAAAGTACGAGTAGTTCATCTTGAACTCGGCCAGCGTGCTGCCGCCGGGCAGACCTTCCTGGGCCTTGCTCGAACGGTCGGTGGCGGCGCCAGCGCCGATGGCCTGCAGGCCTCCCATGTCGGCGCCGGCGCAGAAGCCGCGGCCCGCGCCGGTCAGGATGATGGCCCGGACCTCGGGGTCGGCGCCGGCCGTGTGCATGGCGTCCTTGAGGTCGAGATGCATCTGGCGGGTCCAGGCATTCAGCCTGTCCGGCCGGTTCAGCGTGACGGTGCAGATGCGGTCGGCGACCTCATAGAGAACGGTTTCGTAGGCCATCGCCGGGTCTCCTCCTGTGCATTTTTGTTGCTCGCATGATGGGCAAAACTCGGCGACGATACAAACGCGACAAACCGCTACAAATGGCACCAGCCTGCAACAAATGGCACCCGATTGAACGGCCTCGACGAGGCCGGTTCCGTTAGGATCGCAGTGCGGCCCGGCGTTCTCCCCAGACGGGACGCTTGACCACAACCGGACGATCTCGTGGTATCTTGCAGTTGCTGAGAAAAAATTGTCGCCGAGGTAGGAAATGGCCAAAAGAGAATTCGCCCACCCCAACGAGATGTCGAAATACGTGGGGCAGGAAATCGGGGTGAGCGACTGGGTGGACGTCTCGCAGGAGCGGATCAACCAGTTCGCCGAGGCCACCGGCGACCATCAATGGATCCACGTCGATGTCGAGCGGGCAAAGAAGGACATGCCGGGCGGCAAGACCATCGCCCATGGCTTTCTGACGCTGTCGCTGATCCCGATGCTCAATCACCAGATTTCGCACATCAACAACGTCCGCAACGGCATCAACTACGGCTGCAACAAGGTGCGCTTCACCAGCCCTGTTCCGGCGGGATCGCGCGTGCGCGCCCGGGCCAAGCTGATCGCGGCCGATCCGATGGACAAGGGCGGCGTGCGCCTCACCAACCAGGTCACGATCGAGATCGAGGGCCAGGAGCGGCCGGCCTGCGTCGCCGAGACCATGTCGATCGTGTACGGCACCTGAGAGGACCGGACTTGCTGACACGCGAGGACCTGAGCTCCGAACGCATCGACCAGATCGTCGCCGACGCCCGCAAGGCCGGCTACGACTTCTTCCTGTCGGCGGAGCAGCGCGAGGCAAGCCTGCAGGAGGCGCTGGCGCGCTATCAACCAGGCGAGGAAGCGTGGGTGTTCGCCTACGGCTCGCTGATGTGGAATCCCGCCTTCGACTTCGCCGAAGCCCAGCCCTGCAGGATCGAGGGCTGGCGCCGGTCCTTCTGCTTCTGGGTGCCGCTCGGACGCGGCACGCCCGAATTGCCCGGGCTGATGCTGGCGCTCGAAGGCGGCGGCTCGTGCGAGGGCATCGCCTATCGCCTGTCGCCGGACCAGGTCCGCAGCGAGCTGGCGATCCTGTGGAACCGCGAGATGCTGTCGGGCGTCTATCAGGCGCGCTGGGTGCCGACCAGGCTGCGCGACGGGCGCACCGTGACGTCCGTCACCTTCGTGGTCGACACCGCCCATTGCCAGTATTGCGGCGACCTCTCGATGGAGCGGGCCGCCCACCACATCGCCTTCGCCGAGGGAAGGCGAGGCGCCTGCCGCGACTATCTCACCAACACCGCCGAGCACGCGCGGTCGCTCGACATCCATGATCCCTACATCGAGGAATTGGTGCAACGGGTCGCGGACCTGCGCGGCGAGAGCGTCGCTGCGCCGGTGCCGGTCGACGCCGAGGCAGTCGGCGAGGCCTAGACCGGGTGCTTCGCTGCAGGCCGTGTGACATAGTTGCGGCGTGTCCGCTCTCGTTGCCCGCTGGCTCGCGCTGCCGCCCAATCTGCGCGGCATCCTCTGGGTCGCCCTGTCGGGGCTCCTGTTCGCGGCGCTGAACGTCTTCACGCTGATTCCGGCGCAGCACCTCAATCCCTTCGTGATGGCGTTCCTGCGCTACCTGTTCGGTGCGCTGATCCTGGTGCCCGTCATAATCCAGCTCGGGCTCTACCGTTCGCTTCACACCAACCGCCTTGGCCTGCACGTCTCGCGCGGCGCCATCCACACGGCCGGCATGATGCTGTGGTTCGTGGCGCTACCGCTCACGACCCTGGCCGAGATCACGGCGCTCGGTTTCACGGGGCCGATCTTCGTCACCATCGGCGCGGCGCTGTTCCTGGCCGAGGACGTGCGGCTCAGGCGCTGGATCGCCGTCATGGTGGGCTTCGCCGGCGCCATGATCATCATCCGGCCGGGCTTCGGCGACATCCATCTCGGCGTGATCTGCATCCTGGTCTCGACGCCGATATTCTCGGCCTCGAACCTGATCTCCAAGGCGCTGGCCCGCACCGACTCGGCCAACACCATCGTGATCTGGCAGAACATCGTGATCGTGATCTGCGCCTTCCCCGTCGCCCTCTGGTTCTGGCAGACGCCGAGTTGGGTCGACCTGCTGTGGTTCGTGGCGGCGGGCCTCGCCGGCACCCTGGGACACGTCTGCCAGCAGCGCGGCTATCAGCTCGCCGACATCACGCTGCTGCAGCCCATCGGCTTCCTGTCGCTGATCTGGAACACGCTGCTGGGCTATTTCCTGTTCTTCCAGCAGCCCGATGTCTGGACCTTCGTCGGCGCCGCGGTGATCTTCGCCAGCGCGCTCTACATCTCGCACCGCGAGGCCGTACGACGGGCCTCGATCAAGAGCGCGCCGACCAACCCCGCGCCCTGACGGCGCGGATTTTCGATCAGCCGCCGGTCACGCTCATGTGGCGGGGGACGGCAGGGCCGGTGTGGCGGCGATCGATGATGAAATCGTGGCCCTTGGGTTTGCGCGCGATCGCCGCGGTGATCGCCTGGTCGAGGATCTCGTCGCTTTCGGAGGCCCGCAGCGGGCCGCGCAGGTCGGCGGCATCTTCCTGGCCGAGGCACATGTAGAGCGTGCCGGTGCAGGTCAGGCGGACGCGGTTGCAGCTTTCGCAGAAATTGTGGGTGAGCGGCGTGATGAAGCCGAGGCGCCCGCCGGTCTCCTCGACCTTGAAATACCGCGCCGGTCCGCCGGTCTGGTAGTCGGTCTCGCTCAGCGTGAAGTGCTTGGCGATTTCGCTCCGGGCCAGCGACAGCGGCAGATACTGGTCGAGCCGTGCATCGGCACCGATCTCGCCCATCGGCATGACCTCGATCAGGACCAGGTCCATGCCGCGGCCGTGGCTAAAACGGATCAGATCGTCGAATTCCATGTCGTTCACGCCGCGCAGCGCCACGGCGTTGATCTTGATGTGCAGACCGGCCTGCTGGGCGGCATCGAGGCCGCGCATCACCTGGTCGAGATCGCCCCAGCGCGTCAGTTCGCGGAACTTGGCCGGGTCGAGCGTGTCCATGGAAACATTCACGCGGCGCACGCCGATCGCCGCCAGTTCCTTGGCGTACTTGGCGAGCTGGCTGCCGTTGGTGGTGAGCGTCAGCTCTTCCAGGGCGCCGCTGTCCAGGTGCTTGCCGAGGCCGCGGAACAGCGACATCACGTTCTTGCGCACCAGCGGCTCACCGCCGGTCAGCCTGAGCTTCTTGACGCCGCGGCGCACGAAGGCGCTGCACAGCCGTTCCAGCTCCTCGAGCGACAGCACTTCCGCCTTGGGCAGGAAGGTCATGTCCTCGGCCATGCAATAGACACAGCGGAAGTCGCAGCGGTCCGTCACCGAAACGCGGAGATAGGAAATATGGCGGCCAAATGGGTCGATCATGTCGTCCAGATAATGGTGTTGCAGGCCCGTTACGGCAAGAGCCGCAGGAGGTTGTCGACGGTGTCGGCTTCGGCCGCCGGCTTGTCCGTCCGGATGCGACTGATTCGCGGAAAGCGCAAGGCCACACCCGATTTGTGGCGACTCGACCGGGCGATGCCGTCGAAAGCCACTTCTAGCACCAGCTCTTGCGTCACTTCGCGCACCGGCCCGAAGCGGTTCGTGGTGTGGTCGCGCACCCACTTGTCGAGCCAGCGCAGTTCCTCGTCGGTGAAGCCGAAGTAGGCCTTGCCGACCGGCGCCAGCTCGCGCTTGTCCTCGGCGCCCTCTGAGCTTGCTGCGCGCCAGCAGCCGAAGGTGAAGTCGGAATAGAACGAGCTGCGCTTGCCGTGGCCGCGCTGTGCATACATCAGCACACAATCGGCCAGCATCGGATCGCGCTTCCACTTGAACCACGGACCCCTCGGCCTTCCGGCAAGGTAGGCGCTGTCGCCGCGCTTCAGCATCAGCCCTTCGACGCTGTCGTGTCGCGCTTCCTCGCGCATCTCGGCGAGATGTGTCCAGTCCCTGAACGGCACCAGCGGCGAGAGGTCGAAACGCTGGCGCGGTTTTAGCGCCATCCAGGCTTCCAGCCTGATGCGCCGCTCATCGAAGGAGAGCGCGCGCAGGTCCTGGCCCTCCAGGAACAGCACGTCGTAAAGCCTGACATGCGCGGGATGCTCTTTCAGCATCTTGGCCGTCACGCTCTTGCGGTTGAGGCGCTGCTGCAGGTCGTTGAACGGCGCCACGGCCTCCTCGCGGCGGACCAGCAGCTCGCCGTCGAACGTACCTTCGAAATCGATCGCCTCTACGATGTCCGGGAACGACCCGGAGATGTCCTCGCCAGCGCGGCTATAAAGCCGCTTCACGTCGCCCGAGGCCGCAATCTGAACGCGAATGCCGTCCCATTTCCATTCGGCGCGGAAATGCGCGGGGTCGAGCGCGTCGAGCTCTGAGCGGTCGATGGGATTGGCCAGCATTGCCGGCAGGAAGGCGCCGCCGGCATTTGTCTGCGGTCGAGGTGCGCCGTTGAGCAGCCAATCGAACAGTGGAAGGTAGGGCGGCGAGAGACCGTGCCACATCTCCTCCACGGCATCGACCGGCTGACTGCCGATGTTGGCGGCGGCCTGCTTGGCGAGCCGGGCCGAAACACCGACCCGCAGTGCGCCGGTCAGCAGCTTCAGCAGCGCCCAGCGGCCGGTCGAATCGAGCACATCCAGCCAGCGTTTAAGGATCGCCGGCGTCTGAGTCTTGGTGGCGCGCTGCAGGGTCTCAACGACCTCGGCCAGGCTAGGCGGCGGGCCGGCTGAGGGATCGGTCTCCCAGATGAGCGCCAGCGTCTCGGCGAGATCGCCGACATAGTCGTAGGAGAGGGCAAAGAGTTCGGGGCCGATCTTGTCCTGGCCGAAGCCGCGCAGCAGCGCCGGTTTGGCGGCGGGAAAGTCGAGGCCTCCGGTCAACGCCGCCAGCGCCCAGCCCCGATCCGGATCCGGTGCGGCGCGTAAATAGGCCTCGATCAACCGGAGCTTGGCGTTGCGCGCCGACTCGAACGCCAGAGAATCGAGAAGCTGGGCGAAGGCCTGCACGGTTCAGGCGCCTTCTTCCTCGCGGCCGGCGAGATGCAGCGCCTCGGCATCGATGCCGATCGAGCGGGCGTAGTGGACCAGCGCCTCCTCGCGGCCATGCGTCACCCAGACCTTGGGCGCACCCACGTCCTTCAGGGTCTGCGTCAGCTCGGGCCAGTCGGCATGGTCGGAGATCACCAGCGGCAGTTCGGCGCCGCGCTGGCGGGCGCGGGCCCGCACGCCCATCCAGCCCGAGCACAAGGCCGCCACCGGATCAGCGAAGCGCCTTGACCAGCGGTCGGCCATGGCCGAGGGCGGGCAGAGCACGATGGCGCCCTTGAAGGTTTCGAGGATGGCGTCGGACACCGGCGCCACGTCGCCGAGATCGATGCCGTGGTCCTGGTAGAGCTTGCAGAGCGACAGCAGGCCGCCGTGCAGCCAGAGGCGCTTGTCGTAGCCGGCGGCGCGCAGGAGCTTGATCACGCGCTGGCACTTGCCCAGCGCGTAGACGCCCACCAGATGCGTACGTTCGGGGAAGGTGGCGACGGAGCGCAGCAGCTTAGCAATCTCGCCGGCATCGGAGGGATGATGGAAGACCGGCAGGGCGAAGGTCGCCTCGGTGATGAAGACATCGCACGGCACTGGCTCAAACGGAGGACAGGTGGGGTCGGGCCGGCGCTTGAAGTCGCCCGAGACCACGATGTGCTGGCCGCGATATGCCAGCACTGCTTGCGCCGAGCCCAGGATGTGGCCGGCCGGGGCCAGGCGGACTTCGACTTCGCCCAGGCGGATGGCCTCGCCGTAGGCCAGCGGCTGCTGAGCCGTTTCGGGCATGTCGGCGAAACGGGTCCGCATGATGGCCAGCGTCTCGGGCGTGGCCAGAGCGGCACGATGGCCGGGCCGCGCATGGTCGCCGTGTCCATGGGTGATGAGGGCACGCGACACCGCCACGGCCGGATCGACATAGAAGTCGCCGGGTTCGCAGTAAAGGCCGCGGGGCGTCGGATAGAGCCAGGCCCGCGGATTCAAAGGGGTGGGGTTTAGGGTGTCGGTTGCCATGGGACCGGGTGCATCTTACCCAAGGGATATGGGGCTTCCCGGGCAGTTTGCATCATTGCCTATGATACCTGACTGTAACGAATGGTCCCGTTTTGTTGGACATTCGGCGGCACGGCACCCCGCGTCGTCACCTCCAAAACCGCCCTGTCACCGCTAGTCCGGTGCCAATTGCGGTGCCAACTACCGGGCGACCGCCGCCACCTCAGTGCTGCCCCGTCGTGAAAGAATTCTGCCACCTAAAATCAACAGGCCGGTGTGGCACAATGTCGGCTTGGAGACGGGAATGGTCCCGCCTCTCGGTGATGGAGACCGTTGTGACACTGCTTCCGCTGCATGAGCTTTTCGACGTCGTCGGAAAGACGCTCTTTGGTGACGGGCCGATGTGGAAAGCCCAATTTGCGTACGCCTTGGGAAGGTGCTGCGCCAGGCGTGGGAGCTGAGCGACCCGGCGAAGGCCGAAAGGCTGATCCGCAATCTGGCTCGCCGCCTCGAGTACGAGGCCCCCGGCGTCTCCGGCAGCATCCTGGAGGGCATCGACGAAATCCTCACCGTCACCCGTCTCGGCCTTCCTGCCGAGCTGCGCCGGTCGCTCGCCTGCACCAACATCATCGAGAATATGAACGGCACCATTCGCCGCGTCTGCCGCAACGTCAAACGATGGCGGAATGCCGGGATGGCTTTGCGTTGGACGGCCGCTGGCATG
>CAMARK010000017.1 GCA_945860205.1 Reyranella massiliensis 521 | reverse complement strand
CCTTGCTGCCGAGAAGGGTGCCGACGATCTGGCTAGGCGGCTGGAACGCGAGGAAACCGAACGGCGCACCCTTCAGGACCAGACCGACGCAGCACGGGTCGAGCTGTCCGCCGCCGAGGCTCACGCGGCCGAACTGCAGGCCAAGCTCGACGCGCTGGAGATGAAGCTCCAGCTCGACCTCGACGCTGCCCGCGCCGAGATAGCCCTGGCCCAGATCGACACCGGCAAGGCCGACACGCTGCGCCTTGCTGCCGAGAAGGGTGCCGACGACCTGGCCAGGCGGCTGGAACGCGAGGAATCCGAACGGCGCACCTTTCAGGATCAGACTGACGCAGTGCGGGTCGAGCTATCCGCCGCCGAGGCCCACGCGGCCGAACTGCAGGCCAAGTTCGACGCGCTGCAGATGAAGCGTCAGAACTCCTCACCGGAAGGCAGGGAGAGCATTCTCTGGCAACAGCATGCGGCCCACAGGATCAGGGAATTGGAGCGCCAGCTTGAGGTGCTAAAGGTCGCTGGTGGTAGTCGAGATGAATTGGGCGCGCCTGGCCCCGGCAAACGCCGCTGGTGGTGGCCGTTCTAGCCAGTTCGCCGTGGGTGAATAGAGCCCGCCAGGCCATAACACCATGGTCGAGTTCTGCTCCATTCGCCTTCGTTGACACCCCCACACGGGCTCTAACGGCCCGGCCCTTTAGGGGACTTTGCGGCAGGAGT
This sequence comes from Reyranella massiliensis 521, assembly GCA_945860205.1. Lineage (GTDB taxonomy): Bacteria > Pseudomonadota > Alphaproteobacteria > Reyranellales > Reyranellaceae > Reyranella > Reyranella massiliensis_B. The sequence continues at coordinate 60,118 of CAMARK010000017.1, read as the reverse complement.
GTATCCATGGGGTGGGCACATGGTCCGACACCACTGCGGATATGCCAGTGAGCCATTTATTGAGCATAACCGGGACCAAATACACCACATGGATACAGGGGATGGATACACCAGTGCAGGTGTCGGGCGCAGGTAGCATAGACTTGCGATGTCGGGCTGGCGCAGGGAGAGAATGCCATGCGTCTGCTCGAGCTGCTGGTCTACGATGCCTCTCTGACCGCCTTCGCCGCCGCCTATTCCAAGGCTACACGCGGCAACATCGACGTGACGATCAACGTGGTCTGACAATTCGCCGGCTGTCGAGATGGAGGCTGGCCGTCCAGTTCTCTCCGTTGCCACTCCGGCACGCCATTTACACCACGCAGCCATGGTGCGCCGATGACACCAGCCGGATGTACTTGTCGTGGACCGACCCCGGGCGCACGCGGTCTGCCAGGTCGGGCGCCCGCCACTCGCTCATGCGCCGGGCGAGCTCTGCGTCGGAGATGTCCAGGGTAAGGGTTCGGGCGCCGGGATCGATGACGATCGTATCGCCATCACGGACCGCCGCAATCGGGCCGCCGCGCGCGGCTTCCGGCGAGATGTGGCCGATCAGGATGCCGTGGCTGACGCCTGAGAAACGACCGTCGGTGATCAAGGCGACGTCCTCTCCCAGGCCTCGTCCCTGCAATTGGATCGTGAGCATCACCATCTCGGGCATGCCGGGCCCGCCGACGGGGCCCACATTGCGGACGACGATCACAGTGCCGGGCACGATCTGGCCGGCGCGGATGGCCTTCATCGTGTCGGCTTCGGACTCGAACACCTTGGCGGTGCCGCGGAACTCGCCCTTTTCCAGCGTCTTGCCGCTGAGCTTCAGCAGGCAGCTTTCGGGCGCGAGATTGCCCTTCAGCACGCTGATGTGATTGTTCGGCGCCGCGACCGGGCGGGCGACCGGAAAGACGATGTCCTGGCGGGGCATCTGCTCCAGCGTCGGAACCTCGGCCAGGTTCTCGGCCAGAGTCTTGCCGGTGACTGTCATGGCGTCGCCATGCAACAGGCCGGCCCGCAGCAATTCCTTCATCACGATCGGCACGCCGCCGATCGCATGCAGGCTCGCCATCGCATAGGGGCCATGGGGCTGCAGATTGGAGATCAACGGAATACGCTCGCCGATCTGCTGGATGCGTTCGATCCCGATGGGCACCTGGGCTTCGCGCGCGATGGCGAGCAGGTGCAGGTACATGTTGGTGGAGCCGCCCATGGCGTAGACCGTGGCGATCGCGTTCTCGAAAGCACGCTCGGTCATGATGTCGCGCGGCCGGATGCCGGCTTCGATCAGCCGATAGAGCGCGTCGACCGACGCGCGCGCCTGGGCGCGGACGTCGGCGTGGATGTCGCTCTTGGCGTCATAGTCGGCGGGATGCGAGGCGCCGCGCGGCAGCATCATGCCCATCGCCTCGGCGATCGTGCTCATGGTGTTGGCCGTGAACATCGCGCCACAGGTGCCGCTGCCGGGCATGACGTTGCGTTCGAGTTCGAGCAGTTCCTCGCCCGAGATCCGGCCGGCCTCGTTGGCGGCGCGGCCCTCGACATAGTCCATGATCGTGAGATTGTTGCCCTTGGCGGCCCAGGCGCCAAACGCCACCTTCCCGGGCGAGCTGGTGCCGGGGTAGAGCACCAGCCCGAATGCATTGGTCCGCGCGAGCGGCATCAGGGCAGCAGCGCCGGTCTTGTCGCAACCGGAGATCACGATCATCGCGTCGCCGTGATGGGCGTAGTGACCGATCTCGAAGCAGTCGGCCACGACATCGCGCGACACAAGGCTGTAGCCGGCCGTGGGTGTGCCTTGCGTGAGCGCGTCGGACACCGCCGGCGCGCCGACGATCAGACCCTGTCCTCCGCGCTCGGCGAGAAGCTCGATCAGCAGGTCGGAGATGGTGCGCACCCGGTTGTTGCAGCGATGGGCATTGGTATAGGCGCTGGCGATCGTCACCACGGCCGTGGTCTTGGCGGCCTGATTCGGTTCAAAGCCGGCCGCCCGGAGTTCCACCCGGGACTTCTTCCAGAAGGTGCTGCTGTCTTGCGTCATGAGGCATCCACCTTGTGTGGCTATCGCGTGGGTGTGACCGCCCGTTCGAGCCCGGGTGGCAGTTTGTGCCAGGCGCGGCCGTCCTTGCCTTCCTGGAGGCCGTAGGCGTAGAGCGCGCGCATGTAGGTCTGGTCGAATTCACCGGCCTTGGGTACGCTGAAATCCGCGCCGATGTAGGCCAGGTTGTAGTCGACGCCATCGCGCTGGCTGATGAAATAGGTCCGCAGCACGTCGTTCTGGCCACTGGCAGCCAGCATTGTGTTGATCGCGCGGCCGGCGATCGAGATGGTCCGCCGCTCGCTCGCCGCATAGTCGGGGTCGAGCCGCGCATTGCGAATGATGTAGGCGTGCCGTTGCCGGCGGATTCCGCTGGTGGAGATGTTGACCGACGGCGGATAGAGGAAGAGCTGGGCGATGGCGCCGCCGTCGACGTGCATCTCCTGGTATTTCTTGCCGTCGATCTCGACGTCGAACAGGACCGGCTGGAAGAGGCCGGGGATCGCTGCCGAGGCGCGCAGAATCTTGCGGAACAGGTCGAGCGCGCCGGGATGGCCGCTGGCGGCAATGGCGCCGATGTTCCAGATCACCGGCCGCTGGGCGTCGAGATGGGTGGTGCCGATCAGCAGCAGGCGGCCCCTCTGGTACTCGCGTGCAATGGCATCGAGCATCTTCTGGTCGGCATAGCCTTCGATCACCTGGGCCAGCGGGCCGGTGTCGGCCATGGCGTCGTCGAACAGCGCAGCGCTGAGGCCGCGCGCGCGAAAGACCTTCTCGGGGGTCATGGTCGTGTAGACGTCGCGGAGCGCTTCGTCATAGGCAGGTCCAAGAAAAGCGAAGGGCGCGATCAGGGCGCCGGTGCTGACGCCGGTCACCATCTTGAATTCCGGCCGCGTGCCGAGCGCCGTCCAACCGTTCATCAACCCGGCGCCGAAGGCGCCGTTATCGCCGCCGCCGGAAACTGCAAGATAGTAGACCGGCGGAAGGCGCGTGGTCGATTTGCCCTCGGCGCGCAACGCCACCTGCTCGCGCTGAAAAGCGAGGGTGGCTTCGTCGACGATGGCCTTCGGATCCGCGTCGGCAAAGAACCGCGCATTGGGGACGCCGAGGGGCAGAGCGCGGGCGGTATCGGCGGCCGGTACCGCGGTGCCGCGCTCCGGGATCGAGCAGGCGCCGAGGGCCAGGACGCCTATCGACAGCATCGCGAACAGCAACGATCTATTCTGACCCATGATCTCGTCCCCCATCGATTGCCCATCGAATATACGATGGAAGGAACGCGATCTACCGCTGCAATCAGGGGGATGCGGCAGCGACCTCGGCGGGCGGCGCCTTGGGGGCCTTCTTCTTCCGTTCCTCGAAGCGCTGCAGCACCGTGAAGAACGACGGCACGAACAGCACGGCGAGGCAGGTCGAGGCGATCATGCCGCTGAACACGCAGAGGCCGAGGGAAATGCGCGAGTTGGCGCCTGCGCCGGTCGCCGTCACCAGCGGCACGACGCCCAGGATGAAGGCGAAGGAGGTCATCAGGATGGGCCGGAAGCGGGTGCGCGCCGCTTCGATGGCCGATTCGACGATATCCTTGCCGTCGATCAGGCGCCTTTCACGCGCCACCTCGACGATCAGGATGGCGTTCTTGGCGCCGAGCGCGATCAGTAGCATCAGGCCGATCTGGGTGTAGATGTTGTTGGCGAGGCCGACGGCGGTGAGCGCGATGGCCGGGCCGCTGAGCGCCAGGGGCACGGCCAGGATCACCGCGAGCGGCGCCACCCAGCTCTCGTACTGGCCGGCGAGGCAGAGATAGACCAGCAGAATGGCCAGCGCGAACACGTACATGAGCTGGTTGCCGACGATGTTCTCCTGGTAGGCCATGCCGGTCCATTCGTAGCCGGTGCCGGGCGGCAGGATCTGCTTGGCGATCTGGTCCATCAGCGCGATGCCTTCGCCCGAGCTGAAGCCCGTCGCCGGCGAGCCCACGATCGCGGCCGACGGATAGAGGTTGTAGAGGCTGATCAGCGGCGATCCCAGCGCCGGGCGCAGCTCGGCGATGGCGCCGATCGGCACCATCTGCCCGTCGAGGTTCTTGACCTGGAGCCTCAGGATGTCCTCGGGCCGCGTGCGATACTGCGAATCGGCCTGAATGAAGACCTGCAGGCTCAAGCCGAACTTGTTGAAGCGGTTCACATAGGCGGAGCCCAGATAGGCGGAGAGCGTCGAGAATACCTCGCCGACCGGGACCTTCAGGGACTCGGCCTTAACGCGGTCGACGTCGATGCGGACGTGCGGCGCGCCGGCGCGGAACGAGGTGACGAGGTTGGTGAGCGCGGATTGGGTGCCGGCCTGCTCGACCACGGCGTCGGTCACGGCTTGCAGCTTGGTGTAGTCGAAACTGCCGTCCTTCTGTTCGACCTGCATCTGGAAGCCGCCGGCATTGCCGATGCCCTGGATGGCGGGCGGGACGATGACGAAGGCCCGCCCGTCCTGCAGGACTTGCAACTGCTTCATGAGGCCCATCACGATCGACCGAAGGTCCTGGCCCTCGGCTTTCAAGCGTACGTCCCAGTCCTTCAGGATGACGTAGGAGACGGCGGCATTCGCCAGGGCGGAGTTGCTGTCGAGTACCGACATGCCGCCCAGCGCCACCACGTTCTCGACGCCCGGCATGGCCATGGCGATCTTGCTCACCTGATCGAGCGTCGCGCCGGTGCGCTCCAGCGAGGCGCCGTCCGGCAGTTGCACGCCGATCATCAGATAGCCCTGGTCCTCGTTGGGAATGAACGCCGTCGGCAGGCGAGCGACGCCCCAGGCGCCGATTCCGGCCAGCACCAGGGCGAGGCAGACCATCAGACCGGCGCGCCGGACCATGGCGCCAACGAGCGCTGCGTAGCCGTTTTCCAGCTTGTTGTAGACCTTGTTGAAGCTGCGGAAGAAGATGTTGCGCTTCTCCGGCGGTACTGCCGCTCGCAGCCACATCGCGCACTGCGTGGGCTTCAGCGTGGCGGCGTTGATGGCACTGATCAGGGCCGTGGCGGCGATGACCAGGGCAAACTGGGCGAACATCTGGCCGGTCAGGCCGGGCAGGAAGGCGGCCGGCAGGAACACCGACATCAGCACCAGGGTGATGCCGATGACCGGCCCGAACAGCTCGTCCATCGCCTTGATCGCCGCATCGTGCGGCGTCATCCCGCGCTCAATGTGATGCGCCACGCCTTCCACGATCACGATGGCGTCGTCGACCACGATGCCGATCGCCAGCACGATGCCGAACATGGTCGTGGTGTTGATGGTGAAGCCTAAGGCCGCCATGGCGGCGAAGGCGCCGATGATCGTCACGGGAATCGTCGTCGCCGGCACCAGCATGGCGCGCCAGTCCTGCAGGAAGATCACGATCACGATCAACACCAGGATGCCCGCCTCGATCAGGGTCATGAAGACCTCCTTGATCGATGCGTTCACGAAGCGGGTGGTGTCGAACGGCACGCTGTAGGCGAGGCCGGGCGGGAAGTTCTTGGAGAGCTCGGCCATCTTGGCCTTGACGCGCTTGGCGACGTCGAGAGCGTTGGCGTCGGGGAGCTGATAGATGGCGATGCCGGAGTTGGGTTTGCCGTTGATCTGCGAGGTCTGGGCGTAAGTCTGGGCGCCGAGGTCGACACGGCCGATGTCCTTGATGCGGACGATCCGGCCGCCGTTGCCCTGGTCGGCCTTGACGATGATGTTGCTGAATTCCTCGGGCGTGCTGAGGCGGCCGACGACGTCGATCGTGTATTGGAAGTCCAGTCCCTTGGGCGCCGGCGGCATGCCGACCTGGCCCGCGCTGACGTCCTGGCTCTGCTGCTGGATGACGCGGCTGACATCTGATGGCGTGAGGCCGTAGGTGTAGAGCTTCTCCGGGTCGAGCCAGACGCGCATGGAGTACTGGCCGACGCCAAGCACGTTGACGTTGCCGACACCCGGCAGGCGCGACAGCTCGTTGACCAGGTTGATGGTCGCGTAGTTGCTGAGGTAGAGGCTGTCGTAGCGATTGTCCGGCGAGGTCAGCGACACGATCTGGAGGATCGATGTCGACTTCTTTTCGACGATCAGGCCCTGCGCCTGGACAGATGGAGGCAACGAGGCGAGCGCGGCACTGACCTTGTTCTGCACCAGCACCTGAGCGAAATCGAGGTCGGTGCCGATCTCAAAGGTGACTGTCAGCGCGTAGGTGCCTGCGTCCGTGCTGTAGGACTGCATGTAGATCATCTTCTCGACGCCGTTGACCTGCAGTTCGACCGGCAGGGCGACATTGTCGACGACGACCTTGGCGCTGGCGCCCGGGTAGGTCGTCGTGACCTGGACCGTGGGCGGCACGACGTTGGGATACTGGGCGACCGGCAGCGTCATCAGCGCGACGCCGCCGATCAGCACGATGACGATCGCCAGGACGTTGGCCAGAACCGGCCGGTTGATGAAGAACGCTGAAATCATCGCGGCGCTTCCGGTCCGATCACTTCGTAGCGCCGGCGGCGCCGTCGGGCGGCGCAGAGATCGTGGTGGGCTTGGGGACCACCTTGCCGCCCGGGATTGCGCGACTGTTGGTGCTGAGCACGACGCGGTCGTCGGCCTTGAGGCCGGTCTTGATCACCACCAGGCCGCCTGAAAGCAATTGTCCGGTGGTAATCCGCACCTGCTCGACGACATTGTCCTTGTTGACGACCAGCAGGTACTTGCCGGCCTGGTCCTCGGCGATCACCCGGTTGGGCACCAGCAGCGAGGCCGTTGCGCCGAGGCCCTTCGGCACCTTCACGCGCACGAAGAAGCCGGGGATCAACGCCCGCGTCGGGTTGCTGAACAGGCCGCGCACCAGGATCGTGCCGGTCGTGGCGTCGATTTCCGGCGAGACATAGTTGAGGAAGCCCTGATGGGGAAAGCCGTCCTCGTTCATGAGGCCGATACTGAGCGGGATCTTGCTGAGTTCCTCGACGTCGAGGCGACGCTCTTTGAGGTTCTCGCGGACCTGCAGAACGTCCTGCTCACTCATGTTGAACGTGACGTAGATCGGATCGAGCTGCACGATGGTTGCCAGCTTGGTGGCGACCCCGTTGCCGACCAGTTCGCCAATCGTGATGAGATGCCTGGAGACGATGCCGTCGAAAGGCGCCAGTACCGTCGTGTAGCTCAGGTTGGTCTGGGCGACGATGAGGTTGCCTTCGTTGTTCTCGACATTGGCGCGCGCGCTGTCCCGCTTGGCCTTGGCGGTATCGAAAGTGGCCTGCGCCGACACATTCTGTCGCAGCAGTGTCTCCTGGCGGGTGAATTCGGCTTCCGCCTGCACCAGCGCCGCCTTGGCGCCGGCGAGGCCGGCGTCGGCCTCCTTGACCTTCGCCTTGTACATCGTCTGTTCGATCACGAACAAAGTGTCGCCCTTCTTCACCAGCGCGCCGTCGACGTACTTGATGTCGGTGAGGAAGCCCTCGACGCGGGCGACGAGGTCGACGGTGGCGAACGATACCGTATTGCCGGTCAATACCTCGAAGGGGGCAACCTGCTGCTGGAGCGGGGGCGCCACGCTGATCTCGGCCGGCGGCGGCGGCATGAACTTGTTCTCGGGCTTGCAGGCGGACAGCGACACCGCCAGCAGCGGCAACGCAATCCAGCCCTTCAGGCTGCGATTCAACATGGTTCCGACGACGCTCCCCCAAGGGTTCCAGCGATCCAAGCGTTACCGCATCCCATGCCGGATTGCCACCGCGAGGTCCTTCAAAGCCGCTTGAACACCAGCGACAGATTGTTGGCCGGCATGTCGATGATCTCGGGCAAACCGAAGTCCCGCGCCTCGGCCAGCGCGGCCACGGCCTCGAGGTCGCGCACGCCCCAGGCCGCATCGCGCCGCCGCAGGTCGAGATCGAATGCCTCGTTGCTGGGCGCAGTGTGTCGCCCACCGCGACGATAGGGTCCGTAGAGATAGAGCGTGCCGTCCTTCGGCAGGATGCGGCCGGCGCCGACGACCAGTCCGACCGCTGCCTCCCAGGGAGCAATGTGGATCATGTTGCAGCAGAGCACGGTGTCGGCGTGCTCGAGCGGCCAGACATCGCCTGCGGCATCGAGCGCCAGGGCGGGGCGGACATTGTCGAGGGTCAGCTCCTGCACCCAGTCGTCGATGCTGGCGCGTGCCTCGGGGCTGGGATCGCTCGGCTGGAAGACGAGGTTGGGCAGCGCCTCGGCGAAATGAACGATGTGCTCGCCCGAGCCGCTCGCGATCTCGAGTACGAGGCCTTGTGCCGGCAGACGAGGGCGCAGGACATCGAGGATGGGCTGACGGTTGCGGGCCGCCGCCGGTGCCTGGCGTCTCATCGAGCGCGCTCCATCGCCTGCCATATGTGCGCCGGACTGGCCGGTCCGTCGAATCCCTGGACGCCCAGCGGTCCCAGCGCATCGAGGATGGCGTTGGCGATGGCGGGAAAGGCCGCGATGGCGCCGGCCTCGCCGCAGCCCTTCACGCCCAGCGGATTGGTCATGCACGGCGTGCCGTTGAAGCCGAGGTCGAATGACGGCAGATCGTCGGCGCGCGGCAGGGCGTAGTCCATGAATGAGCCCGCCATCATCTGGCCGGATCCGGGATCGTAGGTCGCATGCTCCAACAGGGCCTGGCCGGACCCTTGGGCCATCGCGCCGTGCGCCTGGCCGGCTGCGATCATGGGATTGACCAGCACGCCGTAGTCGTCGACGGCGGTGTAACGCACCAGCTCGACACGGCCGGTATCACGGTCGATCTCGACCTCGACGACGTGTGCGCCATTGGGAAAGGTCATGTGCTCGCGCTTCCAGCCATGGAAGGTGTCGAGCGGCGCGCCCTTCGCGCGGCCCAGCACCGCGATCTCCTGCAGGCCGATGGCGCGGTCGGTGCCCGAGACGACGAAGCGTCCGTCTTCGAAGCGGATGTCGGCTTCGGCAGCTTCGAGGGCGTCCGCCGCCAGCGCCGTTCCCTTGGCGATGATCTCGTCGGAGGCGCGCCAGATCGCCGTGCCGCCCATGTAGGTGGCGCGCGAACTGCCATGGCCGCCGCCGGCCGGAATCAGATCGGTGTCGCCTTGGCGGAGCCGGATGCGCTCGTTGGGGATGCCCAGGCGGTGCGCCAGAATCTGCGGGAAGGTCGTCTCGTGACCCTGGCCGATGTGCTGCGTGCCGGTGATCAACGACACCGTGCCGTCGGTCTCGAACCTGATGTCGACGTTCTCGTCTGGCGGGCCGCCCGTGGCCTTGATGTGATAGGCGAAGCCCAGGCCGCGCAGCAGGCCGTGCGCCTCGCTTCGCCGCTGCCGTTCGGGGAAGCCCGCCGCATCGGCGCGAGCCAGGGCCACATCTAGGGATTCGGCGAAGTGGCCGCTGTCGACCTGGAAGCCGAAGCTGTTGGTCATGGGCATCGCGTCGGGTGGCACCATGTTGCGGCGTCGCAATTCGGCGCGATCGATCCCGGTCCGGCACGCCGCGGCATCGATCAGCCGTTCGATGATGTTAATGGCCTCGGCGAACCCCGGCCCCCGCGTGACGCCGATCGGCGCTGTGTTGGTCACGGCCGCCACCACGTGAAGCGCGATCGACGGAATGCGATACACCGAACCCTGCAGGTGGATGTACTGGTAGGTTTGTATGCCGCCGCCGGCGCCGGCCATGTAGGCGCCGAGGTTGGCGACGCTCGCGACGCGCAGCGCCAGGAACTTGCCCGCCGCATCGAGGGCGAGGGAGGCCTCCGCCTGCATGTCGCGCGCGGCGTGATCCGACAGGAACACCTCGCTGCGGCTGGCGATCCATTTGACGGGCCGGCCGGTGCGCCTGGCCGCCCACAGGATCAGCGCATGCTCGACATAGGCGAAGTTCTTGGCACCGAAGCCGCCGCCCACATCGGGCGCCACGAACCGCACGTCCCTTGGTTCGACGCCAAGCGAGCGCGCCACGAAATTGCGGTTGATGTGGATGTTCTGGCTCGAGACATGGAGCGTGTAGCGCCCGGTCGTGGCATCGAACGACCCGACGCCGCCGCGCGGCTCCATCGGGTTCATGACGATGCGGTGGTTGTCGAGCGTGAGCGACACGACATGGGCCGCCGTGGCAAAGGCCGTATCCGCGCCGGCCGCGTCGCCGGTGTGCCAATCGAGACAGACATTGCCCGGAATTTCCGCGGCAAGCTGAGGCGCATCTGGCGCACGTGCCGCGTCCGCGGTGGTGACCGCCGGCAACGTTTCGTAATCCACGACCACCAGCTCGGAGGCGTCGAGCGCGTGCGCGAGCGTCTCGGCCACGACCATCGCCACCGGCTCGCCGCCGAAGCGCACCTTGTCCTGGGCCAGCAATGGCTGCGGCGCGAAGGCGAAAGGCTCGCCGGTTTGCAGGTTGGCCTCGGCATAGGGCCGGAGCGGTTTTAGCCCGTCGATGGCAGCGTCCGCTGCGGTCAGCACGGCAATCACGCCCGGGGCGCGCCGTGCGACGGTGACTTCGATCGACCGGATCAGCGCGTGCGCATGCGGCGAGCGCAACACGACGGCATGTGTCAGGCGGTCGAACTTCAGATCGTCGAGATAGGCGCCCTGGCCGGTGACGAAGCGGGCGTCCTCGCGCCGACGGGGCGAATCGCCCATCCGTTCAATCGTCATGTCCGCAAGGTCTCCGCGTTCTGCGCCTGCCGCTTCTCGTCCCACCAGTCGCGCGCCTGAAGGTTCCAGTAGATGAGCTGCGTGGCGGCCCGCCCGAACGGCCCGCCGGCCCATCTTGTGCCGAAGGGAGCGAACAGGCGCCAGCGCGCGTCGTCGCCCAGGATGCCGGCGGCGACGGCGTCGGCGCCGGCCGCGGTCTGGGCAAGCCCGTGACCGCCGAAGGCCGAGCACACCCAGAGGCCGGGCTCGATCTCGCCAACCTGCGGCATCTTGTGGGGCGCGTAGCCCATGATGCCGGGCCAAGCGTACTCGATCCGGATGTCGCCAAGCTGCGGGTAGACGGAGAGAATATCGCTGCGCATCATTTCGCGCAGGCGCGGCGGCTCGCGCGTGTCGGTGGTGATGCGCCCACCCCACAGCAGCCGGTCGCCATCGATCACACGATAGTAGTCACCGGAGCGGCGGGTGTCGGAGATCGCGCCGGACCAGCGAATCGCGTCGGCAAGTTTCGGTCCGATCTTCCCGGTGACGGCCACGTAGGTCGCGACCGGCAGCACGGCGCGCGCGATCCGTGACTGTACGCGTCCGAGATCGGCATTGCCCGCCAGGACGACGTGGCGCGCGGCGATCTCGCCGCCTGGCGTGCGCAGCAGCCAGCCGCCGCCCTCGCGGGACACCTCGGTTGCTTCCGTTTTCTCATGGATCGCGCCGCCGCGTGCCTCGATGTCGGCTGCCAGCGCCAGCGCGAAGTTCAGCGGATGGATGTGAAACGAGAGCGGGTCATGGATGGCCTGATGATAACGCGGGGTGGCCAGCAGGGCGCGCACCTGGGTGGTGTCCCACGGCTCGAATGCGGCGCCGAGCGTGTCGGCCAGGGCGCGCGTGCGGTCGGCGAACCCCGGGCCCTGGTCGGTGCGCGAGACACTGAGCTTGCCAGACCCCATGAGGAGGGGCCCGATGCGAATGTCGGGGCGGCCCAGCTCGTCGATGGCCTCGCGCACGATGGCGACGCCGCGTTGCGACTGCGCATAGAGCCCACGTGCATGGTCGAGGCCAAGCCTGTCGATCAACGCTCCTGATCGCTCGGCGAAACCCGGTCCGACGAAGCCGCCGTTGCGGCCCGATGCGCCCCAGGCAATGCGGCGGCGCTCGACCAGCGCCACCTGCCGTCCCTGCCGTGCCAGCAATCGCGCCGTGTGCAGACCTGCGAAGCCGCCGCCCACGACCGCGACATCGGCCTCGATCCGGGCCACGAGGGGCGGACGGTCGGCACTCGTATCTCGCGTGGCGGCATACCAGCTTGCCGGGTAGGCGTTATCGCCCATCGGTCGCGTTCCTCTCCTCAATTCCTGCCTGCAACAGGTGGCACGGGAAGGCTTGCGCGGTCACCTCCCCTGTCGCAGTAAGTTTGGTACGGATTCAGGTTGTTGCTGGAGGGCGTATGTCGGTCGATTTCGATGCAGTGATCATCGGCGCGGGCTTCGGCGGCATGTATATGCTGCACCGGCTGCGCCAGAAGGGTTTTACGGCTCGCGTTTTCGAGGCGGGCTCGGGCGTCGGCGGCACCTGGTACTGGAACCGCTATCCCGGCGCGCGCTGCGATGTGGAAAGCGTGCAGTATTCCTACCAGTTCTCTTCCGAGCTGGAGCAGGAGTGGGAGTGGACCGAACGCTACGCCACCCAGCCTGAAATCCTGCGCTACGCCAACCACGTCGCCGATCGCTTCGACCTGCGGCGCGATATCCGCTTCGAGACCCGGATCACCGCGGCCGTTTTCGACGAGACGGCGAACGTCTGGCGGGTCGAAACCGAGAACGTCGGAAACAAGGGGGGCTACAAGGTGGCGGCGCGCTTCGTCATCACCGCCATGGGCTGCCTGTCGTCGCCCAACACACCGAAAATTCCAGGCCTGGAAGACTTCAAGGGTCCGACCTATCACACTGGCAACTGGCCGCACGAAGGCGTCGATTTCACCGGCAAGACGGTGGGTGTGATCGGCACCGGCTCGTCGGCGATCCAGTCGATTCCGATCATGGCGCGACAGGCCAAACACCTCACGGTGTTCCAGCGCACCGCCAATTACACCATCCCGGCGCACAACAAGCCGCTCGACCCCGCCTACGTCGCCAAGGTCAAGGCGCACTACCCCGAGATGCGCAAGCGCGCCAAGACCAAACCGGCCGGCATCGATTTCGTGATCAATATGGCTTCGGCGATCGAGACGCCGGAAGTCGAGCGTCGTCGCCTGTTCGAGGAGCGCTGGGCCTACGGCGGACTGGGATTCATGGCCTCGTTCTCCGACCTGTTGCTGAACGATGAGTCGAACAAGACCGCGGCCGACTTCGTGCGCTCCAAGATCCGCGAGGTGGTGAAGGACCCGAAGACCGCCGAAATCCTGACGCCGAAGAACATCATCGGCTGCAAGCGGCTTTGCGTGGATGATGGCTACTGGGAGACCTTCAACCGACCGAACGTAACGCTGGTCGATATCAGCGACGCGCCGGTCGAGCGCATCGCGGCCAAGGGACTTCGCGCCAAGGGCCAGGACTACAGCTTCGACTGCCTGGTGCTGGCCACCGGCTTCGATGCCATGACCGGCGCGCTGCTGAAGGTCGATATCCGCGGGCGCGGCGGCGTCGCACTCAAGGATAAATGGAGCGAGGGGCCGAAGTCCTATCTCGGCCTCACGATCGTGGGCTTTCCCAATCTCTTCACCATCACCGGGCCGGGCAGCCCCTCGGTGCTGACCAACATGCTTCCCTCGATCGAGCAGCACGTCGACTTCATCGCCGATTGCCTGGAGGCATTGCGCGCCAAAGGCGTGAACGTAATCGAACCGGTCGACGAGGCCCAGGAAGCCTGGGTCGGCCAGGTCGGCGACTTCGCCAACATCACGCTGCGCTCGACCTGCAGCTCCTGGTACGTCGGCGCCAACATCCCTGGCAAGCCGCGCGTGTTCATGCCCTATATCGGCGGCCTGCCGGCCTACATCGCGGCCTGCGACACGGTGGTGAAGAACGACTACGAGGGTTTTGCGCTGGCGTAGTCAGAATATTGAAGTCGTCTCCCCGACAATGACCTCACCCTGAGGAGCGGCCGCAGGCCGCGTCTCGAAGGGTGGCAACGAGCACCGTGCGTGAAGCCCATGCTTCGAGACGGTCGCTGCGCGACCTCCTCAGCATGAGGTTGTTCGGTGGTCACTCTCTAATAACCTATCGCCGCGCCATCGCTGCGCGGATCGGCGCCGCCGACCTTGAGGCCGCTCACAGGATCGATCGTGATGCCGTGGGCGTGGCCCGCGAGTTCATTCCAGGCGCCCCAGCGGTTGACCATGTGGCCGCGCCGCTCCAACTCGGCAATGGTCGCGGGCGGAAAACGCCCTTCGATGTGCAGCGTGTCGCGCGCCTCGCCGATGGCGAAGCGGCCGGAGAGAAACCGCGGCGTCTCCAGCGCCTCCTGGATGTTGCGGCCGTGGTCGATCATCGCGAGGTAGGTCTGGAGGTGGATCTGCGGCTGGCCGTCGGCGCCCATGCAGCCCACCACGGCCCACAGCCTGTCGTCGCGGAAGGCCATCGAGGCGATCAGCGTGTGCAGCGGCGTCTTGCCGGGCTCGACCCTGTTGGGGCTGTTGGGATCGAGCGAGAAATAGGCGGAGCGGTTTTGCAGGACGACTCCGGTGCGTCCAGCCACGACGGCGGCGCCGAAGCCGCCATAGAGCGAATGGATCATCGACACCGCATTGCCTTCGGCATCGACCACGGCGATGTAGACCGTGTCGCCCGCCAGGCTGCCGTAGGAGGGGATGCGGTCCCACGGAACGGCACGTGCCGGATCCATCAGCGCGCGCCGCTCGTCTGCGTATGTCTTCGAGATCAGGCGCTCCATCGGCACCGAGGTGAAGCGCGGATCGGCGAGGTGGCGGTCGCGGTCGTGATAGGCGAGCTGCTTGGCCTGGACCATGAAATGCACATAGTCGGGGCCGAGGAAGGGCCTTTCGTGAAGCTCCAGCGGCTCGAGCAGGTTCATCATCTCCAGCACCGCAAAGCCCTGCGTCGGCGCCGGCGTCTCGTAGATCGTGACGCCGCGATAGGTGCCTTTCAGCGGCTCGCCCCAGCGCGCAAGCTGGGCCTTGAGATCGTCCGGCGTGAAGAAGCCGTCGTGCGCGGTCGACCAGCGCACGAGTTCGCGGCCGACCTCGCCGTCGTAGAAGCCGTACCAGCCGTCGCTGGCGATCGCCTCCAGCGTGCGGGCGAGATCGGGATTGGTGAGCATGGCGCCGTCTTTCAGGAAGATCGCGGCGGCTTCGGGGCTCTTGGCCAGTTCCTCGCGCGCCAGTTCGCGCCAGTAGGCCAGCCGTGCCGTCACCGGGAAGCCGTGACGGGCGTAGCCAATGGCGCTTTCGAGACAGCGCTTCAGCGGAAGGCGGCCATAGGCGGCGTGGGCCTCGGCCCAGCTCGCGACGGCGCCGGGGACGGTGAGGGTGCCGGGCAGGACACCGCGATACGGCACCTCGGCAAGGCCGCGCCGGGTGAAGGCCTCCACCGTGCCGCCCGAGGCGGCACGGCCACCGCCGTCGATGTAGCGCACGCTCCCGGACTTGGCGTCGTAGATCAGCCAGAAGGCGTCGCCGCCGACACCCGTCATGTGCGGATAGAGCACGGAGAGCGCCGCGCTTGTGGCAAGGGCGGCGTCGACCGCCGATCCGCCGGCCCGCAGTACGTCGACGCCGGCCTGCGAGGCCAGCGAATGAGGGCAAGTCACCATGCCGTTCGGCGCGAGGGTGGCCGGACGGCCGGTGTGTATGTCTACCATGAGGATTTCTTAGGTCGTTTTGCCGGCGGTTGACAGTGCGCCGCGAAGTTCCTAACACTTAACTTAAGAGTTAAGTATTATCGGAGCACTCAGCCGATGCTGAAGACGTTCGCCTATATTGCCGTCGCCATCGTTGTCGTTGTCGCCGGCATCCTGATCTATGCCGCGACCAGGCCCGACACCTTCCGCGTACAGCGCACGGCGACCATCAAGGCGCCGCCGGAGAAGATTTTCGCGCTGATCAACGACCTGCGCAGCTGGAGCCTGTGGTCGCCCTATGAAAAGAAGGATCCGGCGATGAAGCGGACCTTCAGCGGCGCCGCAAGCGGCAAGGGCGCCATCTATGAATGGGACGGCGACAAGAACGTCGGCAAGGGGCGGATGGAGATCACGGAGGCGACGCCGCCCAGCAAGATCCTGATCAAGCTCGATTTCATCTCGCCGTTCGAGGGCCACAACACCGCCGAGTTCACCATGGAACCGAGGAGCGATGGCGCGGTTGTCACTTGGGCGATGTACGGTTCCGCCTCCCTCATGATGAAGGTGATGGGCCTGTTCATGAACATGGACAACATGATCGGCAATGACTTCGCCGCGGGGCTCGCCAATCTTAAAGCCGCGACCGAGAAATAGTCCTGATACTGGAGTAAAGCCATGAAGGTCGCAGCCTCTTCGATCGCGCGCGCTCTGTTGCTCGGCGCTGTACTGTCACAGCTTCCCGCTACCGGCGGCCTCGCCCAGGGCACTTGTCCTCCCAGCATGCCGCCCGGCGTATTCTGCGGTGAGCGCAATATCGCCCATGCGACGGCAGGCACCTATGCGCTTGATCCCGATCATTCGTCGGTCCTGGCTCGCGTTCCGCACGTTGGCTATTCCTACAGCGTTTTCCGCTTCGATCGCGTGAGCGGCACGCTGGCATGGAATCCGGATGCGGTCGCGAGCACGAAATTGTCGGCCCAGGTCGTGACCGAATCGATCACGTCGAACGTCAAGGGCTTCGCCAGCGATCTTGCGAGCGAAAAGTTCCTGAATGCGCCTCGATTTCCCGAGGTGACATTCGTGTCGACCGCCTTTCGTCAGACCGACGCCACCAGCGGCAAGGTGGATGGCAACCTCACGCTGATGGGCAAGACCGCGCCGATCACCTTCGACGTTAGCTTGATTGGCAGCGGCAAGGGCTTCGGCCATCCGCGCCTCGGCGTCCGTGCCAGCAGCTGGATCAAGCCGCAGGACTTCGGCATGCCGGCGATGTTCTCCGAGGCCATCGAAATCGTCATCGACGCCGAGTTCGTGCGTAACCCATGAACATCATGGTGAAGCCGGCCGGGTCGGAGCTCGTGCTCACGCGCGATATTGCCGCGTCGCGCGAACGGCTGTTCGCGGCATGGAGCGATATCAGGCAGGCATCGATCTGGTGGGCGCCGCGGGACTTTACGCTGCTGTCCTGCGAGATGGACGTGCGCCCCGGAGGTGTCTGGCGCCGTCGCATGCGTTCGCCCAGTGGCGGCGTGATCCTGAAGTACGGCGCCTATCGCGAGGTCGCGCCGCCGGATCGCCTGGTCTTCACCTACGTCACCGAGAATGCCGACGGCACCATCGATCCCGAGACGCTGGTGTCGGTCAGCTTCACCGATCTCGGCGGCGGCCGGACCCGGCTGACGTTGTGGCACACAGGCTTCGAGACCGAGGCTTCCCGCGACGACCATCGCGGCGGCTGGACCGGCGGTCTCGAGCGGTGTGCGGGCTTCATCGAGAAGAATTGAGCAGGCGTCCATGAGCCCGGGGTTTTCCACGACGCGGCTTGCCCGTCTGCGCGAGACGCTGTCCCGGCATGTTGCCGATGGCGATATGCCGGGCCTCGTCACGCTGATAAGCCGGCGCGGCGAGACGCAGGTCGAGACGATCGGCATGCAGGCCGCGGGCGGCAGCGCGCCGATGAAACGCGACACGATCTTCCGCATCTCCTCGATGACCAAGCCGATCACTGCCGCCGCAGCGATGATCCTGATCGAGGAATGCCGGCTCCGGCTCGATGAGCCCGTCGACCGCCTGTTGCCGGAGCTGGCCGACCGCCGCGTGCTGAAGAGCGTCGAAGCGCCACTCGACGATACCGTGCCCGCCCATCGGCCGATCAGCGTGCGCGATCTGCTGACGTTCAGGTCGGGCCACGGTGCGGTGATGGTCTGGCCGGCGAAGTACCCCATCCAGAAAGCCGCGGAGGCAGCGGGCGTGGCGCCCGGTCCCGACCAGCTCGACATCTCGCCCGATGAATTCATGAAGCACCTCGGCGGCCTGCCGCTGATCCATCAGCCGGGCGAACGCTGGCTCTATCACACCGGCTCCGACGTGCTGGGCGTGCTGATCGCCCGCGCTTCGGGGCAGGATTTCGGCGCGTTCCTGCAGGAGCGCCTGTTCGGGCCGCTCGGCATGAAGGACACAGGCTTTCAGGTGCCCGCCGGCAAGCTCGACCGGCTGGCGAGCGCCTATCGGATGGATTACGAAACCAAGTCCGTCGTCGCTTTCGACGATGCCAGGAACAGCCGCTGGAGCCGGCCGCCGCCGTTTCCCGCCGGCGGCTCGGGTCTGGTCTCGACCATCGACGACTATCACGCCTTCTGCCGCATGATGCTGAACAAGGGCCGGCACCGCAGCCAGCGCCTCCTGTCGCGGCCCGCCGTCGAGCTGATGACCACCGACCAGCTCACGCCGGAAAACAGGATTGGCACCGAACTGTTCTTCGGCGATGGCGCGAGCTGGGGCATGGGCAACGCCGTCGTCACGCGGCGCACCAGCCTGTCGACGACCCCAGGGCGCTTCGGATGGGACGGCGGCTACGGCACCTCGGCCCATTCCGATCCGGCCGAGGACATGGTCGGCATCCTGATGACCCAGCGCATGATGGACTCGCCGCAGCCGCCGCGGGTGTTCACCGATTTCTGGACGTCCGCCTACCAAGCCATCGACGATTGATTGACCAGAGGAGGAAGCTAATGACGATCCAACCGTATCTGTTCTTCAACGGCCGCTGCGAGGAGGCGCTCGATTTCTACAAGACGGCGCTCGGGGCCAAGATCGACATGGTGATGCGCTTCAAGGAAAATCCCGACAAGCCTTCGCCCGAGCACATGCCTGTCGACCCCGAGAAGATCATGCATGCGAGCTTCACGGTTGGCGGCGCCATGGTGATGTGCTCGGACGGCATGCAGCCGGGCAAGCTGAACTTCCAGGGCTTCTCGCTGGCGCTCAGCGTGGCCAACGAGGCGGCAGCCGACAAGGCCTTCAGTGCGCTGGCCAAGGAAGGCACCGTGCAGATGCCGATCGGCAAGACGTTCTTCTCGCCGCGCTTCGGCGCCGTCGCCGACAAGTTCGGCGTGAGCTGGATGGTGATGGTCGCCTCATAAATTTGCAAGTTCAGCAGGTTTTATGCTAGAAAACCGTCACGTTGACGAAGCTCTGGCAGCGGCCCGCCCGGTTCTCCGGTGCGGGCCGTTCGTTTTCGGGCGAACAGGGCCGCGATTCGGGCGGCTGTCGCGCCGAGGTCGGCCCTGTATCGCGGCGTCGGTCAAGCCCTTGAGAGTTCGGGGCAATTCGGCCACGGCGGCACACGCAGCGGCACAGCTGGCGGCTTTTTGCGGCACGTTTCGTGTGCCGCTGCCCGCGTCGGTCAGCCCTTGTCCGGGTCAGCCCTTGTCGATGTTGGCGCTGCGCAGCGGTACGCCGAACTCCTTGCGGCAGACTTCTGCGAGCACGGCGACACCCTCGCGGATCGTTTCGGGATCGGGGTTGGCGAAGCATAGACGCATGCGGTTCTTCGCGTAGGCCTTGTTGGACGACCATTCCGGGCCGGGATTGATCGAGACGCCGGCCGCC
This sequence comes from Reyranella massiliensis 521, assembly GCA_945860205.1. Taxonomy (GTDB): domain Bacteria; phylum Pseudomonadota; class Alphaproteobacteria; order Reyranellales; family Reyranellaceae; genus Reyranella; species Reyranella massiliensis_B. Next base: position 40,741 of record CAMARK010000017.1, on the reverse strand, counting down.
AATGCCGCCTGCGCGAGCTTCACCGTGTCGACCTGCTCGGGCAGCTTGATCCAGAGATAGATGCCGCCTGCCGGGTCGCCGAATTCGGCGGCCGTGCCGAACTGCTCGGCCAGCGCTTCGCGCAGGACCTGCAGCTTGGCGTGCAGGACCTTGTTGAGCTTCGGCACGTGGTCGTGGAAGTGCTTGTTGCAGAACTCGGCCAGCACCATCTGCTCGAGTGCGCCCGTGCCCGCGTCGAGCTTGAGGGCGATGATGCGCGACAGCACTTCCCACTTGGCGACGATGTAGCCGACCCGCAGCGCCGGCGCGATCGACTTGGAGAATGAGCCGATATGGATCACGCCCTCGCCCTTGGCCATGGCGTAGAGCGACGGCGGACGCTTGCCGCTCCAGATCAGGTCGGAATAGCACTCGTCCTCGAAGATCATGACGCCGTACTGGCGGGCGAGAGCAATCAGCTCGGCGCGGCGCTCCTCGCCCATGATGCCGCCGGTCGGGTTCTGCACCGTCGGGATGGTGTAGATGTACTTGGGGGTGATGCCCTGTTTCTTCAGCTCGGCGAGTTTCTCCTTCACGACGTCGAGGCGCATGCCTTCCTCGTCGAGCGGAATGCCGACCACGTTGACGCCGAGCCGCACCAGCCGGTTGATGGCGCTGCCGTAGGTCTCCTGCTCGATCAGCACCGTGTCGCCCTTGCTGACCAGCAGCCCATTGATGAGGTCGAGCGCCTGCGTCGAGCCCGAGATCATCAGGATCTCGTCGGCGGTGCAGTCGACGCCGGCGTGTCCGTTGAGCTTCTTGGCCAGGAACTCGCGCAGCGGGCGATAGCCCTGCGGGCCGCTGTTCAGGCCGTAGGTCGCGAGCGTCGCGCCCTCGCGCTTCAGCACTGTGGTCGCCGCCTCGATCAGCGCGTCGACGGGCACGTGCTTGGCGTCGTTGTGGCCGCCAATGAAATTATACTTCGGGAATCCGTTCCACTTGACGGCCGGCGCCGGGTTGTTGGGCGCGAGCAGTGGTGCGAGATCGAATGGGGCGGTCATGGCGTTTCCTCGGCTTTTCTTGGTTCCCAGTCCAATTGCTGAGCCAAGACCGGCCGGTTCGCAACCGGTTTGGCCGCCTCTAGGTCACGGCGCGGAACGAATGGGCCTGGGCCATGTCCCAAGGCCGGCGCCAGCGCGGATTGCCGGAGCCCGCCACCAGCTCGCCCTCGGCCAACGACGGATAGAGGTCGGCGAAGGTGATGACTTCACTCGGCGAGATGCGCCGGGAGATGTGCTCGGGCTTGAATTCGCTGGGATGATCGAGCCCTGCCGCCGCCGTCAGTTCGGCCAGCTCGTGGAGCGTGGCGCGGTGGAAATTGAAGACCCGATCGATCTTGTCGGGCACGACCAGCGCGCGCTGGCGGGTCGGGTCCTGGGTGGCGACGCCGGTCGGGCAGCGGTCGGTGTGGCAGGACTGCGACTGGATGCAGCCCACCGCGAACATGAAGCCGCGCGCCGAGTTGCACCAGTCGGCGCCCAGCGCCATGGAGCGCACGATGTCGAAAGCCGTGATGATCTTGCCGGCGGCGCCGAGCTTGATGCGGTGGCGCGCGCCGATGCCGATCAGGGCGTTGTGCACGAAATACAGGCCCTGGCGCATCGGCTTGCCGACATGGTCGACGAACTCCATCGGCGCGGCCCCCGTGCCGCCTTCCTTGCCGTCGACGACGATGAAATCGGGATAGATGCCGGTTTCCAGCATCGCCTTGCAGATCGCCAGGAACTCCCATTCGTGGCCGATGCAGAGCTTGAAGCCGGCCGGCTTGCCGCCCGATAGCCGGCGCATCTCGGCGATGAACTGCATCATCTCGACCGGAGTCGAGAAGGCCGAATGACTGGACGGCGAGACGCAATCCTCGCCCATCGGCACACCGCGGGTCAGCGAGATCTCGTGGCTCACCTTGGGAGCGGGCAGCACGCCGCCATGGCCGGGCTTGGCGCCCTGGCTGAGCTTCAGCTCGACCATCTTGACCTGCTCGTTGGCGGCGCCGGCGGCGAATTTCTCGGGCGAGAAGGTGCCGTCGGGATTACGAGCGCCGAAGTAACCCGATCCGATCTCCCAAATGATGTCGCCGCCGCCCTCGCGGTGATAGGGACTGTAGCCGCCCTCGCCGGTGTCGTGTGCGAAGCCGCCGCGCTTGGCGCCGCCGTTCAGTGCGCGGATGGCATTGGCGCTGAGCGCGCCGAAACTCATGGCCGAAATGTTGAACACGGAAGCCGAATAAGGCTTCGTGCAGTCGACATCGCCAATCATGATGCGGAAGGTTTCCTTGCCGACCGGCCGCGGCGAGATCGAGTGCGACATCCATTCGAAGCCGTTGCTGTAGACGTCGTAGTTGGTGCCGAACGGCCGCACATCGAGCATCATCTTGGCGCGCTGATAGACGACCGCACGCCGGTCACGACTGAACGGCATGCCGTCCTTGTCGCCCTCGAAGAAATACTGCCGCATCTCCGGCCGGATCGATTCGAAGATGAAACGGAAGTGCGCCATGATCGGGTAGTTGCGCAGAATGGCATGCTTCGTCTGGAAAAAGTCGTGGATGCCGACGCAGGTCAGGAAGAAGCCGATGCCGAAGGGGATCGCGAGCCAGTGGATGTCGGGATTGGCTGCCCAGACGGCGCCGAAGCCCAGAGTCGCCAGCGACGTGACGGTGAAAGCGATGAAGCGACCCCTGAAGGGCAAGAGCGAAGGCGTCATCGGATCCTCATAGTGGGCGGCTTACTCTCTAACCCTCTTTGATGACATCTGGAAATCACCCGTGAGGATCGCTCCCGGCTTCTAGCTGCGCTCGAAGGAAACGCTTTTGATGACCGCGAACACCGGCCGGCCAGGGACCAGGGCCAGCCTGTCCACCGACTTGGCGGTAAGGCGCGCCATCAGGAAGGCACCGTTGCAGTCGAGCCGGACGTCGGCCTGCGCGCCGTTGGGGTTGGGAACGACTGCTGCGATGCGGCCGGCCAGCACGTTGAGGGCGCTGATCTCCTCGGGCGACCGCAGTGAGATCATCACGTCGCGCGCGCGGATGTAGGCGCGCACCGGGCTGCCGACCGGAGCGGCCAGCCGCGGGACTTGCAACTCGCCCGCGGCCGACGCCAGGACCGTGAGCTGGAATGCCTCGTCGTGGCGCGCCACCGTGGCATCGAGCACGCTGCCAGCGTCGCTGGCGTCGGCGAGCGGCAGGATATCGAGCACGGGCCCAACGGCTGTGACCCGGCCCTCGGACAGGATCACGACCGTGGTGGCAAGCCGCGCCACTTCGGCGACGGAGTGGCTGACGTAAATGATCGGCACGCCGGCTTGGTCTCGGAGCCGCTCGATATAGGGCAGGATCTCGGCACGCCGGGCCTCGTCGAGCGAGGCGAGCGGCTCGTCCATCAACAACAGACGCGGATGGGCCAGCAGGGCGCGGCCGATGGCGACCCTTTGCCTCTCACCGCCGGAGAGCGAGTCGGGCTGGCGGTCGAGCAGGGCGCCGATCCCCAGCAACTCGACGACCGACGCCAGATCACCCGAGCCGCCGGTGCCATTGCGCGCGAACCAGCGGCCATAGAGCAGGTTGTTGCGAACGCTGAGATGCGGAAAGAGCCGGCTGTCCTGGAAGACATAACCGATGCGGCGGCGATGCTTGGGCACGAACAGGCCGCGATCGGTGTCGACCAGGACCTGGCCGTCGACCGCGACCCGGCCATGCGTCGGCCTGATGAGGCCGCCGATGACGTCGACCAGCGTGGATTTGCCCGACCCTGAACGGCCGAACAAGGCAGTGAGGCCGGGGGCTGACGAAAAGCGTGCCGTGAGCCGGAAATGTTCCCGCACATGATCGACGTCGATCTCGAAGCTCACGTCGCCACTCGCCGGGCGCCGATGCGACGTGCCAGCAGTTCCGACCCCAGCAGGGCCAGCATCGAGATGGCGATCGATATCAAGGTGAGGCGAAGCGCGCCGGCATCGCCGCCGGGAACCTGCGTCAACGTGTAGATCAGCGACGGCAGGGTCTGCGTCTCGCCCGGGATGTTCGACACGAAGGTGATGGTCGCGCCGAATTCGCCCATCGCCTTGGCGAAGCACAGGATGGCGCCGGCGATCACCCCGGGCAGGCTGAGCGGCAGGGTGACGGTGGCGAACACCCAGAGCGGGTTGGCGCCGAGCGTTCCGGCCGCCGATTCGAGCCGTGCGTCCACCGCGTCGATCGAGAGCCGGACGGCCCGTACCAGCAGCGGGAAACCCATGACTGCACAGGCCAGCGCCGCGCCGGTCCAGCGGAAGGAGAAGACGATGCCCAGCTCATCGGCCAGGAAGGCGCCGATCGGCGTGCGTCGGCCAAAGGTGAGCAGCAGCAGGTAGCCCGTCACCACCGGCGGCATGATGAGCGGCAGGTGGACCAGCGTGTCGACCAGGCTCTTGCCCCAGAACCGGCCGCGCGCCAGCAGCCAGGCAACGGTGATGCCGAGCGGCAGGCTGGCTGCCGTCGCCGTTGTCGCGACCAGCAAGCTCAACTTTACCGCCGTCCATTCTTCTTCCGTCATGCCGACCCTTCGTCAGGAAGTCGGTATAGTCCGTTGGATATAGCGCTTCGTCCAGAGCCTATTCGCAGCGAGGAAGCAGTGGCGCCCCGCCACGATTGCGATGACCGCCAGCGATACCACGAGAACTTTCTGCGCCGGTCGTGGAATCAGGTCGGGATCTATGTTGGCGGCCAGCACGCGCATGGGATCGATGCCGTTCACCAGGCCGTACCAGGCGGCCTCGAAAGCGACCGTGGCCAGCGTGGCAGTCGCCGCCAGCAAGAAGAGGCCAGCATAACTGGTCCGGAACCGCTGCGGCAGCACGCGCCACAGCATCAGCCAGGCGAGCAGACCGGCGGCGAAGGCCGCTTCACCGATCTTGACCTTGGACTGGATGAAGAAATGCACGATCGCCAGCAGTGCCGCCGGATAGATCAGCCAGTGCAGGCGCTTCCAGTTGCGCTTGAGCCGCTTCTGCCAGCCGTTGGTCGAGGTGACGGCGAGTGCCACCAGCGCCAGCAACGCCACGAAACCGATGGTGAGATAGAAGCGCTTGGCGATCTCGGTGGCGACGACGATCAGGTTCCACTTCTGGTCGAGCACATAGATCAGGAGATGGGCACAAGCATAGAGCGCCGCGGCGACGCCGATGCGGCGCCGGATATGTACCAGCGGCATCCAGTCGAGCGTGGCGCGAAGCGGCGTCATCGCCAGCGACAGCAGCAGGAAGATGACGGCCCAGTCGCCGGTCGCGTGCGTCGCTAGGGTGACCGGGCGGGCCCCCAACTCGTCGGTGTACCAGCGCCACGCGAGCTCCAGTGCAGGCAGGCAAAGGCCGATCAGCGTGGCGAGCCGCAGCCAGAAGATCTTCTGTTGGGTGGACACAAAGCCAGCCTACGCGATGGCCCGATCAACGGAAGGTCAAAGTTCCGTCATCTCTGATTGCCGAAGAGCAGCCGGTAGGTGCCGATCGTCGGCGCCACGGTGACGCCGAATGGCTTCAGGGCCGCAAGCTTGAAACGGGTCCGTGCGGCAGCGCTCACGGAGGCAGCGTCGGCACCCTCGATCATGACCACCCATTCGGCCTCGTCGGCCTTGGGATGATCCATGCTCTTTTCCTGTAGCGGGGCATTGGTGATTTCCAGATCGGTCTCGGCGGCGAATGCGCCCAGCAAGCCGGGCCGGGTGATGAGATTCGGCAAGGCCGTTTCCTGCAGCCACGCGATCAGCGGCTTGCGTTCGTGCGCGTCAGGCACGAACCGCACGCAGGCGACCGCCCCGCCGACACCGTGCGCAAGGTCGACCTGAATGCGGAGCGTCAGGCGGTGAAAGTGGCTGAATTTTGCCATCACAGCCTGGCTCCAGGGGGTCTGGTTGGCCAGGAGACGCAGATAGCCCGGTGTCGCGAGGTCGCCCACGGTGTCGCATTCGTAGGTAGCGAGATACTTGGGCGAGCCGCGGACAGCTGCATAGCGGCGGGCGCGGTGGAAGCCCGGCAGATTGATCCGCTCGTCGATATGCTCGCGGTTGTACCACTCGTTGAGATCGCGTTCGTCGCGTGCCTTCACCTCGGTGAAGACGACCAGCATTCCCTTGCCGAGTAGGGGCATTGATTCATCCCTCAGTGGCCGCAGGCTAGTCTATGCTGTGGCCGACCCGGGAGGAAACACCATGAAAATCGTCAAGATTGAGGATTTGCATTGCGACGCCGGCTGGCGTGACTTTTCATTCCTCAAGATCACCACCGACGACGGCCTGGTCGGCTGGTCGGAATATAACGAGGGTTACGGCAGCGCCGGCCTTACGGCCGTGATACGCCGCATGGGGCAGGACCTGATTGGCCAGGACCCGCGGCCTATCGAGCGCATCATGAGCCGCATCTACGCCATCACCCGCCAGGCGCCGGGCGGCATGAACCAGCAGGCCATGGCCGCGATCGAGAACGCGCTGCTCGACGTCAAGGCCAAGGCGCTGGGCATTCCCGTCTATGAACTGTTTGGTGGTCCCGTGCGCGACCGCCTGCCGCTCTACTGGTCGCATTGCGGCTCCTACCGCTTCCGCAACGCCGACGTGATGAAGGTCGACCCGGTGCGCTCCTTCGACGACGTGGTGAAGCTCGGCAAGCATGTGAAGGAGCGTGGCTTCAAGGCGCTGAAAACCAACATCTTCCGCTTCGATCTCAATCCGCCCAACATGCACCAGCCGGGATTTGGCCGCACCATTGGCGGACCCGAGCTCAACGCCGATGGCGCGACCCTTGCGGCAATCTCCGACGGCCTCGCGGCCTTCCGCCAGGGTGCCGGTCCCGACATGGGAATCCTTCTCGACACCAATTTCAATTTCAAGACCGAGGGCTACATCAAGGTCGCGCGGACCTGCGAGCCCTACAATCTCTTCTGGCTGGAGATCGACTCCTACGACCCCGAGGGATTGCGGCTCATCCGCGACCGTGCGTCGATGCCGATCGCCTCCTGCGAATCGCTGTTCGGACGCCGTCAGTTCCGGCCGTTCTTCGAGAATCGTTCTATCGATGTCTCGATCATCGACGTGCCGTGGAACGGGCTGATGGAATCGCTCAAGGTCGCCGCCATGGCCGAGGCCTATGAGATCAACTGCGCGCCGCACAATTTCTACGGCCACATGTCGACCCTCATGAGCGCCCATCTCTGCGCGGCCATGCCCAACTTCCGCATCATGGAAATCGATATCGACGACGTGCCGTGGAAGGACGATCTGGTCACGCATCCCCCGGTCATCCAGAATGGCGAGCTGATCGTGCCTACCCGGCCGGGCTGGGGCGCCGACATCAACGAGGAGGCGGTGCGCGCGCATCCGCCCAAGAATCCCCATCCCTGAGAGGAAACGACATGGTCTACGAACTTCGCTGCTACACGCTCAAGCCCGGCAAGATGCCGGAATACCTGAAGGCCGCCGAGACGATCGGCCGGCCGGCCCGCGGCCAGAATTTCGGCGTGAATCATGGCTACTGGACGGCCGAGTTCGGCGCGCTGAACCAGATCTGGCATCTGTGGAAGTACGACAGCTACGAGGAGCGCACGCGGCTACGCAGCGAACTCGCCAAGCACAAGCCGTGGACCGAAGGCTATGTGCCGGTGATCCGCCCGCTGATCGAGCGTCAGGACCTGCGGCTCATGAATGCCGTGGTCGACATCAAGCCGTCGGACAACACCACCGGCAACATCTACGAGCTACGCATCTATCGCTGCAACATGGGCGGTGCTGCCCAGTACGGCAAAGACTTCAAGGAAGTGCAGGCAGCGCGTGAGAAGTACTCGCCGATCTGGGGCGCCTGGACGGGTGAGTTCCCGCAGCCCAACGAGTGGATCCATCTCTGGCGCTACAAAAACCTGCAGGAGCGTTTCGAGGCGCGCGGTGCGGCGATGAAGGATCCGGCGTGGCAGGCCTATCTCGCCAAGGGGCCAGAGAAACTGCAGGCGATGCACTCGACCTTGCTGTTGCCGACGAACTACTCGCCGAACAAGTAAATCTTGCGTACCGGGGGCGCGTCACGTCGTGTGGCGCGCCCTCAATTATTGTGAGGTTGTCATGGACACGTACGACGATACCGAACTCGCGCTGATGAAGTTTGGCGTCGGCCAATCGGTGCCGCGCTCGGAGGACCCCAAGTTGCTGCGCGGCGAGGGCCGCTACACTGACGACATCAACCTGCCGGGCCAGGCCTACGCCGTGATGGTGCGCAGCAGGATCGCGCACGGCGTGCTGAAGGGCATCGACGTGTCTGCTGCGAAGGCGATGCCGGGCGTGCTCGCGATCTACACCAACGCCGATCTCGAAGCGGCGGGCTTCGGACCGATGAGATGCGGCCTCAATATTCCCGACCGCGACGGCAAGCCGATGAAGACGCCGCCCCGACCGTCGCTCGCCAAAGGCCGGGTGCGCTTCGTGGGCGAGGCCGTGGCCTGCGTCGTGGCTGAGACAGCCGTGCAGGCCAAGGACGCCGCCGAAGCAGTCGAACTCGATGTCGAGGAACTGCCCGCCGTCACCACTCCGGCCGACGCACTGAAACCCGGCGCGCCTCAGATCCACGAGGACGCCCCCGGCAATCTGGTGCTCGACTTCCACTACGGTGATGCCGAAGCGGTGAAGAAGGCTTTCGCCGAGGCAGCGCACGTCACCAGGCTCGAAATCGCCTCCAACCGGATCGTGGTGAATGCCATGGAGCCGCGCTCGGCGGTCGGTTCCTATGATGCCAAGACCGAGCGCTGGACCTTGCATGTCGGCTGCCAGGGCGTGATGGGTCTGCGCGGCGGCCTCGCCAAGGACGTGCTCAACGTGCCGCCGAACAGGCTGCGCGTGCTGACCGGCAATGTCGGCGGCTCGTTCGGCATGAAGTCGCAGGTCTATCCGGAGTACGCCCCGCTGCTGCTGGGCGGCAAGTTGCTCGGCCGGCCAGTGAAGTGGACCGACGAACGCTCCGAAAGCTTCTTGAGCGACCATGCTGGTCGCGATCACCAGCGTATCGCCGAAATGGCGCTCGGCGAAGACGGCAGGTTTCTCGCCGTTCGACTGAGCGGTACCGGCAACGCCGGTGCTTACATCTATCCGCCGATGCCGGCCACGACCAACGCGGTCAAGAACATCATCGACGTCTACAAGACGCCGGCGATGGAGGTGAACTCCAAGGTGGTGTTCACCAACACCACGCCCGTCGGCGCCTATCGCGGCGCCGGACGACCCGAGGGCAATTACTACATGGAGCGCCTGATCGACACCGCCGCGCGCGAGATGGGCATCGATCGCATCGACCTGCGCCGGCGCAATCACATCGCGCCGGAGCAGATGCCCTATAAGGCGCCGTCAGGCATGAACTACGATTCGGGCGAGTTCACGTCGGTGCTCGACAAGGCGCTGAAGGCCGCGGACTGGTCGGGCTTCGAGGCGCGCAAGCAGGAGAGTGCCGCGCGCAACAGGCTACGTGGCCGCGGCCTCGGCTCCTACCTCGAGGTCACCGGACCGCCCGCCAAGGAATATGGCGGCATCCGCTTCGAGGACGACGGCACGATCACCATGCTGAGCGGCACGCTCGACTATGGGCAGGGGCACGCCACGCCCTTCGCGCAGGTATTGGGCAGCCAGCTCGGCATTCCGCTCGATCGCTTCCGTCTGCTGCAGGGCGACAGCGACCAGCTCAAGGTGGGTGGCGGTACCGGCGGCTCGAAGTCGGCGCTGGTTGCCAGCCAGGCCTTCCTCGAGGCCGGCGACATACTGATCGCGCAAGGCAAGCAGATCGCGGCCCACGTGCTCGAGGCCTCGGCAGTAGACATCGAATTCGCGCATGGCCGTTTCGTGATCGCTGGCACCGACCGCGGTATCAGCATCCTGGAACTCGCCGATAAGCTGCGCAACGGCCTCAAGCTTCCGGCCGACGTGCCGCAGTCTCTCGACGTCAGCCACATCTCGGACAATCCACCCTTTTCCTTTCCCAACGGCTGCCATGTCGCCGAAGTCGAGATCGACCGCGACACCGGCGTGATCGAAGTGGTGCGCTATTTCATGGTCAACGACTTCGGCACGGTCATCAATCCGATGCTGGTCGCGGGCCAGGCGCACGGCGGCGTCATCCAGGGCATCGGCCAGGCGCTGATGGAACGCACTGTTTATGACCAGCAGGGCCAGCCCGTGACTGGTTCCTACATGGACTACGCCATGCCGCGCGCGTCGGACGCGCCCGACTTCTCGATCGAGAACCACTCCGTGCCGTGCAAGACCAACCGGCTGGGTATCAAGGGCTGTGGCGAGGCTGGTTGCGCGGGCGCACTGCCCTCGGTGATGAATGCCGTGGTCGATGCGCTTTCCGAATTGGGCGTCACCCACGTCGACATGCCCGCGACGCCGGAAAAGGTGTGGCGGATGCTGAACGGACGGTAACGTCTAGGCAGGCAGCTCGTAGCCGACCTTCGTCTCGATCTCGATCGTCCGTTGCACCGCCGGCCGCGCCATCATGCGTGCGTAGTGCGCTTCGATATTGGGGAAGGCCTCCGGCTCGGGCTCGAGTGAGCTGCGGAAACGCCAATAAAGACGGAACAGATGGATGTCGGCGATCGAATATCGCCCACCCGCCGCCCAGTCGTTCTTGCCCAGACGCTTGTCGGCCACCGCATAGACTTCGCGGGCATGCTCGAGTCCCTGGCGCCGCGCCGGATGAATCGTCGAGGCAATGTAGGACATCCAGGAAACCACCTGCGCTTCGGCCTCGATGTCCCCGGTCGGCAGAAGCCCCGCCGAGGGGAATGCCCGCGCGAGATAGAACAGGATGCCTGCCACCTCGGTGAGCACGCGGCCATCGACCAGCAGCACCGGCACCTTGCCGTTGGGATTGATCGCCAGGAATTCAGGCGTGCGCGTATCCTTCTTGGCCAGCGACAGGGGCTTGGCCTCGAACGGCGCGCCTGTCTCATGCAGGGCGATGTGTGGTGCCATCGAGCTCGACCCGGGGGAGAAATAGAAAGTGAGCATGCAGCTGTCCTGTCGCTAGAAAGTCTTGCCGACACTGAGGATGACGCGGCCCTGACAGTTGCCGGTATTGCCGCAGCCAGCGATGTCGATGTTGGTGTCGGTGTAGGCGGCGGTAAAGTCTATGCCGTGGATCGAGGTGATCAGGCCGATCTGCCAGTACCAGTACTCGTTGCTCGGGATGCCGTAATTGAGATAGCGGTCGACCCACTGGTTGCCGAGCGTGCCGTAGGCCTTGAAGGCGATGTTTTCGTTGACCCGCAGGAAGGGCAGAGGGGCTGCGATCTGGACCCGCTTGTTCCAGGCGGTGCCGGAGTTTCCGAAGGAATCGGGGCTGTAGCGGACCTTGGCGTTGAGCTGCACGACCTCGAAATCGTAGCCGACCAGCAGGCTGAAATCGCCGTAGTCGTAGTTGAGGGCCGGCGCGCTTCCGGGATAGGTGTAGCGCAGGTAACTGACGTCGACATTGAGGCGCTTGTCGTACGCCTTCAGCCTGAGCCCGCCCATCAGGTCGATCTCAACGCCGGGCCCGCTGTTGGCGAAGTTGATGTTGCTGCCCCATGTCCAGACATAGGCCGAAAGCGGCACAGCCTCGCTGACGTCCCGCGTCGTGTAGCCGAAGCCCGGCTGGACCGCCGGCTCCAGCTGGGTTTGCGAGATGCCGGCGAAGGAGTAGTCCGAGACCACGGCTAGGGTTGCCGAGAAGGTGCCGCCGAACGGCCCATCCCAGTGCTCTTTCGCCCGTGCCCGAGCCTCCGCCGAGTCGGCCATGGCCGTGCCGCACGTCGCCCACACGGCCACGCAACCTGCAAGAATGGGAACGGCTCTCGTCACGCATGAACTTTCGCCGCATGGAGCGAGCGATGTCAAAGCGAGAGACGCTGGTGCTTGCCGCGCGGGACTGTCAAACAGCCTTTTGGTCACCTTGGGAAAATCAAAGGTCGCATGTCGCTCAACTGGACAATCGATTCCGAAACCCGGTTGATTACTGCCATCGCGGACGGCGATGTCACTCGCCGCGAAGTCGAGACCTTCGTGGATGAGATGGCGTCCAGCGGGGCGATGACCTACCGCAAGCTGTTCAACGGCAGCCGCGGCGACACCGGGATGAGCGCCGCGGATCTCCTCGCGTTGGGCGCGCGGTTTCGGTCATTCCATGCGCTGGGCCCTATGGGCCCGTTGGCCGTCGTTGTCCCCGACGACAAGGCCGAGCTGGTCGCTCGCGTGCTGGGCATGCTCGCGGCCGCCGATCGGCCGATGCGCGTCTTCCGTACGCCGGCACTCGCGCGCCGCTGGCTCGAATCGCTGGCAAAATAGCCGAAAGCCGGGTTATTCAGTCCTATCCCGGCAAGGTGTTGTTGGGGGCTGGCGCCTGAACGGCTGGTCGACCTCTAGCGGTCGAGCCAGACGTCTTCGAAACGCCAACCGTTGTAGATGCTGTTGGTGTGGATCGTCACGTTCTTGACGTACGGCTGCCAGCAGCCGGCCGCCCTGCCATTCGAGATGATCGGCCGGGCGATATCCTCCTGCAGCTTGGCGTCGATATCCCATACCATCTGTATGCGCTTCTTCTGGTCGACTTCGCGCGACTGCGCCTCGAACAGCTTGGTCATCTCCGGATCGCAGTAGTTGTTGTAGTTGCGCAGGCTCCCGCAGGCGTAGCCCTCGAAAAAAGTGACGTCGGGATCGTCGACCGCACTGCCGCTGAGGTTGAGTGCCACTGCATAGTCCTTCTTGAATACGCGATTGTAGTAGACGGCGGTGTCGATGATCTCGAGTTCGGAGTCGATGTAGATGTGCCGCAGATGGTCGAGCAGGATCGTCGCCGGATCGCGGAAGGTGGCGATGTTGCGCGTGCTGACCTTGAGCTTCATTCGCTTGTCTGGACCGTAGCCGGCCTCTCTCATCAACGCGCGTCCCTCCTCGCGGCTTTTCTCGACATCGCCGTAGCCGATGATGGTCTTGAGTCTCTCGGGCGGCAGTCCCCACACGCCGTCTGGCGGTGCCAGCATGGCGCCGCCCACCGTGCTCTCTCCCTCGCTCAGGATGGTGATGAACTCCTGCCGATCGAGAGTCAGCGCCATGGCGCGCCGGATCTTTGGATTGTCGAACGGCGGCAGGTCGCGGTTGACGATGAGGTTGGTGGCGACGCCGGTTGCTCGCATGGTGCATTGCGCCTGCGGAGCGTCCTTCTTCAGATTCTTCAGGAGTGGCACCGTGACGTCCGTCGGGAAGGTCATGTCGAACTTGCCGGCAACGAACGACAGCATGCGGGTCGACCGGTCAGGGATGATCGTGAACTCGATGCCGTCGAGATAGGGGCGTCCCGGCTTCCAGTAGTCGGGATTCTTCGCCAGCTTGATGCTCTCCTTCATCTTGAACTCGACGAACTTGAAGGGGCCCGTGCCGATCGGGTGGCGGCGCATGTCCGCCACCGGAACATGGCACGAATAGATCGGCGTGTAGCCCGATGAGAGCAGCGCCAGCAGCGAGGGCTGTGGTGCCTTGAGATGGAAGGTGACGTCGAACTCGCCGTCGGCCGTCACCTTCTCGACGTTGCCATACCAGGCCTGGCGTGGGTTGCGCCGGAGCTTGTCGGTGCCGAGCAGCATCTCGAACGTGCATTGCACGTCCTTGGCCGTGAATGGCTTGCCGTCGTGCCACTTCACGCCCTGCCGCAGCTTGAAGGCGAGCTTGGTGCCGTCGCCGCTCCACGACCAGCTCGTGGCGAGGTCCGGCACGATCGATTCGAAGCTGTTTTTGCCGACGTTCTGATCGAACATCACGAGGTTGTTGAAGACGCTCATGAACGGCACCGCCGTCGAGACGGTCGCCTCCTCGTGGATCGAGGCGCTGGGCGGTGTGTCCATGTGCTGGATCTTCAGGATGCCGCCGGCCTTCTGTGCCCAGGCCGTCGCCGCGGTTGCGACCGACAACGCCATCACGCCAGCCAACGCGAAACACGCCAACGCAAAACAATGCATTCGGTTTCTCATGGTGTCCTCCCAGTGACGCTTGATCGTGACGGGTGGCGCGCTGTCCGCTTTTGCCGCGGCTTGTGGCGTGCAGCCCAGGCCTTGGTGTTCGGTGTCGACCTCTCCTTTTCGCAAAAGCATCGAAGCCTAGCGCCGTTCCGCCGGCGGGACCAGCCGCCTCGGGGCGGTGGTGTCGGCGCGATTGCAGTGCAGCAGGGAGCAGGGTAAGCACGCGGCCCGCATGGCATCGTTGATCGCGAGTAAGAGTTTCATGAAGCGCAAGACCAGCAAGGCATTCGTCTATCTCGGCTCCTCCGGCGTTCACGGCATCGGCTGCTTTGCCGATCAGGACATCAAAAGGGGAGAGATCGTCCGCATCTGGGACGGCGAGGACAGCCGATGGGTCTCGACCCGGCAGGTCAACGCCTCGCACCACGCAGCGCTCTACAAGAAGTTCGGCATTCGCAGCACCGGAGGATATTGGGTGCCGCTCGATTTCCTGCGCATCTCTACCGGCTGGTACATGAACCACGCCGCCGACCCCAATCTGGGTTCCGACGATGGCGACGTGACCTACCATGCCGTCCGGAACATTCCGGCCGGCGAGGAACTCACGATCGATTACCGCCGCATGGACGACAAGCACGACAATCTCGAGCGCGACGTTCGTGTCCCGCCGGCGGCGTCCCGGAAACAACCGCGCGGCAAGGCGGTACGGAAACGGCAAGCCGGCCGGTAATCAGCCCGGTTCTGCTATACTGCGCTCGTGTCCCGGCTGGGAGGATTGTGGCGATGTCCAGAACGCTCTTCATCGATTCGACTCCGGATATCGATCGTGTCTGGAAGCAGGTCCACGGCCCCGGTGACATTGCCATTGCGGTCAACATGGGTCCCGTCGATGAAGGCGATATCCCCGGCAAGGTCGCGGGCTATGAAACGGTGATCAACGACGCCACCTACTTCAACGAGGCGACGCTGAAGCACTGCAGCGGACTGAAGCACATCGTCTTTCTGGGCACCGGGGCAGCGAGCTTCGTCGATCTCGCGGCCGCCCAGCGTCTCGGAATCAAGGTCTCGACCATCGGCGGCTACGGCGACACCACCGTCGCCGAGCATGCGATGGGGCTGGTCTTTGCCGCCGCGCGCCACATCGCAACCATGCACGGCATCGTCCGGTCGGGCGGCTGGCGGCCGATGCAAGGCATGGAACTCAAGGGGAAGACGTTGGGCGTCGTCGGCCTGGGCGGTATCGGCCGCGAGATGGCGCGCATTGCCCAGGGTGTCGGCCTGAAGGTAATCGCCTTCAATCGCTCGGCTGTTGTCGGCACCGCCGTGCCGCTGATGCCGATCGACGAGTTGCTGGCGCGCTCTGACATCGTGAGTCTGCATCTTGCCTTGAACGATGCGACGCGCGGATTCCTCGACCGCGCCAGACTGAGAAAGACGAAACCCGGCGTCATCATTGTCAACACGGCGCGGGCCGGCGTCGTCGACGAGCCGGCATTGGTCGATCTCCTGCACTCCGGCCATATCGGCCACTATGCGACCGATGTGTTCGCCAAGGAGCCGGTGTCGGCAGACGAACCGCTGCTGAGGCTTGAGAATGTCACGCTCACGGCGCACGCCGGCTACAACACCCCGGAAGCGTCGATGACAATGTACCGCCGCGCTATCGATCTGGCGGCCGCCGGCCCATAGTGATCGTTTCCCGGGCAACCTGAACCATTCTCCTGCGTTGCCTCTCGCCAGCACCCAGTGTGCGGCAGAGCAGCAGGAGTTCCATGGTCGACACTGTCATTGTCGAAGCCGAATCGCCCTCCGTTTCCGCCGTCTCCTGGCCCGCCACGATCGCTGGTGGTTTCGTCGCCGCCGCCTTGACCTTGTTGCTGCTGGCGCTGGGCGCCGGCATCGGCTTTGCCGTGATCACCCCCTGGTCCGGTGCCGCCGACATCAGCACCACCAAGGCCGCCACCATCGGCGGCATCTTCATGGCCGTAACTGCCGTCATGGCGTCGGGGCTCGGCGGCTACGTCGCAGGCCGGCTGCGCGTGCGCTGGGCACGCACCGCAAATGACGAGGTCTACTTCCGCGACACCGCGCACGGTGTACTGGCCTGGGCCGTCGCCACCGTAATGGGTGCCGCCTTGCTCGCCTCAGCCGCCACGATCGTGAGTGGTGGTGCGGCGGCGGGCGCAGGCCCGGCTGCGGTTCTGGCTGCCGCGAATGGCGAGGCGCGCCCCGGCAGCAATCCATGGTTGGCGCCGCTGCTGGATCGTCTCTTCCGCCCCGACTACGCGGCGCTCACCGGCGGCACTGGCCAGCGAGCGGCCGGCGTGTTCGCTGGGGGGCGCGACCTCGCTGTCGATCGCGAGACTGCGCGGCGTCTCTTCTCCAACGCTTACGATCGGACCGGGACCGGCCTTGCCGCCGATGATCGCCAATATCTCGCCCAGATGGTGGCGGCGCGCAGCGGCCTGGCGCCGGCCGATGCCGAGCGGCGGGTGGCGGCAATCGAAGCCGAGGCCAAAGTCGCGGCCGACGCCGCCCGGCGGGTTGGCATGCATCTGTCTTTCTGGCTGGTCGCGTCGATGCTGCTCGGCGCCGTGGCGGCGGGCCTTGCTGCCACCGAAGGCGGGGCGGCGCGCGACGGCCGCCCCTAACCGTTGCCTTTAACCGCGGCTTCCTTTCACCGAGATCGCTTTTTCACTGCCCACCTCCAGGAGAATCTCATGGGTCGTTCCATCCTGCTTTGGCTGCTCGGCATTCCCATTCCCATCATTATCCTGCTCGCCCTGTTCTGGCGCTGAGGCCGGCATCGCCCCCAGTAAGCCATTTGTGGCGCATCCTCCGTCAACGTTAAGCCGCCTCGAGCTTCAAGCCTTGCGCGGCCTGGCCGAGGGCCGGACGGTCGATGTGCCCTCGCCGCAACGGGTGCGCTTCGAGTTCCTCGGCTTGATCGAAGAGGGGCCGAAAGGCATTACGCTTACCGCGCTGGGGCGCCGACGCGCGGAGACCGAGACAGATGCGGACTGTTCGGTACCCGACGTCGCGCCGCCCGTCTCGCCGCTGATCGATGCGCTCGGCCGGTCCAGGCGCAAGCGGCGATCGCCCTTCTGATATTACTTCTCGCCCAGCCACACCGGCCATAGACCCCGGTTGGCTTTGCGTGCCTCGGCTTCGGCGCCGGCATAGCGTTGAGCGGCTCGCGGCTCCCACGGCAGCACCTCCTCGAGATGGAAGCCGTAAGCGAGGCCGCTCGAGATCAGGTAGCCACCGAGATCGATGGGTGCCGGCGAGGCTTCAACCATGCATTGCGCCACGGCGCGGCACTCGCGATCCCACCGCATCGTCCGGCACTTCACCTTGTGGCTGCCCTTGTCGAGCATGTCTTCAAGCGCCGCCCGAGCCCGCATGCCGGCGACTGTCTCCACGCCGCTCTGTCGGTCGCGCAACTCACCGGCCTGCACGCCCCACAACCGAAGCGGCGGCTTTAGTCCGGCGCCACCCAGGGTGACGCCGTCGATGGCATAGGCCTCGCCGCTCCAGTCCTTGGGCAGTGCGCCCATGCTAGCGGCGCAGTCGGGCGGCTTGTCGGCTGTCCTGTCTGGTTCCGGCGGGCGTCGCTGCTGGGCATCGGCGGCATTGGCCGCGATAGCCAACAGGCAGGCGAAGAGCAGGGCTTTCATCGCTTAGTCCGCCTGCGGTGGGGTGGTTGGCAGCATCCGGTCGATCGCGGTGTACCAGACAGCCTGGGCTGCCTCCATCGAAAGGCCGTAGTCGACGCGCAACTGGTTCCAGCTCTCGAAGCTGGTGAGCGCCCCCAGGGCAAACAGCATCTGCTTGCGTTCCGGGGCCGGCAGCGCCGAGAGCTCCGCCGCGTACATCAGCTTCAGCCGCGCGAGGTTGGCCCGCCGCACCAGTTCGACGCGGCCCTTGAGTTCGGCCAGGTGGTCCTGAGTTTCAATCATGGCCCGCCATAGCGGCAGCCACTTTTGGCAGGCCACCGCGCGGGTCCTTACGTGCGTTCTGATCCGGGTCGGCCGATCGCCGTCGATGTCGTGGGCCGGGGCCTCAGCCTGGCCCGCAGCAATGGCGTGGTCAGCCGCCGCGAGGCCGAGTGCCCGGAGATCGGTGAAGCGCTCGAAGATCGACCGCACCGAATATCCCGCCTGCTCTGCAATCTGCGACGCCGTCGGGGCCCGCACGTTTCCGGCCAGCAGGGTCAGATAAGCCTCGATGATCAGCTGCCGGGTCCGCTCGCTCCGCAGCCGACGGCCGTCGAAACGGCGGCTCCGGCCCGGCGGCTTGCCCCGCACAAGATCTTGAACCATCCCTGAAACTGCTCCGGACCGGGGCTTCGAGATCGCGGGTGGCTGCTATGGCTATCCGGACGCTCGCACCAGCATCGGAAAGGAAGCAGGACCATCCTGCCAGTGTGACGGCTTTCGGGGCGATATGCCAGCAGCCCGGCGTTTGGGGCGATTTCAGTCGGACAAGCGCTTGTTCGCTGATAGAAGATCACCACCTCGATCTCAGCTGCTGCATCGCGCGCGCTCAGCGTTCGCTCCCAGAACCCCGACAATCAGAGAGAAACGCCATGAAATTCAGGCCGCTGCACGATCGCGTGGTGATTCGCCGGGTCGAGGAAGAGGGCAAGACCAAGGGCGGAATCCTCATTCCCGATACCGCCAAGGAAAAGCCCATGGAAGGCGAGGTCGTGGCCGTCGGCCCCGGCGCCCGCAACGAGACAGGCGCGTTGGTGCCGCTCGACGTCAGAAAGGGCGACCGCATCCTGTTCGGCAAGTGGTCGGGCACCGAAATCAAGCTCGATGGCGAGGATCTTCTCGTCATGGCCGAGTCCGACATCATGGGCGTCGTCGAAGGATCTCCCGTCGCCAAGAAGAAAGCCGCCTGAGCCACCCGGCTCTGCGCTCCAGGCATTCATAGATAAGGAAGAACAACGATGTCAGCCAAAGAAGTACGTTTCGGCGCCGACGCCCGCGCCCGCATGATCCGAGGCGTCGATCTCCTGGCCGATTCGGTCAAGGTCACGCTCGGTCCCAAGGGCCGCAACGTCGTGATCGACAAGTCCTATGGCGCACCGCGTATCACCAAGGACGGCGTCACCGTCGCCAAGGAAATCGAACTCAGCGACAAGTTCGAGAACATGGGCGCGCAACTGGTGCGCGAGGTGGCGACCCGGACCTCTGATTCCGCTGGTGACGGCACCACCACGGCGACCGTGCTGGCCCAGGCGATCGTGCGGGAGGGCGCCAAGTCGGTGGCGGCCGGCATGAACCCGATGGACCTCAAGCGCGGCATCGACCTCGCCGCCGAATGGGTGATGGAAGACCTCAAGAGCCGCTCCAAGAAGGTCTCGACCAGCCAGGAGATTGCCCAGGTCGGCACCATATCGGCCAACGGCGACAAGGCGATCGGCGACATGATCGCCAAGGCGATGGACAAGGTCGGCAAGGAAGGCGTGATCACGGTCGAAGAGGCCAAGAGCCTCGACACCGAGCTCGATGTCGTCGAGGGCATGCAGTTCGATCGTGGCTATCTCTCGCCCTATTTCATCACCAATGCCGAGAAGATGATCTGCGAACTCGAGAATCCCTACATCCTGATCCACGAGAAGAAGCTCGCCAGCCTGCAGAACATCCTGCCGCTGCTCGAGTCGATCGTGCAGTCGGCCCGGCCGCTGCTCATCATTGCCGAGGACATCGAGGGCGAAGTGCTCGCGACCCTGGTCGTCAACAAGCTGCGTGGCGGCCTCAAGGTCGCGGCCGTCAAGGCGCCGGGCTTTGGTGATCGCCGCAAGGAGATGCTGGAGGATCTCGCGATCCTGACCTCGGGCCAGGTGATCAGCGAGGATCTCGGCACCAAGCTCGAGAACGTGACGCTCGACATGCTGGGCACCGCCAAGCGGGTGCGCATCGACAAGGACAACACCACGGTGATCGACGGCGCGGCCAAGAAGAAGGACATCGAGGCCCGCGTCTCGCAGATCAAGAAGCAGGTCGAGGACACGACCTCCGACTATGATCGCGAGAAACTGCAGGAGCGGCTGGCCAAGTTGGCCGGCGGCGTTGCCATCATCAAGGTCGGCGGCGCCACCGAGATCGAGGTCAAGGAGCGCAAGGACCGCGTCGACGATGCCATGCACGCGACCAAAGCCGCGGTCGAGGAGGGTGTCGTTGCCGGTGGCGGTGCCGCGCTCCTCTATGCGACCCGCGTCCTCGAGAACAAGCGCGGCGCCAACCACGATCAGCAGGTCGGCATCGATATCGTGCGCCGCGCGCTGCAGGCGCCGGTGCGCCAGATCGCCGAGAACGCCGGCTTCGACGGCGCGGTCGTCGCGGGACGCATGCTCGAGCAGAAGGACGTCAACTTCGGCTTCGACGCCCAGAAGGCCGAATACGTCAACTTGATCAAGGCGGGCGTCATCGACCCGACCAAGGTCGTCCGCGCCGCGCTGCAGGGTGCGGTCTCCGTGGCCGGCCTCCTCATCACCACCGAAGCGATGGTGGCGGAGATCCCGAGCGCCAACGGCGGCGGCGGCATGCCGGGTGGCGGCATGGGCGGCGGTGGCGGCATGGGCGGGATGGGCTTCTAGCCCATTCGACGACCATCATTCGACGACCATGAAGCCGGGCACGGAGAAGTGGCTCGTCTGGGGCGCGGTGTTCATCGCCGCGCTCTGGATGACGCTCTATCTGCAACCCGCCAACAATCTCGAACCTTCTTCGGGCGCCGTCACCGGGGAGCGCGTATAAGCGCGCTCCCGGTCGGCGGACCGACCCCAAGTGGAGGCTCCAATGGCGAAACCCGGCAAGCGGATGGAATACGTCTTCTTCAACGTCACCTATGAGGACGGCAGCCAGCGCTCAAACCGCCGCGTGCCGCTCGACGCGCTGGCGGGCGACGACACCGACCATTCCGCCCGCGCCGCCATCGAGGCGCAGGATCGCGAGGTCGCGGAGAAGTCGGGCAAGGCGCCGCTCGCCATCAAGGGCCTCGAGCGGGTCGGCGGCCGTTAGCCGGCTCTTCTAGTACGCAATGGCCGCGAGATAGGCCTCCGCCTTGGCCAGGTCCTTGGCCGCGCCTGCGAAGCCGACATAGCCGTCGGGCCGGATGAGCCGCAGTGCCGTCTTGTGTTCCGGCTCCTTGGCCGGCGACGCCGTCACCAGCTTCGGAAACTTTGCCGCCAGCGCCGCCGCGGTCTCGGCCGGCCCCAGCGCGGTGAACCGCATGCCGCCGGCTCCCGCTGGCAGCCGGTCGGGCCAGCGCTCGCCCGATTTCGGGCCGTTGGCGAGGGTGCCGTTCTTCACTGTAAGCGGGCTCGCGGGATAGCCGATGTCCATCTCGGACAGCTGATCGGCGATCTTGTGCTGGATCGCGGGAAAGCCCGTCGCGAACTTCACGATCGTGTTGCGCAGGCCCTGCGCCACGGGATTGCGCAGGGTCGCGGCCTCGGTGAGGCGGCCGGCGTTCTTCAGCACCTGCTCGCCGACGGCGCTGCGTTCCGGCGAATAGCTGTCGAGCAGCGCCGGCTTGGCCGCGCCCTCGATCACCAGCGCCAGCTTCCAGGCGAGGTTGAAGGCATCTTGCATGCCGGTGTTCATACCCTGGCCGCCGGCCGGGCTATGGATGTGGGCGGCATCGCCCGCCAGGAACACGCGGCCCCTCGAGTAGTCCTTCACCTTGCGTTCGTTGATGCGGAACGCCGCCAGCCAGAACGGATCCTTCATGACGATCGCGGGCGAGCCGCGATGCGCCATCAGCGCGTTGATCTCGGCGAGCGTCGGATCGGGATGCTTCTCGTTGCCGGTCGCGGGCCCCAGGTCGGCGATCACGCGCCAGCGCTCGCCGGTGATCGGGAAGAACGCCAGGATGCCGTCCCTGTGCCAGAAGATGTGCAGCCGATCTTTCGGATCGAGGCCGCTGACGTAGCCGTCGGCCAATGCCCAGTGGCTCTCCAGGGTTGAGCCCTCGAAGGCGAAGCCCAGCCCGTGCCGCACCGCCGAATGCGCGCCGTCGCAGCCGACCAGCCAGTCGGCCTGAAGCGTCTCGTCAGAGCCGTCGGCCTTCTTGAGTGTCGCCTCGACCGAGGCGCCCCTGTCGGTGAAGCCCGCCAGCTCGACCGTGCGCTCGACCCTGATGCCCGCCGCCGCCAGTCGCTCTTCCAGCACGCGCTCGGTCTCGCTTTGCGCGATCATCAGCGCATAGGGAAAGCGGCTGTCGATCGAATCGAGCGAGACCCGGGCCACGATCTCCTTGCCGGTCGAGATCTGCGCGCCATGCGCGATCATGCCGGCCGGGATGAATTCCTGGGCGTAGCCCGCATCGTCGAACAGCTCGAGCGTGCGGCTCCACAGCACCAGCGCCTTCGACTTGTCGGTGCGCTCCGCGTTCTTGTCGACGATCCGCACGGAAATGCCGTGCCGCACCAGCTCGTTGGCGAGCGTCAGCCCGACCGGTCCGGCGCCGGCGATGAGGACCTTCGGATTGTTCGGCATACGCGGGCTCCCCTGATGAACTCAGTCGGGTGCGGAGCCTAGAGGCGTGAGCGCTTCTGTCCAGCCGCGAAGGGTGCCCCCCTCAAGCCGATGTGAACGGGCCAATCCTGGCTGTCGTAAACGCCGGCCGCGCCTGGATCGCTGTCCACCATGCCGCGACCCTGGGATGTTTCGCCGCCGTCATCTCGTCGGGCGCGATCTCCTCGTCGAGGCGCTTCACGAAGGGCACGGCGCCGATGTCGGCCAGCGAATAGCGATCGCCCGCCAGCCACGCGCTCTTGCCGAGTGTCTCTTCCATGCGGTCCAGCAGCCCGACCTTGAGTTTGTCCCGCGCCTCCTGGCGCTCGTCCTCGGTGTAGGGCTTCCGCGCAGTGCGCAGCCAGGCTTCGCGCCGCTCCTTGCTGGGCACGTTCTTGAGTTTTTCAGCCAACTCCGCGTCCGACCACTGCGTGGCGATCTTGGCCATCGAATGCGCCCAGTTGAAGATGATCAGGTTGCCGATCAGCCCGTCGACATGGCGGATCCAGTTGCGCATCGTGGCGCGCTCGAACGGATCGGTGGGCCGCAGCGGCGGCTCGGGATGGGTCTCGTCGAGATATTCGCAGATCGTGCCGCTCTCGTAGAGCGAGCGTCCGTCCTCCAGGATCAGCAGCGGAATGACGCCGTTGGGATTGAGCTTCAGGAAGGCGGGCGCATGGTGCTCCATCTTCGCGAGGTCGATCAGCTTGCTCTCGAAGGCGAGGCCTTTCTCGGCGAGGCAGAGCCTGACGCGGCGCGACGCCGACGATCTCCAGCCATGATACAGCACATACATTGGGAAACTCCGGCTTCTATCCCGGCAGGTTGCTGATCCATTTGCGCGCCGGCCCGACCTGGCGGAAGACGCGCATCGGTCGCTCGGCCGCGGCCAGCATGCCCAGCACGCGGCCGATCGTTTCGACATGACCCTCCGGCACGACCACGGCCAGCGGGCCCACCGGGCCCCTCTCATGCGAGGCGCGCATGCGCGCGCCCAGCGCCAGGATGTCTTCGGCCCCCATATGCGTGCCGCCGCGCCCGCCGTCGAACAGCTTGCGATAGGTGTCGGCGCCGGCGCGGCTCATGTCGTCGAGAAAGGCGTCGAATTCGACGCGCGTGACGTCGCCTTCTGCAACGGCGGTGACCAGTTTCTGCTGTGGGTCGATGGTCCAGTGAAGCGGCATGACGGGCGGAACAATAGCATTCATAGTGCAATAATTCCAGCGATGTCAGGACAGGAGACTTTGGCGCGACCGTAGAGGACAGTCGGCGCGCCCATGAGAGAGACCAAGAGCGAGACCGACCTGTCGTTCAGGCAGGTTCTGCGTACCAGCCCGATGGATTTCTGGCGCCTGTGGTACGTCGGCTTGGTCGTCTCCACCGTGCGCTGGCTGGAGACGGTCGTCATGGGCATCGTCGTCTATCAGCAGACCGGCTCGGCCCTGATCGTCGCCATGGTCACCATGCTTCGCCTGGTCCCCATGGGCCTGTTCGGCGCCTTCCTCGGTGCCTTCGCCGAACGGTTCGACCGCCGCCTGACCCTGGCCGGCGTCGTGGGTCTCATGACCGTTACCTCGGCCTTGCTCGCCGTCGTGGCTTTTGCGGGAACGCTGGAGGTCTGGCACCTCGCCGTCGCCAGTTTCATCAACGGCTGCGGCTGGGCCACCGACAATCCCATCAGGCGCGTGATGATGGGTGAGGTCATGGGGCGCCATCGCATGGCGACAGCCATGGCGCTCGATGTCGGCGCCGGCAATGTGAGCCGCATGGTCGGCCCCGCCGTCGGCGGCCTGCTGCTGGCGGGCGTCGGCATAGAAGGTGCTTTCCTGCTGAGCATCGCGATGTACGCGACCGCCGTCGCCGCCACGCTCCTGGTGCAGAGCCACATCCCGTCCTCGCCAGGATCAGGCGCCGTGCTGGCGCGTACCTGGGAGGGCGTGGCGCTCATCTTCGCCGACCGGCGCCTCGGCGCCATCATGGCGGTGACCGTCATCTACAACGTCTTCGCCTGGCCCTTCACCAGCATGATCCCCGTGATCGGCACCGACCGGCTGTTGCTCGGCCCCGAAGGCGTGGGCCTCCTCACCAGCGTCGACGGCGTCGGCGCCTTCATCGGCTGCATCGTGCTGGCGCTGTGGCTGACGCCGGGCTGGCATGCCCGCGCCTATGTCGGGGGCACGGCGGCCTATCTGGTCGGGCTGATCGGCTTTGCAGTCGCCCCCACGCCTCTGCTGGCCGGCGCCGCGCTGCTGCTGACCGGCCTCGCCGGAGCGGCCTTTTCCACCTTGCAGGCCACGCTCGTCTATCTCGCGGCCCCGGCCCACATGCGCTCGCGCATCCTGGGGGTCCTCAGCGTCTGCATCGGCACCGGGCCGATCGGCTTCGTCTGGCTGGGCTGGCTCGCCGACCGGATCGGCGCGCCGGAGGCCACGGCGATCACCGGCGGGATGGGCCTGCTGGCGCTCGCCGCGACCTGGCCGCTGTGGCGTAGGATCTAGAGGCGAAGGATCTGAACGGGCTTCTCCTCAGATCGCGATGGCCACCTCGAGCTCGCCATCGCGCTGATGGCAGAACAGTTCGCAGGCCTCCTCGATCCGGTCGAGCGTGAAGCGATGCGTGACCAGTGCCCCAAGATCGACCCGGCCGGAGACCACGACGTCCATGAGGCGGCGCATGCGTTCCTTGCCGCCGGGGCAGAGCGTGGTGACGATCCTGGTATCGCCGCTTTGATGGGCCCGCCTGCTGGTCCACTTCCATTCGACACGAGTGTTCACTTTCGAACAGTCTTGAGCCTTCCTTTCGGGTGGCCGGCAACCGAATCGTCTCGACAGCGTTTCGCGCTGGGCGCCCTGTTCACGCTTGTCGAAAATGGAGGTGAACGCCGGTGGTGTTCGATATTGGTCTGCTGCCGCTTGAACCACACCACCCTCTGCGCCGTTTCTGGCGGAGCGCGCGAGGCTTCTGGCGCGGCCCGACGGCGCGGCGGGCCTGGAGTCTGATGGCACTGCTCGTCGTGATCACGGTGTTGCAGCTACTGGTGCAGTACCGGCTCAACCTCTGGAACAGGGACTTCTTCAACGCGCTCGAATTCCGCGATGGCGCGGAGATCTGGCACCAGACCCATCTGCTGGCGCTCTTCGCGGTGCTCAGCATCGGCCTCGCCGTCGTGGCCGTCTGGGGGCGCATGACCTTCCAGCGCGCGTGGCGCGCCTGGGTCAGCCGGCACCTGATCGAGGCCTGGCTGGGTGGGGAACGCTACCGGCACATCGAGCTGGTCAACGGCGAGCACCAGAACGCCGAATATCGCATCACCGAGGATGCGCGGCTGGCCACCGACGCGCCGATCGATCTCCTCGTCGGCCTGCTGGGCTCGGTGCTGATCGCGGGCACGTTCGTCGTCGTGCTGTGGCATGTCGGCGGCGCGCTCGATGTCGCGCTCCTGGGGGCCGCCTTCACCATCCCGGGATATCTGGTCGTTGCTGCCGTGGCCTATGCAGTCCTGACCAACGGCACCTTGATGATCGTCGGACGGCATATGATCGAGGTCATCGAGTCCAAGAACCAGGCCGAGTCGGAGCTGAAATATGCCGTCGCCCATTTCCGCGAGCGCGCGACCGCGCGCCTGTCGCTCGACGACATGGAAACCTCGACGGCCAGCGTCGCCGCGGCGTTGGCCGCCGTCATGCGCCAGTGGCGGCTTCTGGCCTGGCAATACATGCGCACGACCTACGTCTCCCACGGCAACACGCTGCTGGCGCCGCTGATCGGGCTGATCCTGTGCGTGCCGCACTATATCCAGGGCACCATGCTGCTGGGCGACGTCACTCAGGCGGCAGCGGCCTTCGTCGCCGTTCAGGGCGCGTTCAACTGGCTGATCGACAATTTCCCGCGCCTCGCCGAATGCCTCTCGTCGGCCAACCGGGTCGGCAATCTGCTCGCGGCCTTCGACGGGCTCGAGGCCGCGGAAGAGCCGATCGAGCCCGAGAACACCGAGTAAAAGCCTAAAGTCTCTCGGCGACCCCGATAAGCTGCTATAGGCACGGCCCGAGCCCGTCCCCCCTCACCGAGGTCCCCATGAGCCACGCCCCCATGATCCATGCCATCGTCGTTAGCCAGTTCACCAAGATGCTGAACAACCTGCTCGCCATCCTGGGCGAGGCGGAAAAATTCGCGACCGAGAAGAAGTTTGACGCAGGCATCCTGCTGCAGGCACGCCTCTCGCCCGACCAGTTCAGCCTGGTGCAGCAGATCCGCACCGCCTGCGACACCGCCAAGCTCGGCGCCGCGCGCCTCGCCGACCGCGAGAAGGACGTGCCGGTGCATGCCGATACCGAGCAGACGCTGGCCGAGGCGAAGGCGCGCATCGAAAGCGTGATCGCCTACCTGAAGGGCTTCAACGCCGATGCCTTTGCCAAAGCGGCCGAGCACCGCATCACCCAGCCGCGCTGGAACGGCAAGACGCTGTCGGGCCAGGAATTCCTGGTCCAGCACGTCATTCCCAATTTTTATTTCCACGTGTCGACCGCCTACGCGATCCTGCGCCACAACGGCGTCGGCATCGGCAAGAAGAACTATCTCGGCGACATGCCGTATCGCGACGCCGCCTAGACCGCGACCCAGCCTAGGCGGGGTTGCCGCCCGGCCTTGCCCGCCCCGGCATGGCCAGGGCGGCGGCGAATTCACGCTTGAGTTCGGGCAGCGTCAACATGCCGGGCCTGGGCGGAAACTTGGAGACGCTGGCGTTGCGCCTGTTCTCGTCAGGCCACAGCGCCTGGCGCGCCCGGGTGCGGGCCTCGTTGACCTTGCCGCCGCGCAGGCTGGTGATCGCTGCCGCCAGGCAGCGCCGTTCCCAGTCGCCCAGCGTCACGACGCCGCTTTCGATGGCCATCAGGATCTTGGCGATGGCCTCGTGGGCCAGCTGCTTGGAATTCTCCGGGGTAGCCTCTTCGGAGGCCGCGGCGAGGGTCTTGCGCAGGGCAAGGAGTTTGGGCGAATCGGACATGGCACCAGTATAACCGCCCGCCGCCCGCCGCACCCTCTATTGATTCAAGGCCCCTGAGCCACCACATTGCCCGAGGACGGGACCCCGAAACGAGATCCCGCGGAGGCTAGGCAAAATGGCAAACGAGAACTTCAACGCGTTCAACAGGGCCGGCACCATTGCCGACCAGGCGACGTTCGACGTCGGCCTGCGCGCCCATATGATCCGGGTCTACAACTACATGGCCTCGGGGCTCGCGCTGTCGGGCATCGTGGCGTTCGGCCTGTTCAGCTCGCCCCAGCTCGCCTCGGTCTTCTTCCAGGTGAGCGGCGGCTATGTCGTCGGCCTCACCATGATGGGCTGGGTCGCGACCCTGGCGCCCTTGGGCCTGCTGCTGCTGGTCTCGTTCCGCGCCGCCACCATGAGCGTGGGCGCGATCCAGGCCGTCTACTGGACGGTCACGGCACTCATGGGAGTGAGTCTGTCGATCCTGCTGTTCACCTACACCGGCGCTTCGGTGGCACGGACCTTCTTCGTGACGGCCGCGGCCTTCGGCGCGCTCAGCCTCTACGGCTACACGACCAAGCGTGACCTGACGGCGATGGGCAAGTTCCTGTTCATGGGCGTGATCGGCCTGATCCTGGCCGGCATCGTCAACATGATCTGGCCGTCGGGCACGATGAGCTTCGTCATCTCCGCCGCCGGCGTGCTGATCTTCTCAGGGCTCATCGCCTACGACACCCAGAAGATCAAGGACCAGTACTCCGAGGCGTACGGCACCGAGGCGGCCGAGAAGATCGCCATCTTCGGCGCCCTCAGCCTCTACCTCGACTTCGTGAACCTGTTCCAGTTCCTCATGATGTTCCTGGGCCAAAGACGCTGACAAGGCCCCGACGCAAAAGCAGACGCCCGGATCGAAAGATCCGGGCGTTTTGCTTTGGGCGGACGGCTGGTCCACTCTGTGCCTGATGAACCGTATATCGAGACCATTGGTCGTGCTGCTGGTCCTGGCGGGCGCGCTCGTCTCGCCGGCGGCGCGGGCAGCCGAGCCCGTCGACATGCTGCTGGTGCTCGCCGCCGACGTCTCGCGCAGCGTCACCGCGCCCAAATTCAAGCTCCAGCGCGAAGGGGCGGCGGCCGCCATCACGCACCCGGAAGTGGTGCGGGCGATCACCTCGGGCCCGAACCGGCGCATCGCCGTGTGCTTCGTCGAATGGGCGACATCGGGGCAGCGCAACGTCGTCATCGACTGGACGGTGATCGCCAGCGACGCCCACGCGCGCAATTTCGGCGACAGGCTGATCGAGACGCCGCGATCGTTCTCCGGCAGCACCTCGATCAGCGACGCCATCGATTTCGGGGTCAGCCAGCTCGAGCGCGCACCGTTCACCTCGGAACGGCGCGTCATCGATATTTCCGGCGATGGCAACAACGTCTCCGGCCGTTCGGTCACCGATGCCCGTGACGAGGCTGTCGCCAGGAACATCGTCATCAATGCCCTGGTGATCCTGACGCCGCTGGCCGAATCGTTCCGTCCGGACCACACGAACCCGCCGGGCGGGCTGGAGAAATACTTTCAGGACAATGTCATCGGCGGTCCCGGCGCCTTCACCGTCGTTGCCGAAACACACAGGTCGTTCGGCCGGGCGCTCACCAAGAAGCTCATCCAGGAGATCGCAGGCTCGCCCCGTCCCCAGCTCGCCGCCGCCGAATAGGGCGAGCCCCGACAACCTCCTTACCCGACCACCCGGGGAGTTGCCCCACGTGTCTTGATCTTGCAACGCTACGGTGCCCATAATTCACGGCTGGGGGGCGCCAAGGAGGATTGCCATGGCCAACGGTTTGCTTGCCGCCCTCAGCCCCAGCGAAGACGCCACGCTCCACAGGATTGCCAGCGGCGGCGCGCACCCCAAGAGCCTGCGCGAAAGCGACGTCGCCCGCCTGAAGCGCCTCGGCCTGGTCGAGCAATCCCGGATGGGTCTTTCCCTGTCGCTCATCGGCCAGCAGCGCCTGGGCGGAACGCTTCCCCCGGCGGCAACGGGCGAGAGCCTCCTGCCGTCCCGCTGACAGCGAAAAGCCCGCTCCGGGGATGAAGTCGGAGCGGGCTTCGCAGCCTCGCGGGGAGGCGTTGGTGCATCTTGCAACCGGGCTGCTGCCAAACCAACGGTGCTTGTCGCAGCGGGTTCCCGTTCCGCTTTGATGCTCAAATCTTGCCACGCCCCCTTGGTCTGGCGTATCTCCCGGCCCCTGACTGAACGATTTCCCTCAAGGGCTGCGAAATGAAACCGACCAACGTCCTCCCCACTTCCGTGCTGATCGACCGCCATCCCGGCCGCTCCACCCAGACGATCGGCATCGCGCGGGCCTTGGGCACGGACCCGGACCTGATCCACGAGCCGTCGGTCGGCGTCGTCGGCACCAAGGGCGACAGCCAGTGCTATCTCGGCGTCATGGCGAAGGTCGACGCCATCCACGAGCGGCTGAAGGCGCGTGTTGGTTCCGGCCAGGGCCAGCTCAAGCTGCGCCTGGTGCAGCCCGAGTTCACCATCGCCACCTCCGACGGCATGCGCAACGGCACGCGCGAGATGCGCTACTCGCTGATCGGCCGCGAGGTGACCAACGATGCGCTGTGCGAGCATCTGAGCGCCACTGGCCTCGCCGGCACGATCGCCGTCGTCGCCTGCGACAAGCCGCCGGTCGGCACGCTGGCGGCACTTCTGGAGCACAACAAGCCCGCCATCATCATGTCGGACGGGCCGATCCATCCGGGCCACGATCCCAGGACCGGCGAGGCCATCGACCTCGTCACGGCGTATCAGGTCGCCGGCCACCCCGACGCGGCCTTCCGCCAGCACATCGCGCTCCACGCCTGCCCCGGCATCGGCAGCTGCGGCGGCATGTTCACCTACAACACCATGCAGACCTTCATCGGCGTGGTCGGCATGCAGCCGCTGCACATGGTGGCGCCGCCGTCCGACGATCCGCGCCGCACCCATGAATTCGCCGAGGAGCTGGTGCGCTACCTCGCCGACATGATCGAGAACGACCTGAAGCCGCGCGACATCGTGGTGCGCGATTCGATCCGCAACGCCGTGATCGTCGCCATGGCGATCGGCGGCTCGACCAATGTCACGCTCCATGCGCCGGAGATCGCGCGCGCCGCGGGCTATGCCGATTTCTGGAAGGACATCATCACGCCCGAGGAATTCAACCACCTCTCGCAGCATGTCGTGCCCGTGCTCACCGACGCCCGCCCCTACGGCAAGTATTCGATGGTCGACATCGACAATGTCGGCGGCGTCCAGATGATCGCGCGCGAGCTGCTCGACGCGGGCCTGCTGAACGGCGACGTCATGACCTGCACCGGCGAGACGCTGGCGGCCCAGATCAAGCGCCTCGAGGCAAAGCGTGCCGACGGCAAGGTCGTCTACTCGGTCGAGAAACCCTATAAGCCGACCGGTGGGCTGCGCGTGCTGGGCGGCAACCTCTCGCCGGATTTCTCCGCCATCCTGAAGCTCGCCGGCGTCGAGGGCGGACTGGAGGGCAACACCTTCCGCGGCAAGGCGCGCGTCTTCGAGGGCGAGCGCGGGCTGCTCGAGGCGCTCGACAAGGCGCCGGACTCTTTCCAGAACCACGACATGGTGATCGTGCGCTACGAGGGCCCGAGCGGTGCGCCCGGCATGCCCGAGATGCTGGATCCGACCTCGCGCATCACCACGCTGTGTCGTGAGCGCAACATCGTGATCGGCCTGATGACCGACGCCCGCTTCTCCGGCGGCTCGGTCGGCCTGGTGATCGGCCATGTCGGCCCCGAGGCAGCGCTCGGCGGTCCCATCGCCTTCATCGAGGACGGCGACGAGATCGTGGTCGACCTCAACACCAGCGAGCTCAACTGCCCCGCGCTCGATGATGCAGCGACCTTGGCCAAACGCAAGGCGGCCTGGGATAAGGCGGTCGCCGCCAACGGCGGTCTCCATCCCAACTGCGGCGTCGCCGACACGCGCCTGCTGCACCGCGCCCGCACGACGTCGGTGCCCGCCACGCGCGGCGGCGGCCTGCACCCCAACCGCGAGGTCTGGGTCCGCGACCCGCGCCGCGCGGAGCGGTCGGGCTTCAAGCTGCAGAACAAGTACCGGCCGAAGACGAACAAGGCGTTCTGAGGCGCTCGACTAGAGTCTTTCCGTCTCAAATCGAATCGCAGCAAAACGCACCGCCTCATCCTGAGGAGCATCGCGCAGAGATGCGTCTCGAAGGATGGGCAGCAGCATGGCTGACTCCCGCCCTTCGAGACGCGCCCTGCGGGCGCTCCTCAGGGTGAGGTGAGTTTGCGTAAGTCGGAAAGACTCTAGGACCAGGTCGCCTTCAGGCCGCTGTAGAGGGCGGCACCGGCGGTGGCGGCGGACATGCCGAGTTTCATCAGCTTCACCAGGCGCTCGATACGGGCTTCGAGCGGTTTGCCCCCAGATCCGCTGCCGGCTCCGCCCTGGCCCAGGGCGATCATCGTGGCGAGGCGATCGACCAGGCTGTGCCGGTGGCGATGGAGCGGTCGAAGCGCGGCGCACAGCATCGAGCCCATCGCGTAGGCGAGCGCAATGCTCGCGACATATTCCAGCGTCTCGTGCCACACGACGGCGCTCGCCGGCAGGATCGCATCGCCGTCGACGAGATGGACGACCCACGACATGCCGAGAACGGCGGCGACGCCCACGACGAAGGCGATCGCGAACAGCACCGCCCGGCGCGGCCGCCAGGCCAGCTCGAAGCGGAAGCCGAACAACGCCGGCAGCACGATCGAGGCGGCGCGCAGCCAGATCAATTTGGCGTCGAGCCGGATCACCAGCACGTAGTGGATGGCGACCAGCAGCAGCACCGGCAGCACGACATAGAAGAAGAGCGCCTGGACGACGCTGGATTGAGGCGGGGCAGGTGGAGCGGGCGGAGCCTCCACCGTGACGGGGGCGCTGGGCACCGCGGCCTTCGCTGTCGCAAGCTCGGCCTCGAGCTCGGCCACGCGCGCGGTGAGACGCTCGTTGGCTTCCATCAGCGGCTTGGGCACGGCGATGTCGCGCGCGCAGGTCCGGCACACCAGGGCGCCGCGCTTCACATCTTCAAGACAAAACGGACAGTTCACCGCGACTGATATAGCCGATGGCGACGCTTCTGCTCACGAAAACTTCGGACGCGCCGCTGCAGATGCACTGCAGCCCTTGCTTTGACAGACCGTCCGACCACGCGCCATTGTCGCTACAGGGATCTGTCGGCTGGGGGTACTGATAATGAATAACAGCATGACGCGGCGTGTTCTCCTGGGCGCGGCGGCGATCCTGCCGTTCGTCGAGGCCCCGATCCAAGCCAAGGCCCAGAGCGGCAACTGGCTGGTCACCTCGCAGGAAGCAGCGCTTCCTCTTTCTCCCACCAGCAAAGCGGGCCGGGCCATCACCCGCGGTCCCGCCATCCGACAGGTGTCGCCGGCCGGCCCTGTCGCACCCAACACCCCCTTCGCCTTGCAGATCGAGTTCGCGGCCCGCGGCGGCGAGAAGATCGATCCCGCTACGGCGCAGATCACGATCCTGCGCGGCAACAACGTCAACATCACCCAGCGCGTCCGCGCCTTCATCACGCCCACCGGCATCGTCATCCCCGACGCGATGGTGGCGCCGGGCACGCATGCGCTTCAGGTGTCGGTCAGTGACTCCGGCGGCCGCCAGAGCATCGCCAACATCGAAATCGAGGCCCGCTGACATGACCCGGTTCAAGACACGCCCCGTCATCGGACGGCGGGCGGCGATCGCCGGCGCCGGTTCCTTGCTGGCCTTCCCCGCCATTCGCGCAAACGCGCAGACCTCCGGCGTAGCGCTGGTGATCGGCAACTCCAAATATCAATGGGAAGCGCAGTTGCCGAACGTCCGGCGCGATGCGCCCGACATCGCGGCACGCTTTCAGGCCCTCGGGTTGCAGACCGAACTCATCCAGGACGCGGGTGGCGACGCGATGCGCCAAGCCATCGATAAGTTCAAGTCGACATCGCGTGGCGCGAACCTTGCGGCGTTCTACTATGCCGGGCATGGCGCCGATTGGAACAAAGAACCATATCTGGTGCCGGTGGACGCTGATTTAACTGCGCCGAGCGCCGTCAAGACTCTCATACCGGCATCCGCTGTTCGTTTGGCGATGGGTGAGGCAGCCAATCGTCTGTTGGTATTCGACAACTGCCGAAACAATCCCGCTGACGGATGGCGCCAACTGGAAGCCGAACGGTCGGCTGGCAGGAGCCTGGCGGGTGACCGAGCCGCGGCCGCGGGTGCTGCTCCCAATACCCTGTGGCTGTACTCCACGGCCCCCGGACGCGTCGCTCTCGATGGCCCGGCCGGAGGGAACAGCCCGTTCGCCGCGGCGCTACTGCGGCAGTTGGCGGGTCCATCGGTCGACTTGCTAACCCTCCCCGCGAACCTTCGGCGGGAACTTCTCATAGCGACGCAGGGCCGACAGGTCTTGTGGGACATCAACAGGTACCGGCAACCGTTCCTCCTCGGCGGCTCGGGCAGCCGACAGTCTGCGGCCCCGAGTGGCAATGCGGCAAGAGTTTCCGGCGGGAGCCACGATCCATCACGGATCATCGAGCTCAATAATGCCTATGCCTATGCGCAACAGAACCAAATCCCACTGCCTGCAGGACTGATCGCCTATCGGCCGAACGCCAATTCCCCAGACGGGTCAAAAGTGGGGGCTTTCAAATTTATTGGCCCCAATGCTCAGGGACATCGTGTCCCTCAGATGATCGTGGTGATGTCTGTCGACGGACAACAAATTGCCCAAGTCATTTATGCATCTGGCGAGGGCGGTGGTTATAGTTTCATTACCGGTACTCTTTCGGGAAAACGGCTTGAGTTGGTACGCAGGGATCGAGGGGCACGCTTTTTGTTCGACTGGAGTGACGCCGATTCCGGCACCTTTGCAGCGCTGCCTGAAACGAACAAGCCACCCTACTCCGCAAGCTTCTCGCGACTGGATGGCTAACGGCAAAAGCGCACCGTCGATGTGCGCGATAGCGCACGGCATGCAGCATTCGCGCGGTCGGCCCTAGCCTGGCCGCGCAAGTTCGGCTTCGAGTTCGGCGACGCGCGCGGTGAGACGCTCGTTGGCTTCCATCAGCGGCTTGGGCACGGCGATGTCGCGCGCGCAGGTCCGGCACACCAGGGCGCCGGGCTTCACGTCTTCAAGACAAAACGGACAGTTCACCGCAACGGATATAGCCGATGCCCCGCGCGCACGAAAATTTATCTCGACTTCGAGATTGCACACACACTGCAATACCTTCTTTGACAGTCTGTTCAGCCACGCGCCATTATCCGCGCGGGGAACAAGAAATGTATGGGGGAGAACGGCAATGAGTGTCCTCACGCGGCGTGTTCTCCTGGGCGCGGCGGCGATCCTGCCGCTCGTCGAGTCCCAGACCCAAGCCAGGGCTCAGGCCGGCAACTGGCTGGTCACCTCGCAGGAAGCAGCGCTTCCTCTTTCTCCCACCAGCAAGGCGGGCCGGGCCATCACCCGCGGTCCCGCCATCCGCCAGGTGTCGCCGGCCGGTCCCGTCGCGCCCAACAGTCCTTTCCCCTTGCAGATCGAGTTCACGGCCCGCGGCGGCGAGAAGATCGATCCCGCCACGGCGCAGGTCCTCGTTCTGCGCGGCAACAACGTCAACATCACCCAGCGCGTCCGCGCATACATCACGCCTACCGGCATCGTCATCCCCGATGCGATGGTGGCGCCGGGCACGCATGCGCTCCAGGTGACGGTGAGCGATTCGGGCGGCCGCCAGAGCATCGCCAACATCGAGATCGAGGCCCGCTGACATGACCCGTCTTAAGGCACGCCCTGCTATTGGCCGGCGGGCGGCGATCGCCGGCGCCGGTTCCCTGCTGGCCTTCCCCGCCATCCACGCAAACGCGCAGACCTCCGGCGTCGCCCTCGTCATTGGCAATTCGAAGTATGCGTGGGAAGCGCAGTTGCCAAACGTGCGACGTGACGCGCCAGACATAGCGAAGCACTTTCAGTCGCTCGGGCTGAAAACTGACCTGGTCCAGGATGCGGGTCGCGATGCCATGAACCGGGCCTTCGAAAAGTTCGGCGCGGCAGCAAATGGCGCGAATTTCGCAGCGTTCTATTTTGCCGGCCACGGCGCGACCTGGGGAAGGGAAACCTATCTCGTTCCGGTGGACGCCGATCTCAGCAGCCCGAGTACTGTTCAGAACCTCGTCACTTCGTTGGCCCCCGGCAAGGCTACGAGAGGGGCCGCCAATCGCCTGTTCGTGTACGACAACTGTCGCAACAATCCGGCGGACGGCTGGCGCCAGTTGGAGGCGGAACGGAACGCAGTCATTGCTTACACCTCCGAGGGGCAGCGCGGCGGTGCGGCCGGGGCACCCAACTCGCTGGTGCTTTTCTCGACCGCCCCCGGGCGCATTGCCCTCGATGGGCCAGCCGGACAGAACAGTCCGTTTGCGGCGTCATTTCTGCGCCAGTTCAACGATGCCTCAGTCGATCTTCAGTCGCTATCTTCGAGACTTCGGCGAGACCTGCTGATTACCACCCAGGGGCGACAGGTTTTGTTTGACCGGAACAACTATGCCGCTCCCTTTTCGATCAATGGCAGTCCCAGGCCGGGATCGGCAGCCGTCGGCGGAGCCCGTTGGGGCGGCGATCCATCGAGGATCATCGAGCTCAGCAAGGCCTATGCCTACGCCCAGGAGAACGGCTTACCGTTGCCGCCCGGATTGATCGCCCACCGTGCGTCGGGCGGCTCGCGGGACAGTCAAAAGGTCGGCTCCTTCCAGTATGTCCGCAAGAGCGCGTTAGGGGTCGATCCTGCGCTTCTCATCGTCATGTCGGTGGAGGAGCAACAATCCGCCGAAGTCATCGTGTCGTTAAAGGGGCGCTTCAACGCAAAGACCCAAAAGTTAGAGGGCGGCAGCATCTGGCGGTACGTTACCGCGCGCATCGTGGGAGACAGGCTGGAGTTTGTGCCGCGGGACGGCGGCGAACGCACTATGTTCGACTGGCGCGACGCTAATTCGGGCAACTTCAGCGTTTTGAACGAAAATGCGGGAGGTAACAAGACATTGGGATCCAGCGTGCGGTTTACGCGCTTGGACGGCTGAGGGTGTTTTGGCGGGAGTGTGAACACTTTCGCTATGTCCGCTTGGGGTCAGTCGCGTCGTTCTGAAGGCGCGCCGATGACTTCCGGTCCACCCCCATGAACAGACATCCTCGGTGTTAGTCGGCTTGTCTCAAATGTGCCAAGAAGCGACATTGCACGTGGGACTCAGAATCAAAGAAGCCGCCAACTGAGGCGGCTTCAAACTCTGATCGAGGTCAATTCGGTCCGCTAGGCATGTGCCGACAACTCCATCGACCTCGCCTTCTGCCGCGCACCAGAACGGCTGATCGACGAGCCCGACGACTTGGTCGAGTGGGCGCCGCTGGCTCTTGAAGTGGCGCATCGGGTCGCGGCAAAACGAAAACGGACCACGCCGCGCGAAGGTAAGAATCGTCCGCCCTCACATCACGCGCGAGCATGAGTTATCGACCACCTGAGAGTGATTCGCATCATCATTGAGTGAGAGTGGATGTCAGATGCTTGCCGAGCGATTCTCGTAAGGCTCGCGAAAGGTTCTTCCGTGTAACAAGCTCACAATGGCGCTCCTGAATCAGAGTACGCTTCGATGCGCGAGATGGCAGCCTGAAGTCCGGGCCTGAGCCTGTGACTGGATTTCAGCACTCCCGCAATATTCAGGGCCTTCGAGGGTTTGCAGCACTAGCCGTTCTCATCGGTCACGCTGACGGTTTTGGACTCATCCAAGTCCCACCGTGGTTGGCAGCCTGCGGCATTGGCGCCGCCGACGTGTTCTTCGTGATCTCCGGCTTCATCATCTGCCAAATAGTGAGCCCGGATCATCCCGAAGGCGGCGGCGGGCGAGCTGCTCTCTTCTTCCTCGTGAAGCGCTGCCTGCGGATCTATCCCCTGTACTGGACGGTGTTTGCGGCGGCAACGATTGGGAGCCTGTGGCTTCCGCTTCAATATGAGCCCATAGCCTGCAACCGGGAAACCCACGGCTACATCCTTCTGATCGGGGGCAATTGCCTCATTCCACCCGTGTGGACGCTGCAGTATGAACTGTACTTCTACACCGTCATCGCGGCCCTGCTGCTTCTCGTACCGCGGACATTCTACGCGACGCTAATGCTTCTCATGCTGGCTCAAGCTTCGTACGTCGTATTGTCCGGCTACCTTGATCTTCCTCAGGGGTTTCTTTCGAGTCCGTTGCTCCTCGAATTCGGAGCGGGTTGCGCGATATCCTGGTTGCACCGCCGCGGCTTTCAGAAGTGGGCCATGGGCTCCCTACTGCTCGGTGTCGTGGCTTTCTCCTTTGGAGCGGCTCAGGCGATCGACGATGTGTTCTACGTACTCCCGCGTATTCTCACTTTCGGATTGGGTGGCGCCTTGGTCCTCCATGCTGTGATTATGCTGGAGGCGAAGGGAGTTTTCGCGCCGCGCCCAATCGAAGCGCTGGGGGACGCCTCATATTCACTCTATCTCTGTCACTGGCCGCTCCTGACCATCTCCGCTGAACTCGAACTTGGCTGGTATGGCGTGGCCGCCGCCATCGCCCTCAGCTTCGCGTGTCACCGGTGGATCGAAAATCCGCTGGGGTCGCTTGCCCTGAGGTTCCGAGAACTCAAACTTGCGCATCTTTCGTAGCGAAAGCGCCAGTGCAGTGGCGCTGGTCGAACGATAAGCGATGCTGCCATGTCCGGGTTGGGTCAGTCGCGTCGCTTTCGTGATGCCCGCCGCATGTCCGGTCTACCCCCAGCATCAGACGTTTGCCGACCCGGCCGGCATGTCACATTTGTGCCAGAAGCAGACATTTGGCATTCTTCCCAAATGGTCGAATGCACGGCCATATAGCGTCAGGGAAGCCGAGAGCGCTCACGGGCAGGGACCGGTTGCTTGGGCGTGCGCCGACGAGGTGATCGAGTAGACGGGCGCTGCTGCCGATAGCCGCGTATCGCGTCCCGCGCTTCGCGGCCTTCACTGTCATTGCTTCCGGGATCGGGTTTTGGGGGATACTGGGATACAAGGGGAAGAAGGCGTCCGCGAACCATGAAGCATTCCGTATTTGTCCTGCTGGCCGGGCTGGTCGGAGGGTGTGCTCCGGCCCTGGGGACGGCGCTGCTACCGCCGCAGACAGTCCCCGCAGCAGCGTCGCCGGCCAGCGACGGGACATGGAGAGCCTATGCGCGGCTCCAGCCGGACAAGTCTGCAACCGTGTGTCGCCGCGGGGGTGGGTTTTTCGACTTCAGCCTGCGGGACGACGTGCTCTTCGTGACGCCGCGGGTCGGGGATGCCTTTTCGATACCCGTCGCGAACGATGGCAGCGTCAGGCACGCCTGGAAAGTCGCCGCACGACCTCCGCGTTTCATCGCATTGGAAATGACGGGCAATGCTCGGTCGCGGGATCTCGAGATCTTCAACCCGGCACGCGTGTGCAGATTCAAGCTCGTCACGCCGCCGCCGATCCTCGCCGACGCCGACTAGGTAATTGAGTAAGAGAGTCCACCACTTCCGCTTGGGGTCATTCGCGTCGGCTTCGTGATGGTCGCAACGAGTCCGCTTTGTCCCCTGAAGCGGGCATCGGTCTACCCTCTGGCCGCCATGAATGAGCTCAGCCAGCCGCTTGGTGAGACCGGTCGAGCTGTGTGCGATCCATGGTGCTCGCCGCCCTGTGTATCGGCTGTAGTTTTGACATGGCGTCGGGCATGCGCCGGTCTAGTGTACACTCTGCCCACATCATCGCCTGCTTACCGCGAGGGAAGTCCAGTTCCTCGAGCGCCGCCAGCGCGGGCACAGCAGCGACCACGTCGGGCATGAGGCGCGAGCAAAGTCGGCCGGGGTCGGCGTCCATGCCGACCGCGCGGCCGCCGGCTCGCGCGATGGCCGGAAGGCTGGCTCCTTCAGATTCGTCGGCAGGGACCAGGACCCCTCGGTCCTCGTGGTCATGTCCATCGACGAGCAGCAGAGCGCCGAGGTGATCCTGCTGTCCCGCGACAATCAGCGCCGCGCCAGTTGGCGCTTCCTGCGCGCAACTCTTGCCGGCGACAGTGTCGAATTCCTGCGGCCGGACGCCATGCGTTTCGGCTTCAAATGGAGCGATGCCAATTCGGGCACCAGGCCTTCACGCGGCTCGATGGTTAGAGTCAGACCACCCTCAAATGGCGGGGAACGCGCGCGCGGCGCAGCGCGTCGTCCAGCCTGTCCTTTTCCTTCTTCCAGCGCGCCTCTTCCGCGGCGGCCTTCCGGTCGAGCCCGGCCTGCGCCTTCCCGATGTCCCGCAACGTGCGCGTGTGGGCCGCCTCGGCTTCCTCCAGCTCGGCCTCGGCCGCCGCCATGGCGCGATCGCGGCGCTCCCCCTCTTTTTGCAGCGCCGCTTCTTCCTTGCGGGCGCGCTGATCGCGCCGCTTCTGCTCCCGCTCGAAGGCAAGGGCCGCCGCGCGCTCGGCTTTTTTGTTTGCCGGCTTCGCGGGTTTGATTCGTTGCCTCGGCGGCGATGCCGTGGCCTTTCGATGGGGCAGGGTGAGGGAGACCTCCGCATCTTCGGAGTAGGCCTGGTCCGTGCCGACCGGCCGGCGCAGGATGACGCCGGGCTTGGCCAGCGTCGCGGCAACGATCGACGCTTCGTCGGTGCGTCGCGCAAATCCGTGCGTGAAAAGATTGAACTCCGCGCCCCACAGGTCCAGCGCGGCTTTCATCGACGGCGCGGAAACGGCGAGGTCGAAGAAGCCTGACGTCGTCGTGAAGGTCTTGAGCTTGCCAGCCATTGAAAGGACCCGCCGCGCGGCCGTCTAGACTCACCTCACCCTGAGGAGGCCACGCAGTGGCCGTCTCGAAGGGTGGAACCAGTCATGCTGTAGCCCATGCTTCGAGACGCTCGCGCTCCTCAGCATGAGGTCTGTTCGTCACCCTACCCGAGCGATTCGATCATTGGCAGAAAGACTCTAGGCGTTCATTCTGGAATCCGTCGCCATCAGGTCTCAACGGTTGACCGTCTGGCAGGGTTCCCGAGTTTGCCTGGCGATAGCTCCGGCGGGCAACTCTTGACCCCGGGCGCAATCCGGGCAGGCTGGCGCAAAAGAGGAAACGCGCCAGCC
>CAMARK010000016.1 GCA_945860205.1 Reyranella massiliensis 521 | reverse complement strand
CCGACAGACGACGCTGCCGCTTCACTGTTTTGCCCATCCCTCACTGTGCCAAATTACTGCGAGCCTCAAAGCGCAGAAAGACCGCTATCCACAAGCTTTTCGCGCCCTATGATCTCCCCAATCACCCACTCGATTCCCGGAAGACCCATCAGATTGAAGTTCGGCATGTCGGCGCGCGGCTCGATGTTCATCAGGGCGCGCTTGGGCCTGTTCGGTTCGACCAGCACGACGGCGTCGACCCGGGCATGGTTGAGCAGGCTCCGTTTGACCTCCTCCGTCACCATGTTGTCGGACGTGGCGTCGAGCGCGAGGGCGGCCAGGGTGCCGCTTTCGATCAGCTGCTCGAGATAGACCTCGCGGAAGCGAGCGATCGACGGCAGGAAGATGAAGACCTCGGCGGTCATCACCGCCGTCACCACGAGTGCCAGAATACGCCACGAGAGGCCGAAAGTCGGGCTTCGGCGGCGTGTGGCGCGGATCGCCTGGGCCGGGACGGTGACGTCGGTGGTCATGGCGGGAGAAGTCTACCGGAGACCGCGGGCCCGGCCTAGGCAGCGGCCGTTCACCATACCGGCAACCGCGCCAGGAAGCGCACCAGGCCGCGCGTCCGGGGCCCGAACAAGGCCTCGGTGAAATAGCTGCCGGCCGCACGTTTGCTCGCTTCGCCCAGGGTGGGATAGGGCGGCACGAAGCTCGCCATTGCGGCGATCTTCAGGCGCTTTGAGAGGGCCAGGCACCACGGCTGGATCAGGTCGCCGGCGTGCGGTCCGACGATGGCGGCGCCCAGCACGCGGCCGCGCGAATCTGTGACGACCTTCACCAACCCGTCGGTTTCCCGTTCCGCCTGCGCGCGATCGTTCTCGGCCAGCTTCCAGCGCAGCACCCGGATCGCTTCGCCATGCTGCTTGCGCGCCTCGCTTTCGCTGAGGCCGACCTGGGCCAACTCGGGGTCGGTATAGGTCGCCCACGGCACGATCGCCGGATCGAGCTTTGCAGGCGCCCGGAACAGCGCCCCGCGGATGAACAGCGAGGCCTCGTGGCCGGCCATGTGTGTGAAGAGATAGAGGCCGTTGCAGTCGCCGATCGCCCAGACGTTGCGGTTCGAGGTTTTTAGCGCGCCGTCAACCGTGATGCCGCGTTTCGTGGACGCCACACCCGCTATGTCGAGATCGAGACTTTCGACGTTGGGCGCGCGGCCAGCCGCCACCAGCAGGTGCGATCCTTCCAGCCGCTCGCCGTCCTCCAGGATGACGGCGATGCCGGAGGCGGCGCGTTCGACCTTGAGAATCTTCACATGGTCGCGCAGATCCACGCCTTCCGCGCGCAGGCGCTTGGTGATGATGGCAGAGAGTTCGGGATCGTCCTTGGCGAGAAACCCAAAAGCTTCCAGCACGGTGACGCGTGCGCCCAGTCGCCGGTGCGCCTGGGCCATTTCCAGGCCGATCGGCCCGCCGCCGATCACGACCAGATGGGCCGGCAGCGTGCGATTGGCGAACACCGTCTCGTTGGTGAGATAGGGCACTTCGGTGAGACCGGGAATGGGCGGCGCGGTCGGCCGCGAGCCGGTCGCCAGCACGATGCGCTTGCTTCTGATGCGATGTGGGCCGGCCTGCACTTCGGTGCGGCCGATGAAGCGCGCCTCTTCCTTCAGAACGCGCACGCCGAGCTTCTCGAACCGTTCGACCGAATCGTTGGGGGCGATGGCTGCGATCACGCCGGCCACGTGATCCATGACCTTGGCGAAGTCGACCCGAGGTTCGACCGGCTCGATGCCGAAGGCGGCCCCACTGCGCTGCGCTTGTGCCGCCTTGGCCGCGGCGATCAGCGCTTTCGATGGTACGCAGCCGAAGTTGAGGCAATCGCCGCCCATCTCGGCGCGTTCGATCAGCACGACTTTCAGGCCGAGCTGCGCCGCGCCGGCGGCGACCACGAGGCCGGCCGAGCCGCCACCGACGATGCAGACGTCAGGGGTGAGCACGCCCATCATGTCAGGGGGCGTCATGTCAGGGCGCCGCCTTGCCGCCGCGCAGGCGGGTGTAGACAACCGGCAACAGCGACAGCGCGGCCAACCCGAGCAGCGGCAACAGGAGGCGCCATTCGAAGATCACGCTGAGGTTCGGCGCCTCGCCACGATCGATCAGAGTACCGAAGCCCGCACCGACACTGGAGTAGACGATCGCCCCGGGAATAATGCCGATCAGCGTTGCCAGCGTGTAGGGGCCGAGCTTCATCCCAAGCAACGCCGGCACGATGTTGACCAGCCAGAAGGGAAATACGGGGACCAACCGCAGGAACAGGAGATAGTTGAAACTGTCGCGGCGGAAGCCCTCTTCGAGGCGCGCCAGGGCGCGGCCGGCGCGGGCATGGAAGAGATCGCGGAACGCCGTGCGCGCCGCCAGGAACAACGCCACCGAGCCCAGTGTGGCGGCGATCACTGACAGCGCGGCGCCCAGCCAGACGCCGAACAGGAAGCCGCCCACGGGCGTGATAATGACGGCGATCGGCAACGAGAACGCCACGACCAGGGCATAGGCCAGGATGAAGACGAACGCTGCCAGCGCGACATGGGTACTGACCCAGGCGGTGAGGTCCGCATGGTGGCGGCTCAGCATCTCGAAGGAAAAATACCGCTCGAGACCGAAGGACAGGAAGAGCACCAGCCCCAGCAGCAGGATCGCCACGGGAAGCAGCCGGCGCAGCAGCGGCAAGGTCATGAGCGATATTGAGCCTCATCGGCCCCGCCTCAAAGCAAACTCGCTCACACCTGAGTGACCGGCAGGCCTGGTGCGGTTGCCGCCATGGACGGGCGCTGCTGGAGGCGCCTCCACCAGCCGGTGAGTTTGCGGTACCCGTCGAGCGCTGCCGCCCCTTCGGTGGCGGCGGCGAAATAGGCGATCATCGCGCCGAGATGGAGATCGGCAAGCGAGAGCTTGGAGCCCACGAGAAAAGTGTCGGAGGCTGCGAGTTCCTCGAGGGCCTTCAGCACCTTCGCGGCGCCTGCGAGACCCAGCGCCACTTCGGCGTCATCTGCCGGCTGCCCGAGACTCGGCCGAAAGACGCGGTGCGAGAAGACCTGCCGGACGAGCGGCCAGTAGCCGTAGGAATCGACGACGGCGATGATCTGGTCCATCCGGGCCAGCGCCCGGGCGTCTTGGGGTTGCAGCGATGGGCCTGGAAAGGCGCGGTCGATGTAGCGGCTGATGGCGCCGGTCTCGTAGAGCGCGAACCCGTCATGGACCAGGGTCGGGACCCGGCCGAACGGGTGAAGGGCGAGGTAGGCCGCGGGAACGTCGGGGCTAAAAGGGTTCACCTCGACCCGGTCGTAGGCCACGCCTTTCTCGGCGAGGACGAGGCGGGCGATCCGGACATAGACGCTATAGTGGTAGCCGTGCAGGACGAGGGACATGCCGGCATTGTCCGGGCCTTTGGGCGCAGGCGGCAAGGCCCTCGGATCGTTGACTCTGGCGGGTTGGCCGCTTATTACCCTCGCCCACGGATTTCGCCCCCGACGCTCCGCGCGGGGGTTTGTGTTTGAAGGAGTTGCGTGATGAAACGCACCTATCAGCCGAGTAAGCTGGTGCGCAAGCGCCGGCACGGCTTTCGGTCCCGGATGGCTACGGTTGGCGGCCGCAAGGTTATCGCCGGCCGCCGCAGGTCGGGCCGCAAGCGCCTGTCGGCCTAACAAACTTGGCCTCGGCGCGCCTCGGGCGTTTGCCGAACCGTCGTGACTTTTTGCGCGTTCAGGCGGGACGCCGCTGTGTCATGCCCGGATTCGTCCTGCAGGTCGCGCCCATACCCCCTGACTTGGCGCCCGCGGACCTGTCCCTCCCGGCGGTCCGG
Source organism: Reyranella massiliensis 521 (assembly GCA_945860205.1). Classification (GTDB taxonomy): domain Bacteria; phylum Pseudomonadota; class Alphaproteobacteria; order Reyranellales; family Reyranellaceae; genus Reyranella; species Reyranella massiliensis_B. Next base: position 57,150 of record CAMARK010000016.1, on the reverse strand, counting down.
GTCGGATTTACCGTCAGCCGCAAGGTCGGCAACGCGGTCGCCCGCAACCGGGTTCGCCGTCGCCTCAGGGAAATCGCCGGCATGATCATCCCGGACGAGGCCCGCCTCGATCTCGACTATGTGCTGGTCGGCCGCCAGGCGGCCCTCGCCCGCGACTTCGCCGCCATGCGCCAGGAGCTGCAGGAGGCGCTGAAGCGCCTCAAGGCGCTGGCTGCAGCGACGCCATGACCTGCCCCATAACCTGTACTGGCGGCTTGCGCCGGCCCCGGCAAATCGCCAGTTTCCGGGCCGCATGATGTCATTGCTGCTGCGCGGTGCGATCCGTCTCTATCAACTGACGCTCGCCTACTTCTTCGTCGGTGCGTGCCGTTACGAACCCTCGTGTTCGAGCTACGCCGCCGAGGCGGTCGGGCGTCATGGCGCGCTGCGTGGAAGCTGGCTTGCCGCCCATCGCCTGTGCCGTTGCGGGCCCTGGGGGGCCGGCGGCTACGATCCCGTGCCGTCCCCCCTCGTGTCGCCGAGCAGCCTCGCCGCCGAGCGCCCGACGCTTTCCTGCCACCCTGCCGAGCGCTGCTAGAAGCGTCACGAGAGTCAGCCTCAAATGGACCAGAAGAATTTCATCGTCGCCATCGTCCTCTCGGTGCTGATCATCGTGGGGTGGCAGGCAGCCTTTCCGCCCGCCAAGCCGCCGGTCACGACGACCCAGCAGCAGGCCGCCACCCAACCCGGCGCGCCAGGCGCACCCGCTGTGCCGTCCGGCCAACCGGCGGCGCCCGGCGTCCAGCCGGGCGCTACGGCCACCTCGACGCAACAGGTGGTCGGCCTCAAGGACGCGCTGGCACGCACCCCGCGCGTGACGTTCAACACGCTTGAACTGCTGGGCTCGATCTCGCTCAAGGGCGCGCGCATCGACGACGTGCAGCTCGTGAAGTATCGCGAGACCATCGATCCCAAGAGCCCGCCCGTGCCGGTGCTGTCGCCGGTCGGCACCGCCCATCCCTACTACGCCGAGTTCGGCTGGTCGGCGTCCGACGCCGCGATCAAGGTGCCGGGGCCGGAGACGATGTGGACCGCCAGCAAGGATACGGTGGCACCCGGTGCGCCGGTGCGGCTCACCTGGGACAACGGCCAGGGGCTGGTGTTCGCGCTCGACATGTCGATCGACGAGTTCTTCATGTTCGACGTCAAGCAGAGCGTCGAGAACAAATCCGACAAGCCGGTCACGCTGTTTCCGTGGAGCCTCGTCGTCCGCCACGGCACGCCGCCGGCCGAGGGCATCTATATCCTTCACGAAGGCCCCTATGGCGTCTTCAACGGCAGCCTGAAGGAGTTCGGCTACTCCGACTTCAAGGACAACAAGCAGCAGAAATTCAGCACCACCGGCGGCTGGGTCGGCATCACCGACAAGTACTGGATGGCGACCCTCGTTCCCGATCAGAAAGCCAAGGTCGACGTGACGATCAAGGGCACCGGCACAGGCGACGCCGCGAAGTACCAGATCGACTATGTCGGCGCCGGCGAGACCATCGCACCGGGCGCCACCGTCCGCACCGAGTCGCGCCTGTTCGCCGGCGCCAAGATCGTGCGCATCATCGATTCCTATACCGAGAAGTACGGCATCGAGAAATTCGATCTCACCATCGACTGGGGCTGGTTCTGGTTCTTCACCAAGCCACTGTTCTGGTTGCTGGAGTGGCTGTACGTCCAGCTCGGCAATTTCGGCCTGTCGATCCTGGTACTGACCGTCATCGTCAAGCTCGTGTTCTTCCCGCTGGCCAACAAGTCCTATGCGGCAATGGCCAAGATGAAGGCGCTGCAGCCGGAGATGGAGAAGCTGAAGGAGCGCTACGGCGAGGACCGCCAGCGCATGAACCAGGAGCTGATGCAGCTCTATCGGCGCGAGAAGGTCAATCCGGCCGCCGGCTGCCTGCCCATCATCGTGCAGATCCCGGTGTTCTTCGCGCTCTACAAGGTGCTCTACACCACCATCGAAATGCGCCACCAGCCATTCTACGGCTGGATCAAGGATCTCGCCGCGCCGGATCCGCTGACCATCCTCACCGGCTTCGGTCTCTTGCCGTGGCATGTCCCCGAGTTCCTGCTTTTCTTCAACATCGGCCTGTGGCCCATCATCATGGGCATCACGATGTACCTGCAGCAGAAGCTCAACCCGCAGCCGACCGATCCGGTGCAGGCCCGCGTGTTCCAGTTCCTGCCGATCCTGTTCACCTTCATGCTGGCGCCGTTTTCTGCCGGCCTGGTGATCTACTGGGCCTGGAGCAACACGCTCTCGATCGCCCAGCAGTACATGATCATGCGTCGCCACGGCACGCCGATCGGCGGTGGCAAGGCCAAACCGCCGGCCGTCCCGGCAGCGGCGCCGGCGCCCACCGCTCCCAGTGGCAGCGCGGGCAAGAAGGGCAGCAAGGGCTCGGGCAAGAAGGGCTGATGGCCGCCCATATTCCAGGGGCGGGGACACCGGAAGGGCGCACGCCCGAGGAGATCGAGGCGGCGCGCAAGCTCTTTGCCGGCCCCTGCGATTTCATCTCGGGCGCGGCCTCGGTCGAATCGCTGCCGCCGATCGCGTTGCCGGAGGTGGCCTTCGCCGGCCGCTCCAATGTCGGCAAGTCGAGCCTGGTCAATGCACTGACCGGCCGCCGCACGCTGGCCCGCGTGTCGGCCCGGCCTGGTCATACACGCCAGATCAACTTCTTCGATCTCGCCGGCCGCCTCCACCTGGTCGACCTGCCGGGCTATGGCTTCGCCCAGGTCTCCAAGTCGATGAAGGAGACATGGCAGGATCTCGCCTCGGCCTACCTGCGTGGCCGTCCGACGCTGAAGCGCGTCTGCCTGCTGATCGACTCGCGCCACGGCGTGAAGGACAGCGACCACGAGACCATGAAGAACCTCGATCGCGCGGCCGTCTCCTACCAGCTCATCCTGACCAAGACGGACCAGCTTCGCCAAGCCGAGATCCCGCGTGCCATCAAGTCGGCCGAAGCGGCCGCGCGCAAGCATGGCGCCGCCCATCCCGAGGTCCTGCCGACCAGCAGCGAGACCGGCTTTGGCATCCCCGAACTCAGGGCCGAGATTTCCCGCGTCGCCTTAGGTTAAGCAGCATCGTGAAAGATGATGCCTAGGGTGAAGCGCTCACCCTCGCGCAGGCTCGACACGCCATGGCGCATCGCAGTGCGATGAAAGCCGCGGGTTCCCTGTACCGGCCGCTCATTCGTGGCAAAGATCACGGCATCGCCCTGCCGGAGCGGGACGACCTCGCCGCGCGACTGCATGCGCGGCCGTTGCTCGACCAGCATGAACTCGCCGCCGGAGAAATCGCGGGCAGGGTCGCTCAGCAGCACGGTCGCCTGCAGCGGAAAGACGAGATCGCCGTAGAGGTCCCGGTGCAGGCAGTTGTAGTCGCCGGGCCCGTAGCGCAGCAGCAGTGGCGTCGGCCGTTTCTGGCCGCCGGCATGGCATTCGTCGAGCCAGCCCTTCAGGGTCGGCGGGAAGCGCTCTTCCCGGCCTAGTTGCCCGTTCCAGCGGTTGGCGATCTCGGCCAGCGATGGGTACAGGGCCTGACGCAGCTGCTCGACCGGATCGGGCAGCGGATAGCGGAAATACTGGTATTCACCCCGGCCGTAGCCATGGCGCTGCATGACCACACGGCTGCGGAAATTGGTCTCTTCAGGCCAGAACGCTGCCAGGGTCCGGCATTGCTCGGGGTCGATCAGGCCAGGCACCACGGCGAACCCGCGGGTAGCGAGAGTCTCTGTGTCGATTGGTGGATTCTTGGGCATCCGGGCATCTTGCCGCGTCGAACGACGCTCTTCTATCCGGCACGCGACTGATATAATGGCTTGCTGACCTTGGCCCTCTCCCGGCGCGGAGAGGGCTTTTCATGATCGGGGCACGAGAAATGGCCGAGCCGGTTCAGACCGACAAGGAACAGAGGCGGCTCATCCGCATGGCGGAGACCATCTCCAAGGCGCTGCCCTACATGCGCCGGCACAACGACGCCACCTTCGTCGTGAAGTATGGCGGCCATGCCATGACCGATCCCAAGCTGGGCGACCTGGTCGCGCGCGACATCGTGCTGATGAAGCAGGTCGGCATGAATCCGATCGTGGTTCATGGTGGCGGGCCGCAGATCAACAAGATGCTGGAGCGGGTCGGCCTCAAGAGCACCTTCGTCAATGGCCTTCGCGTCACCGACGCCGCCACCATGGAAATCGTCGAAATGGTGCTGGCCGGCTCGATCAACAAGGCGATCGTCGCCGACATCAACGAATGCGGCGGCATCGCCGTCGGCATCTGCGGCAAGGACGGCAACCTGATCCTGGCCCGCAAGGTCGTGGAAATGCGCGATCCCAAGACCGGCGAACTCCTGAAGGTCGATCTCAAGCAGGTGGGCGAGCCCGCCAAGATCAACGTCATGGTGCTGGAGCAGCTGCGTCGCGCCGACGTCATTCCCGTGGTGGCGCCGATCGGCTTCGGCGTCGACGACGAGCTTACCTACAACATCAACGCCGACACCTCGGCCGGCGCGATCGCCGGCGCCATGCGGGCCAAGCGCCTCCTGTTCCTGACCGACGTCCCGGGCGTCCTCGACAAGAACGGCAAGCTCATCAACGACATGACGGTCGAGCAGGCGCGGGCCCTGATCGCCGACGGCACGATCTCGGGCGGCATGATCCCCAAGGTCGAGAACTGCATCGACGCGGTGAACAGCGGCGTCGAGGCTGCCGTCATCATGGATGGCCGGGTGCCGCATGCGCTCCTGCTGGAGGTCTTCACCGAATCCGGTGTGGGAACGATGGTGACACGCAACTGACCCGTCCGATTTGGGCTTGAAACGCCTGATTCCGCTGCATATTTAGGCATCCATGGCTCTGCTCCCCATCCTGACGGCCCCTGATCCGCGCCTGAAGAAGAAATCCCTGCCGGTCGAGACGGTGGACGCCGACGTGCGCCAGCTCATGGATGACATGCTGGAGACGATGTACGACGCGCCCGGCATCGGGCTCGCCGCCCCGCAAGTGGGCGCCCTGAAGCGCGTCATCGTGCTCGACATCGACCGCGAGGAAACGAAGACCGGGCCGCTGTTCATGGCCAATCCGGAGATCGTCGAGGCCTCGGACGACGACGTGATCTACGAGGAAGGCTGCCTGTCGGTGCCCGATCACTATTCGGACGTCGCGCGGCCGGAGAACGTCCGGGTGCGCTATCTCGATCGCGACGGCAAGCAACAGGAACTGGCCTGCGAGGGGCTGCTGGCCACTTGCGTCCAGCATGAGATCGACCATCTCGACGGAGTCCTGTTCATCGACCACATCTCGTCGCTGAAGCGCAACATGATCCTCCGCAAGCTGCTCAAGGCGCGGAAGGAGAAGGAACGCGACGAGGCCGAGGGCAAGCCATCCGCCAAGGATCAAGCCAAGGATCCCGAGCACGCGCTTTAGGGCGCGCCGTTCATCCCATTCAGTCGATCAGCCTGCCGTCGGCGTCGAAAAACGGATAAGGCCCATCATAGTCGCCGATGACGGCGGTATGAGTGATCAGCTTTCCGTCATTCCACCAGTGCAGCATGAAGCCCGGCGGTTCCATGCGGAAGCAGCTCGGCGCATCAGGATCGATGTCGAGCGCGACCTGATGGGCGGGGCTGGGGCAGGTCAGCGCCGGCCGGCCGCCGACCTGGGCGCGTATCGTGCGATGCAGGTGTCCGCACAGGATGAGTTCGACTTGGGCGTGTCGTTTCATGATGGCGGCGAATTCGTCGCGGCCCTTGAGGCCGATCTTGTCCATGTGACCGATGCCCGTCACGAACGGCGGATGGTGCATCAGCACCAGGGTCGGTGCGTCGGGCTTCTCTGCCAACGTTCGATCGAGCCAATCGAGCCTTTCCGGGCAGAGTTCGCCGCCACCTTGTCCCGGGATCAGCGTGTCCAGTCCGACGATGCGCAAGGGATACTCGCCGTCGATGGCGAACTGCAGGAACTTGGCCGTGGCCGGCAGGTAGCCGCCGTCGCGAAAGGCGTCGCGCATCGCGTCGCGATCGTCATGGTTGCCGGGGATGACGATGATGCGCTGCCTGATCGGCGCCAGGATCGATTTGAGGTGCTCGTATTCCTCGGGCCGGCCGAGGTCGACCAGATCGCCGGTCAGGAGAACGAGATCGGGTTGCGGCTCGAGCGCCAGCAGCTCCTGCACGCAGCGCTCCAGCATGGCCGCCGTGTCGACCTTCTTGTAGGCGAGCTTTCCCGGCAGTTTGATATGGGTATCCGTGATCTGTGCGATCAGCATGGCAGGGTCCTCACAGTACGAGTAGTCCGCGCGGATCGATGGCCAGGCCCACCGTTTCGCCGTGGCTGAAATCGCGTCGCGCCGTGCTCTCGATCACCAGCGGCCGCGCCTCGCCCACCTCGACGAACAGGCGCGTACGGTCGCCCAGGAAGAAGGCGGCTGCCACCTTGCCTTGCAGGCGAGAAGGCTCGTGGCTCTCGGCGATGCGGATATCTTCGGGTCGGAACAGGAGCTCGGTCGCGTGATCCGGGGCTTCGTTCCAGGCGAGATCGCCGGCGCGACAGCTGAACACGCCGTTTTTCGTGGCGCCGGTCAGGCGATTCATCGTGCCGATGAACTCGGCGACGAAACGCGTGGCCGGGCGCTGGTAGATTTCGCGTGGTTTCCCGATCTGGGCGACGCGTCCATGCTCCATGACCACGATGCGGTCACCGAGCGCCATTGCTTCGGCCTGGTCGTGCGTCACGTAGATCGCCGTGATGCCGAGCGACCTGAGCAGCGAGTCGATTTCCAGCCTCAGAGTATCGCGCAGTTTGGCGTCCAGTGCCGTCAGCGGCTCGTCCAGCAGGAGCGCGCGTGGCCGCACGGCGATGGCGCGGGCCAGGGCCACACGCTGGCGCTGCCCACCCGAGAGCTGGTCGACGCGACGGTCGGCCAGCTTCGTGATCTGCATCATGGCCAGCATCTCGGCCACGCGCGCCTTGACCTGCGCGTCGGGCGTCTTGCGTATCCTGAGCCCGTAGCCGACGTTCCCGGCCACCGTCATGTTGGGGAACAGCGCATAGGACTGGAACACCATGCCGACGTTGCGCTGCTCGATGGGCAGGTGCGTGACGTCCTCGCCGTCGAACAGGACCCGGCCGCCCGCATCGGGCTCCTCCAGTCCGGCGATGATGCGCAAGGTCGTGGTCTTGCCGCAGCCGGAGGGCCCGAGGAACACGACGGTCTCGCCGGCTTCGATAGCGAAGTCGAGCGGCTCGAGCGCTCTGGTGCCGTCGGGGAAGGTCTTGGCGCAGTTCTCGAGCGCGATCGCGAGTGGCTTGCTGGTTTCGGTCATCATTCCGTTTCCTCCGCCACGAACTTCTTCGGACGCGGCTTGGCAAAGGCCTGCAACGCCAGCAATAGCGGCATGATCATCAGGAAAAACACCAGGGTGTAGGCGCTGCCGATCTCCAGACGCAGCGACGCATAGGCGTCGGCAAGACCAACCGGAAGCGTCTTGGTGAACGGCGTGTGGAGCAGCCAGGTCATGTTGAATTCGCCCATCGAGAGCGTCACCACCATCAGCGAGCCGGCGAGGATGCCGGTCCGGCAATTGGGCAGAACGATGTCGCGGAAGCGCGGCCAGAAGCCGGCACCCAGCGAGGCGGCCCCTTCCTCCAGCGTCTTGAGATCGATGGCGCTCAGCACGGCGAGCACGCTGCGCACCATGAAGGGCAGCGTGAAGAGCACGTGGCCCACGAGGATGAAGAGCCACGAAGTGCGGAAGCCCGGCAGGCCGCCGTAGGTGACGATCAGGGCCAGCGCGGTCGCGAGGCCTGGGACCGCCACCGGCATCACCAGAAGCTCCTCGATCGCGCGTGTGAACGCGTTCTGGCGCTTGGCCAGCACGTAAGCGGCGGGAATGCCGATGACGAGTGTAACGGCGAGGCAGGCGAGCGAGATGCCAATAGAGAGGAAGATGGTGTCGCGATAGCCGTTCCACACCTCGATGACCCAGCGCAAGGTCAGCCCGCTTTCCAGTCCGACCAGGTAGTTCACGGTCAGGCCGGCGAGGATCGAGAGGATCACCGGCACGATCAGGAAGGCGCAGACCAGCAGGGTAAAGCCGAGCTGCAGGGCGAAGAGCCATTTGTTCTTCACGGCATCATCCTGCGGCCGCGACAGTGGATCCGGCGGCCGTGCGTGCGATCGCCAATACCGCCCAGGTGACGGCGCCCAGCACGAAGCTCAGTGCCGCCGCCATGGCGATGTTGGCCGATAGGGTGAATTCGGTATAGATCACCATCGGCAGCACGTTGATGCGGGTGGCCAGGGTGAACGCCGTGCCGAAGGCGCCGACGGCAGTGGCGAAGCAGATCGCACCGGCCGAGATGAAGGCCGGCTTCAGGCCGGGAATGATCACATCCAAGGCGACTCGCCAGGGCGAGGCGCCGAGCGAGCGGGCGGCCTCTTCCAGCTTGGGGTCGAGCTTTTCGGCCGCCGCCATCACGGTGAGGATGGTGCGCGGCACCGAGAAATAGACGTAGCCCATGAACAGGCCGGCCATCGAATAGGCGAACACCACCTTGTCGCCGGTGATGGCCTGGCTGACCTGGCCGATCAGCCCCTGGCGGCCGGCCAGCATGATCACCATGAAGCCGATCACCACGCCGGGGAACGCGAGCGGGAAAGTCAGCATCGCCACCAGCGCGGCGTTTCCGGGAAACCTGTGACGCTGCAGGAAGACACCAGAAATGCCGCTGATGACCAGCGTCACGATCGTCGTGGCGGCAGCGACGCCCAGCGTGGAGACGAGGCTGTTGAAGTAGTTGAGATCGGTGAGGATGGCGGCGTAGGCGGCCCAGCCGGTCTTGCCGCTGCCGCCGATGAAGAAAAGCTGCGCCATTGGCAGCAGGAAGAAGGCCGCGAAGAACACGCCAGCCGGAAGCAACAGGAGGACTAATCGGCGGGTTTCGGGCCGCATGCGGGGCAATTCCTCAGACGCGCATCGGCGGGACGGCCGAGTGACCGTCCCGCCGCGCCTTCGATGTCGAAGTGTCGGTCAGTTCACTTCCTTGCGGTAACGCTCGACGATCTGGGCCTGCGCCTTCGCCAGGCTCTTCAGGTCCACTGCCTTGGCGCGGGCATACTCGGCATCGGGCAGGAACTTGGCTTTGGCTTCGGCCGACAGTCTGTCGGCGAACACCGGGCGCAGATAGGCGTTGCCCCACATCGCCTGGCTCTCGTCCGACAGCACGAAATCGAGCACCTTCTTGCCGTTGTCCGGGTTGGGACCCTTGTTCACCAGGCCCATCACGTAGGGGAACACCAGCGTGCCTTCCTTCGGGATGACGAATTGCACCGGTGCATTGTCCTTGTACTGGCCGCGATAGGCGTTGAAGTCGTAGTCGAGCAGGATCGGGATCTCGCCGGAGATGACGCGGGCGTAGGACGTCTGCTTCGGCACGATCGGCTGGTTCTTGGCCAGCTCCTTGAAGTACTTGATCGCCGGATCGAGATTGTCGTAGGTGCCGCCGAGCGCGAGGTTGATCGCCATGACGCCCAGCTGGCCGACCGCCGCGGAGGTCGGGTCGAGATAGCCGACGAGACCCTTGTATTCGGGTTTCAAGAGGTCGGCCCAGCTCTGCGGCACCGGCTTGTTGCCGAGCGCAGCCTTGTTCACGAACAGGCCTAAGGTGCCGGAGTGGATCGTGAACCAGTTGCCGTCGGGATCCTTGAGGTCGGCCGGGATTTTCTCCCAGTTCTTCGGCTTGTACGGCGTCAGCACGCCGGCATCCTTGGCTGGGTCGGCGGCGATGCCGCCGAGATAGGTGACGTCGGCTACCGGGTTGGCCTTTTCGGCGATCAGCGCGGCGATGGCCTGGCCCGAGTTCTTGTTGTCGGGCGGTACCTGGATGCCGAGCTTGGCCTGGATGGCCTTGAGCTGCGAGCCCCAGTCGGCCCATTCCGGCGGGCAGTTGTAGCAGATGGCCCGCTGCTGGGCGGCGGCATCCGTCACGGTGCCCAATGCGGCGATGCTGAGTACTGCGGCAAATGCGAGATGTTTCAACATGGGATCAGCCCCTCCTTGTTTGACTTGTTGAAGCGTTGGAAACGTCGTCGGACCAGAACACGAGACGCACTCTGGCATCGTGCAGCAGCTGGGCGATGGCGGCGGGAACCGGGCGATCGGTGAAGACGATGCTCGCCTCGGCGACATGGCCGCCGCGCACGGTGGCACCGCGACCGAACTTGGAATGATCGAGGACGAGGAAGCGCTGCCGGCAATGCTGCGCCAGTTCGCTACGCATGGTCACTTCGTCGGTGCTGAAATCGAGCAGCGTGCCGTCGTCGGACACGCCGCCGACGCCGTAGATGCCGATGTCGACGGCGAACCGGCTGAAGAAGCCGTGCGCATCGCCTGCGACCACGTCGCGGTCGAGATTGCGCAAACGCCCGCCCGCCACGGTGATCTCGCACGAGGCGTTACGGCTGAGGGCCAGCGCGGCGTTGAGATTATTGGTCATCACGCGCAGGCCTGAATGGTCGGCAAGCGCCAGCGCACATTGCTCGGGCGTGGTGCCGATGCCGCAGAAGAGCGAGGCCCCTTCGGGCACCTCGCGCGCCACGAGCTGCGCGATGCGGCGCTTGGCGTCGATGTTCAGGACCTGGCGGGCCGGGTAGGCGAGGTTCTCGCCTTCGGGCGGCAGCTCGACCCCGCCATGGCGCCGGCGCAGCAGGCCACGGTCGCACAGCAGGTTCACGTCACGGCGGATCGTCTGCGGCGTCACTCCGAACTGGAGCGCCAGCGTGTCGATGGCCTGGAATCCGTCCGTGCGGACGAGCTCCACGATGGCGCGCGCGCGATCTTCCGCCAGCATTGCCGGATCCTGTGCCCGTTTCCTGTCCCGTTCGGTCTGCATTGTTCGAATGAACAGTAGAGACCTTTCTTTTCGTTCATATGACTTTCACATGAACATTTGGTGACGTCAAACGAACTCAGGGCACTCGTCGCCGGAAAACCTACTGGGCAGCGATCCTGGCCGCAGCCGGCGCGAAATCCCGTTCCATTTCGCGGCGGATCTTCACGGCCGTCAGCGTCTCGTCCATCGCCACGTCGGCGTAGGTGAGCGACTGGCCGGCCTTGATCGGCTTCAGCAGCTTCACATTGTGGGCGAGGCCGAGGGGGAGGCTGCCGAGACCCGTCGACTTCCCGGCCGGGAACAGCTTGCCGTAGACGGTGTAGCCGCCCTCGCCGTCCAGCATCTCGCCGGGCTTGAGGTCGCGCTTGGCGGTGGCGATCACGTCGGCATGGAAGCCGATCGGGCAGCCGGTCGGCTCCTTGCGCAGGCCGATCGAGGCCACCGACATGCCGACCTCCAGGCCGATCAGGTGCCAGCGCTTGTACATGACGGAGTAGCGGCCCGAGGGATCGGTGCAGAGCATGTACTCTTCGAAGCAGTTCTTCTGGTAGTCGGTGGCGGCCTCGAACACGACCCACACGCCCTTGCGGATCTCGTAGGGAATGGCGCGGCCGTCGCGCTCCAGCGAGGAGGCGACCTCGACCTGGCCTTTATGATGGAGCTGGCCACCCTCGGAGATCGGCCGCATCACGAACGGCAGGTCCTCGACCGAGCAGGGCGGGAAGGCGAGGCCATCCGGCGCCGGCGTGAGGCCGGTGGCGTTGGCGACAGCGGTGCTCTCGATGGCGGGCTTGGAACCGTCGAGGAAGGAATTGAACATCTTGGGATTCAAGCCCCCGCGCTTGGCTTGCTCTTCGTTCAGGCCCCAGTATTTCCATACCGTCTCGGGCGTCGACTGCGCAAAGTGCGGCAGCCATTTGTGGCCGCGGCCGGCCGCCGTCACCTCGAAGCCCGAGGTGCGCGCCCAGTCGACCAGCTCGCAAATCAGCGCCGGCTGGTCGCCATAGGCGAGGCTATAAATCACGCCGGCTTGCGCGGCGCGCTTGGCCAGCAGGGGACCGCAGAAGGCGTCGGCCTCGACCGTCACCATCACCACGCTCTTGCCGTGCTTGAAAGCCTCCAGCGCATGCTCGACGGCGGCGATCGGATCACCGGTCGATTCCACGATGATGTCGATCTCGGGATGGTTGACCAGGGCGCGCCAGTCCTCGGTGAGGTAGGTGCTGCCGTGCTTGCGAGCCTCGGCGAAGGAGGTTGCTCCCGTGACCTCGGGCTTCCAGCCCAGCCGCGCCAGGTTCTCGCGCGCGCGGGGCGGCGAGAGGTCGGCGATGCCCAGCAGGTGGATGCCCGGTGTCGTCGGAATCTGCGACAGGTACATCGAGCCGAACTTGCCGGCGCCGATCACGCCGATGCGCAGCGGCTTGGCTTCGGCCGCGCGGGCCATGAGCATGCGATGGAGACTCATTGTTTCCTCCGGAGTTTCTTGGCTATTCCGCCGCGGCCTTACGGTGTGAGGCACGCGTCACGCAATCGTCTTCCCAGGCGTCAAGCGGCGTGAAATCGCGATGGGCGATATGGGCTGGGCGCTTGTAGCGGGTGATGGCGTTCTGCACGGAATTGTAGGTCACATAGATGATCTGGCGGTCCCACGGCGACATGTTGGGCGGGCTGCCGTGCACCAGGGTGCCATGGAAAAAGATCGCGGAGCCCGCAGGGCCCTTGGGGGCCACGATGCCGCCCTGCTTCACCAGCTTGGCGATAACGTCGTTGTCGATCACCCACAGCGGGTACGACGTCGTGGTGAGGTCGTGCTTGGCCTCGATCGCGCCCTTCTTGTGGCTCTTCGGGATGAAATACAGAGGCCCGTTGAATTCGTTCACCTCGTCGACGAACACCGCGAGGTTCATGGCTCGCGCCTCAGGCATGCCGTCATCGGCTTTCCAGGTGCCGTAATCCTGGTGCCACTGCCAGACGTCGCCGTCGAAGGCGGCCTTTCCGTTGATCTTGAACTGGTGGATGTAGGTCCTGTCCTTGAGCAGCTGCTCGGCTGGCTCAACGAAGCGCGGGCTGTGCACCAGCGCCTCGAACACCGGGTGATAGGTGTGCACGGCGAAGGCGGTGCGGACCACATCGCCGGTCTTCTCGCGCACGTTCTCCTCGCGACGCTGGGCAAAGACCCCGGGGATCTCCGACTTCAGGATCGCCGTTTCTTCCGGGGAGAAATAGTTCGGGAAGAAGAGATAGCCGTCGTCGTCGAACTGCTTCAGTTGCTCCGGGGTGAGCTTCATGGCGGTTCCTCCTTTGCTTCGTACTTGTAGGGTCGGGCTTACGCCGCGCGCGAAATCACGTCCTTCAGACGCCCGGTGAGAATGCCGGCCATCTGTTCGGTGTGCTTGCGGCAGAGCGCCTCGCCTTCAGTGACCTGCCCGGCCTCGAAGGCGCGCAGGATCGCTTCGTGCTCGTCCCAGACACTCACTCGCAGATCGTCCTCGCTCAGCACCGCCGCCATGACGCGGCGCATGTGCTGCCAGTGCGGCTGCGCCGTCTCGGCGATCAGCGGATTGCCGGAGGCCTCGTAGACGAACAAGTGGAAGTCGATATCGGCTTCGATCACGAAGGGGATGTTGCCGCTCGCCACGGCGCGGCGGCCGACATCGATCAGCAGGCGACCGCGATGGGCGAGTGCCGGCGTGTAGCGCGTGGCGGCCAGCCGTGCCGCCGCCCCGTCGAGGGCCGCGCGCACGTAATAGAGATTGTTGGCCTGCTCGACGTCGAGCGGGGCCACGCACACGCCCTTGCGGCCGGCGTCAATCAGGAAGCCCTCGCGACGGAGCAGCATCATCGCCTGCAAGACCGGCTGGCGGGACACGCCGAACTGCTGCGCCAGCTCCTCCTGGGTGATGCGGGCGCCCGATCTCAGCTCGCCGGAACAGATGGCGTTGAGAACGGCGTCGTGGATACGTTCGGAGAGGTCGGGTTCGGGGGCAAACGGGCGCATGGGTTCTGTATACAGAACACACGATGGGAAGAGTCAACCGCCTAGCGGACCTTCAGGCCCTTGGCGGCAAGAACGGGCAGCGCCCGGTCCGGATAGTCGGTGATCAGGCCGTCGACGCCCAGGTCGATCAGCCGGGCCATCTCGGCCAGCACGTTCACGGTCCAGGGCACCACCTTCAGGCCGAGCGCCTGGGCTTCCTTCACGTTGCCTGCGTCGACATTGCGCCAGAAAGGCGACCATGTGGCACAGCCGGCGGCCTTGGCCAGGCGCGGCAGCGATCCACCGTGCGCCGCGAGGTCGAGGCCGCCCAGCCAGGGCGACGGCCGGCCGTTCGCGCGCTGTACCGTGTCGAAGTTGTTGCTCTCGATGGTGAGACAGCCGGTGGCGATCTCGGGTGCCAGCTTTTTCACCTCCAGAAGGCCGCGCCAGTCGAACGACTGGATCGTACTGCGCTCCGTGGCCTTGCCCTTGCGGAGGGCATCGACGGCGAGCGCTGCGTACTGCGTGGGATCGATCGTGAGGTCAGGCTTGTTGGGATCGGTCTTGATCTCGATGTTGAAGCGCACGCTGGGGCCGGCCATCGAGAAGAACTCGGCGAGTGTCGGAAAACGCTGGCCGTCGACCGGCTTCTGCTCGGGCCATTGCTGCCCGTACTTGCTCGCCGGATTGAGTCGCCCGATGTCGTAGCGCGCGAGGTCGGCCAACGTAAGGGAGCGGATCACGGGCCTCGCGGCGGCCAGCCACTGCCCGTCCGGGCCGCGCGTCAGGTCTGGATTGAGGAGCGGATCGTGACTGATCACGACCTGATCGTCCTTGGTTATCGCGAGGTCGGTCTCGAGCGTGCTGACGCCGAGATCGAGGGCCACCTTGAAGCCCGCCAGCGTGTTCTCCGGTGCGAGGCCGCGGGCACCGCGATGGCCCTGCAGGTCGAAGGCGATGGCAAGGCCCGCGCTAGCTGCCCAGATTGCGCAGGCGAGCGATGCGATCCTCGATGTCGGGGTGCGTGGCCAGAAGCGCTGGCGTCTTGCTGGTGAAGGTCTGCACGGGATTGACGATGAAGAGATGCTGCGTGGCACGACTCACTCCGGGAAAGGGGGCGGCTTTCTCGGCAAGTTTGCCGAGGGCTGAGATGAGCCCGTTGGGATTGCGCGTGAACTGCACCGACGTCGCATCGGCAAGATACTCGCGCTGGCGCGACACCGCCATCTGAACCGCCTTGGCGGCGAGCGGCGCGAAGATCGCGACCACGATCAGCAGGATGATCAGCAAGCCGCCGCCCGAGCTGCCCTTCTTGTCGTTGGTGCTGCGGCCCGAACCGCCCCAGGCTATGGTGCGCAAAAGCATGTCGCAAACCAGCGCGATCAGGCCGACGGTGACACCGACCACCACCATGTAGCGCGTGTCGAGGTTGGCGAGATGGGCCATCTCATGTGCCACCACGCCCTGCAGCTCGTCGCGACTGAGCGTGTCGAGCAGGCCGCGCGTCACCACGATGGTGCCGAGGCCCACCCGATTGCCGGTCGCGAAAGCATTGAGCGCATCGGTCTCGAGCACCATGACCCTGGGCATCGGCACGCCTGAAGAGATCGAGATCTCCTCGACCACATTGTAGAGCTGCGGCGCCTCGGCCTGGGTGATGTCCTTGGCGCTTGCGAGCGCCAGCACGAGCTTGTCGCCGAACGCCAGCGAGAGCGCGCTCCATCCGACGCTGACGACGGCCATCAGCCCGGCGGCCGCCAGCCCCAACGTGCTGAGAAGCGGCACTGTGTCGGAAGCCTCGCCCTCCACCAGCCAGCCGACCATGTAGCCGGTGGCGGCGGCCAGCACCGTCAGGGCGACCAGCAACAGGAACGTATTGCGCCGGTTCTGCTTCTGCGCGGCGACGAAGTCGGCGGTGGCGCTCATGCGCTCTTAACGCAGCGCGACCTTGGGCACTTCGCGCTCGGCCTCGGGCATGTTGAACAGTTCGATCGGCCCGAAGCCTAGCGAAGCCGCGGCAAGCACGGGCGGGAAGCTCTGGCGGCGGGTGTTATAGTTGTTCACCGAGTCGTTATAGAACTGGCGTGCGAAGGCGATCTTGTTCTCGGTCGTCGTCAGCTCTTCCTGCAGCTGCTTGACGTTGTCGTTGGCCTTGAGCTGCGGATAGTTCTCCATCAAGGCGAAGAGACCGCGCGTGGCCTGCGTCAGCGCGGCTTCGGCCGGCCCCGCCTGCGCCGGACCGCTCGCCGCCACGGCATTGTTGCGGGCCTGGACGATCTTGGTGAGCGTCTCCTGCTCGTAGCCCATGGCGTCCTTCACCACTTGCACGAGATTGGGAATGAGATCGTGGCGGCGCTTCAGCTGCACGTCGATCTGGCTCCACGCCGTCTGCGACTGGTTCCGGCTGCCGACCAGGCCGTTGTAGACGGCGATCAGCCACAGGCCGATGGCCACCAGAATGCCGACAATGATCCAGAAACTCATGTCCAGGTTCCTCCCTTGCCGCGAGCGTCAGTTTAGTCATGATTGCAGCTAATCCGGGAGGAATAACGATGGAAATCTCAGCGTTGCTGAAGGCCTTCTGCGCCGCCGTCGAAAACCGCGACGGCAAGGGCTTCGCCAGCCTGTTCGCCGAGGACGGCGTCTATCACGATGTCTTCTACGGCGACTTCAAGGGGCGTGAAAAGATCGCCGAGATGATCGACGACTGGTTCTATCGCACGGCGCACGAGTTCCGCTGGGAGATGCACCGACCGGTGAGCGACGGCGGCATGCTCTATGCCTACTACACTTTCAGCTACGTCTCGAAGCTGCCCGAGGCCAAGGGCAAGCGCGTGGGTTTCGAGGGCTGCTCGATGATGACGCTGCGCGACGGCAAGATCGCCGACTATCGCGAGGTCGCCAATGTCGGACCTGCTTTTGTCGAGCTGGGCTTCGCGCCCGAGCGCACCGCCAAGATCCTGGCCAAGGAAGGCGCCCACCTGAAGAAGCAGCCGGAGTGGAAGCGTCACTTGGTCTGAGCGCGCACACCTCATCCTGAGGAGGCCCGAAGGGCCGTCTCGAAGGATGGGCAACAGGCGGGGTGCGGGTAGCGCATGCTTCGAGACGGTCGCTACGCGCCCTCCTCAGCATGAGGTAATTGTTTGTCCGGCGAGACGACCAGATAACTCAGCCGTTGTAGGCACGGCCGCCGTTGTCGCGCAGCCACAGCCGGATCAGCAGGCGCTTGCGCGCGGCGTCCGGCCAGTCCTTGAATGCCGTGCGCCTGTGGCCCAGCGCGCGATTGTCGATGAGCTGGATCTGGCCCGGCTCGAAATGGAAGCGGGCGGCCAGTCCCGGTTCGTTCAGGATCGCCTCGAAGGCTTCTATCGCCGCCTTGCCCTCGGGATCGAGATCGATGCCGGCGAGCTTATAACCGTTCTTTACCTGGAAATACGACAGGCGCGCGGTCAACCGTTCGCCCCCACCCTCATCCTCTTGGCGTTCCAACATAGGATGGTGCGTGGTCATGAGGTCGTCCGGCGCGTGCTCGCGCTGGCGGTCGAAGTAGAACGGCTGGAAGAGGCGCTGAAGCAGATCGGGATGACGCTTGCGCATCTCCTCGTGCGCGGTGGCGAAGCTCACGATGCCGCTCACGCCGCCTTCCATTGCCGTGCGGATGCAGAACAGGCCGACATAGTGCGGCGGCACGTTGTTGTAGCTGTTGTCGGTATGGAAGTTCTGCTCGTAGTTGGTGACGTCGGGCCGCACGCCGTTGCCGGGTGGTTTGCCGAGATCGGTGACGTCATAGATCGAGGTGCCGTCCCACTTCTGGGCGACCGGGCGCGCGACGAGCGACGCCAGCAACCACCACACGGCTTTCGCACCGTCCTGCGACCAGCGATCGACCGGCAGGCGGTCGACGATGGCGAAGCCTGGCCCCTTGTCGATGGTGCGCTTCACCTCGCGCATGAAGGCGCGCGAGGCCTTTAGGGCAAAATCGTCGGGGCGCAGGACGAGTAGCGGTAGCGGATCGCGGTCGAGCGCCGCCACGACCGCGTCGAGTTCCTTCACCACTTCGCTTGGGACGGCGATGCGTCCGGCAGTTGCCGGCAGCTTGTCGCCGCGCCAGAGCAGGCGGCCCATGGCGCCACTGGCCACGCTCAGTCGCGCAGCAGCTCGTTGATGGACGTCTTCGAGCGCGTGCGCTCGTCGACGGTCTTCACGATCACGGCGCAGTAGGTCGAGGGCCGGTCGGGGCCGCCGCCGATATTGCCGGGCACCACGACGGAATAGGGCGGCACCTTGCCGACATGGATCTGGCCGGTCGCGCGATCCACCACCTTGGTCGTGGCCGAGATGAACACGCCCATCGACAGCACCGCGCCGGTGCCCACGATCACGCCTTCGACGACCTCGGAGCGGGCGCCGATGAAGCAATTGTCCTCGATGATCACCGGGTTGGCCTGCAGTGGCTCGAGCACGCCGCCGATGCCGACGCCGCCCGAGAGGTGGCAGTTCTTGCCGATCTGGGCGCACGAGCCGACGGTCGCCCAGGTGTCGACCATGGTGCTGCTGTCGACATAGGCGCCGAGGTTGACGAACGACGGCATCAGCACGACCGAGGGCGCGATGTAGGAGCCGCGGCGCACGATCGAGCCTGGCACGGCGCGGAAGCCCGCCTTGGCGAACTTCGCGGCGTTCCAGCCGGTTGTCTTGAGCGGCACCTTGTCGAACCAGGGCGCGGCGCCGAGGCCAGGGAACGATGCGCCGCCGTCCATCGGCACCGAATCGTAGAGCCGGAAGGAGAGCAACACGGCCTTCTTCAGCCACTGATGCACGACCCACTCGTCGCCGATCTTCTCGGCGGTGCGGAAGGACCCGTCATCGAGGCCGGCGATCGCCGTCTCGACCGCCTCGCGGACCTCGCCCTTGGTGGCGCTGCTGATGGCGTCGCGCTTTTCCCACGCCGCATCGATGGTGGCCTGTAGCTGCTTGCTCATTGTCCCCTCGGAATTCTGCCGCGGGACCTTATATGCTGCCCCCGATGACCTTCAAGCTCCCAGAATCGGTCCTGGTCGTGGTCCATACGCCCCGGCTCGACGTGTTGCTGCTGGAGCGGACAGGAACCGGCTTCTGGCAGTCCGTGACCGGCTCCCGCGAACCCGACGATCCGGACTTCGAGGCCACGGCGCGGCGTGAGCTTTTAGAGGAAACCGGCTTCGCGATCGGCACTTTGACCGACTTGCAGCTCACCAACCGCTACGAGATCTGGGCGCAGTGGCGCGGCCGCTACGCCCCCGGTGTCACCCATAATGTCGAGCATGTCTTCTCCTTCCAGGTGCCCGAGCTCACGGTCGCGACCCTCGATCCGGCCGAGCATGTGGCGCAACTCTGGTTGCCCTGGCAGGACGCCATGACGAAGGTCTTTTCGCCCACAAATCGCGACGCGATCTGGCAATTGTCGAAGCGCATTCTCGGGCATAGTGACGGCACATGACCGCCACTCCCAAGGAAGCTTCGAAGCTCGGCCAATTCAGCTGGGCCCTGTTCGACTGGGCCAACCAGCCCTTCTTCACCATCATCACGACGTTCATCTTCGCGCCCTACTTCGCCAACGTGCTGGTCGGCGATCCGGTGAAGGGCCAGTCGGCTTGGGCCTTTACACAATCCGCCTCGGGCATCCTGATCGCGCTGATGAGTCCTTTCCTGGGCGCGATGGCGGACGCCGGCGGCCGGCGCAAACCCTACATCTTCGCCTTCCAGCTCCTGCTCGCCGTGGGCTGCGCCGGCCTCTGGTTCGCCTATCCCAACCGGCCCGACCTGATCCTGCCGATCAGCTGGGCGGTGATCGCGGCCACCGTCGGCGCCGAGATGTCGATCGTGTTCAACAATGCGCAGCTTCCCGGCATTGTCAGCCCCGAGCGCATGGGCCGGCTGAGCGGCTTCGGCTGGGGCCTGGGCTACTGCGGCGGCCTCGTCTCGCTGTTCCTGGTGCTGGCCGTCAGCATGCCGGCGATGTTCGGCCTGGCCGTCAACAACGACACGCCGCTGTTCGGTCTCGATGTCCAGAGTCACGAGCTCGAGCGACTGGTCGGGCCCGCGTCGGCCCTGTGGCTCGCAGTGTTCGTGCTGCCGATGTTTTTTTTCACGCCCGATTCAGCCGGCGCCCGACGCATGCCGCTCTGGGCGGCGGCCAAGCAAGGTGGCGCCTCGCTGGTCTCGACGGTACGCCGCCTCGGCAGCTTCCGGAACGCAGCTACCTACCTGATCGCCTTCATGCTCTATAACGACGGGCTCGCCGCCATCATCGCCTTCGGCGGCGTCTATGCCGCCGCGACCTTCGGCTGGAGCACGGTGACCCTCGGCATCTTCGGCATCATCCTCACCGTGTTCGCTATTCCCGGCGCCTTCCTGGGTGGCCGGCTCGACGACTGGATCGGCAGCAAGCGCACGGTGCAGTTCGCCATCGCCGGCGTGATCGTGGCCACGCTGGGCATCGTCGGCGTTACCGCTAATCATGTGCTCTACGTCATTCCCGCCGATCCCATCAGCCCGACGCGCGGCCTGTTCGGTTCGCTGCAGGAGAAGACCCTGATGGGCTTCGCGCTGCTCCTGGGCTTCTGCATGGGGCCGATGCAGGCGGCCAGCCGCACGCTGATCGGCCGGCTGGCGCCGCGCGAGATGTCGGGCGAGTTCTTCGGCCTGTTCGCCCTCTCCGGCCGCGCCACCGCCTGGATGGCGCCGCTCGCCATCGGCATCGTCACGGCGGCGACAGGCTCGACACGGCTCGGCATGGCGTGCGTGGCTGTTTTCCTGGTGCTAGGCTTCGTGCTGCTCTGGCGGGTGCGCGAGGAGCGCGCCCAGATCTGAGGAGGGCCGCATGATCACCGCCATCGTGAACTTCAAGCTGCCGGACGGAATCGATTCGAAGAAGGCCGCCGAGCTTTTCAAAGGCTCGGCGCCCAAGTATCGCGGCATGAAGGGGCTGGTGCGAAAGTACTACCTCTTCGACGACGAGAAGCGGATCGGCGGCGGCGTCTATCTCTGGAAGAGCCGCGCCGATGCCGAGGCCGTCTACACACCGCAATGGCAGGCCTATATCGCGGAGCGCTATGGCGCTCCGCCGGACATTCGCTATTTCGAGACGGCCGTCATCGTCGACAACGAGACCGACAAGATCGACGAAGCGGCCTAGGCGTCGAAGATCGGCGCGAAGCCGCCGTAGATCATGCGCTTGCCGTCGAAGGGCATGGTGCCCGCATGCATGCGGGAGTCGGCCATGATCTTCTTCCAGCCTTCGTCGCGGACTTCCTTGGATGGCCATTCGATCCAGGAGTAGACGACCTTTTCGTCGCCGGTGGCCTTCACCGCGCCCTTGTAGTCGGTGACCTTGCCGTCGGGAACATCGTCGCCCCACGCCTCGACCACGCGGGTGGCGCCGTATTCCTTGAACAGCGCCGCGGTCTTGACGGCCATCTCGCGATAGGCCTCCTTATTGCCGACCGGCACCGGCACCAGGCAGCCGTCGACATAGCCCGTCTTGCTTCCGCTGCGCTCGTCGATCATGGGCGTGAAGCCGCCGAAGATCATGCGCTGGCCGTCGAACGGCATCGACGCGCCCATCTCCTTCATGCGCGGATCGCTCATCATCTTCTCGCCTGCGGCATCGGCCACCGCCTTGTTGGGATATTCGAGCCACGAGAAGACCACGACCTCGCCCGGCTTGGCCTTCACCGCGCCCTTGAAATCGGTGACCTTGCCGTCCGGCACGTCATCGCCCCACGCCTCGACCTGACGGGTCGCGCCGAATTCCTTGAACATCGGGGCAAAATCGGCGGCGAGCTTGCGGTAGGCTTCCTTGTTCGTGGCGGGAACCGGCACCACGAAACCCTGCACGTAGGTCATGATCTTTCCTCCTCGATCGGTCTTGACATAATAAGTTGATATCAACATTATTGCGGCATGTCAAAGGCGACCACCGTCCGCCCCACCGTCGACTACGAAACAACGGAGCATGTCCGCGACAGTTGCCTGTGCCTTGCCGCACAGCGCACCGCGCGTGTGCTGGCGCGTCATTTCGATGACATGTTTCGGCCGCTCGGTCTCACCAGCGGCCAATTCTCGTTGCTGATGTCGCTCAACCGGCCAGAGCCGCCGTCGATCGGCTCGGTCGCGAGCCTGCTGGCGATGGATCGCACGACCCTGACGGCGGCGCTGAAGCCGCTCGAACGCAATGGCCTTCTGGTGATCAAGGTCGACCCAGCCGACCGGCGCGGCCGCCGTCTCGCTCTGACGGGCGCAGGCCATCGCCTGCTGGCGACCGCGCTGCCGATCTGGAAGCGCGAGCATGGCCGGATCGAAAAGCTGCCCGAGGACGCCGATGCGTTGCGGGCTGGCTTGAGGGCGTTGGCATGATCGCCCCTCCCATGATTGCTCGTTGCGCCTGCGGAAGCGTCGAGTATGAGGCGACCGGCGATCCGATCCTGGGCGTCGCCTGCTATTGCGACGATTGCCAGGAAGGCGCGCGCCGCATCGAAGCTCTGCCCGGCGCATCTCAGGTGCGTGACGCCGACGGCGGCGTCGCCTACATCCTCTACCGCAAGGATCGCATCCGCTGCGTCAAAGGCGGCGATCGCCTGCAAAGCCACAAGCTCAAGCCGACGACGGATACCAACCGGGTCGTGGCGACCTGCTGCAACTCCGCCATTGCCCTGACCTTCGACGATTCGAAGCACTGGGTGCCAATCAATCGGGCGCGCCTAAAAGATCCGCCGCTGGTCGACATGCGCATCTGCACCAAATTCGCGCCTGACGCCGCCGCGATCCCGCGCGACGTCCCGGCCTATCCGGGCTTCTCCGTCCGGTTCATCTGGAAGCTGCTCGGAGCCCGCCTTGCGATGGCGCTTGGGCGGTAAACCGTAGCCTTCGTCGTCCCGACCGGAGCGAAGCGGAGTGGAGGGACCTTCTCTCAACTTCAATGATGTGCCCGTTGAAGCAAGATCCTTCGACTGCGCGCCTGCGGCGCTCCGCTCAGGATGACAGAGTCGTCTTCCCCTTGAACGTGCAGAGGTCGTTCACGACGCAGGCCGGGCACAGCGGCGTGCGGGCCTTGCAGGTGTAGCGGCCGTGCAGGATCAGCCAGTGATGCGCATGCATCCGGTATTCCTCGGGCACGCGCTTCAGGAGCTTCAGCTCGACCTGCAGCGGGTTCTTGCCGGGAGCGAGCCCAGTGCGATTGCCGACGCGAAAAATGTGCGTGTCGACGGCGATGGTGGCCTCGCCGAAGGCCACGTTCATCACCACGTTGGCGGTCTTGCGGCCAACGCCGGGCAGCGCCTGCAGCTCCTCGTGCGTGCGCGGCACCTCGCCGCCATGGCGCTCGATCAGGAGATGGCTGAGCGCGATCACGTTCTTGGCCTTGTTACGGAACAGGCCGATGGTCTTGATGTGGCCGATCAACTTCTGCTCACCCAACGCGACCATCTGTGCCGGTGTCTTGATCGTCTTGAACAGCGGCCCCGTCGCCCGGTTGACGCCAACGTCGGTCGCCTGCGCCGACAGCACGACGGCCACCAGAAGATGGAAGTGGTTTTCGTATTCCAGCTCGGTCCTAGGCTCCAGCATCGCAGCCGCGAGGCGGGCAAAGAACTCGGGGATGACGGCGGGCTTCATCAGGGCCATATAGCTTCATAGCATGACCGAAACGCCCGTCTTCCCTGGCCCAGGCGCGATTCACTTCGCCACCTCGCTCAGCCCGCACCGGAGCCTTTCGCCGGAGGGCTTCAAGTGGGTGATCCGCGGCGCTATCGCGGCCAACCTGCTCGTCGGCGTGCCGATGCTTATCCTGGGCGCGTGGCCGGTGATGGGCTTCATGGGCCTCGATGTCTGGCTGCTGTGGTGGCTGTTCAAGCGCTCCTATCTCGACGCACGGCGGAGCGAGACGCTGGTGCTGACCGACAGCGAGCTGCTGGTCGATCGCGTGGCGCCTGACGGCGAGCGCGAGGAGCACCGGCTCGACGCCTACTGGCTGCGGATCGACGCGACCGAGGACCGGCTGGTCGTGATTTCCAAGGGCAATCGCCTGGTGATCGGCCGCTTTCTGTCGCCTGAAGCGCGGCTGGCCCTGGCCGAGCAGCTGAAGGCGGCGCTCGCCGACATGCGCGCGCCGCAGTTCAAGCACGACTGGGATTAGTAGTTCTGTAGAGCCGGTTCCGGCACGTCCAGACCCCGGCAAATTCGCAAAGCTGGCTCAAGCCGATTCGGTTGGCGCCGCGGCATAGACCTTCAGCTTTCTCTAGATTTTTGCTTGAACCCCTCTATCGCCAATGCAACCATGAGTCGATAAACTGGGGGTGGTGATGAGAGTTTTCTCTAAGCTGTGGTCTGCCGGCATACTGGCATTTGCTCTAAGCATCTCGCCCGTGTGGTCTCAAACCACCTTTACCTGTCAGTTCAATAGTGGTCCGCGAACCGGGCAGACGCAGAGCTACGCCGGAGTGCCCGGAGTGAGTCCGATCCCAGTGGGTTCACCGTGCACCGATGGACAGGGAAGCAATGGAATTGGCATCGCAGCCGGTGGCGGAGTACAGCCAGGCACGACGCTTACCTGTCAGTTCAACAGTGGTCCGCGAGCTGGGCAGACGCAGAGCTAGTCGTCCGCTTGCCACAAAGAGAATTGTAGCGACGATAGTGCCTGCAGCCGTAGGCGAGGACTTGCATCAGGTTGACTGGTCCAGTTTGCGTATAATTATTCCAGAATTGCGCAAAGTGCTCGTCGACATTCTTGCCGTGGATTTTCGCGCCCTCCCAAATACCTTGACCAGCTGGGCCAGCGTTGAACCAGCCTGAGAACGTCTTCTTGGTCCTCTTCTCAAAGTACTCGTGGATGTCATCGGCCGCTTTGAAAACCGTCGTGCCGTATGACTCCGCGTAACCGTCGCCTAAGTTGGCGGAGAAGTCACCAAAGGCCACGTCCGATCCAGGCTCAAGTAGTGTCCATGCATTCGCAAAATCGGCTCGACCTTCGAAAGCCGGAGGTCCTATCGGATCCGTCGCTTCCGTCTGGGCAGACGCCGCGCTAATCAATCGCTTGCCGAACGCAAGGCGTTCGCTGGCAAGTCCAACAAGTCCACTGACAGCAGTACGTCGTGAAATCATGACCGCTCCCCCAGTCAGATATTGGCATATATCACTGTTTGTGTACGGCCGTCACGATTCAACCGGCGGTCAGTGACGATCGTTGATTATTGTTGTTCAACGTCGGATTTAGTAGGAGATTCATGTAGGCTCAGCGCTACAGGGTAAGAAGGTTTTTAAAGCCCCAGCACGTCCTTCATGCCGTAGAGGCCGGGCTTCTTGCCCTTTAGCCACTGGGCGGCCATCACGGCGCCCATCGCATAGCCCTCGCGGCTGAAGGAGCGGTGCGTCAGCTCGAGCCGCTCGCCGGCGGAGGCGAAGTAGACCGTGTGGACGCCGACCTCCTCGCCGCCCCGCAGGGTGGCGAAGCCGATCTCGCCCGTGGGCCGCGCGCCGGTGTGGCCGTCGCGGCTCTTGCGCCAGACCTTCTCGAGCTCGACCTTGCGGCCCGCCGCCGCCGAGCGGCCGAGCGCCAGCGCCGTGCCGGAGGGCGCGTCGATCTTGTGGCGATGGTGCATCTCCAGCACCTCGATGTCGTAGCCCGGGTCGAGCATCGACGCGGTCTTCTCGACCAGCGCCATCAGGACATTGACGCCGAGCGCCATGTTGGCTGCCCACATGATCGGCACCTTCTTAGCCGCCGCGTGGATCAACGCCGTCTGCTGCGGGTCGAGGCCGGTCGTGCCGATCACCATGGCGACGCCCTTCTCGGCGGCAATCCCGGCATGCGCCACGGTGGCGGCTGGCACGGTGAAGTCGATCACGACATTGGCCGCGCCGATCGCCGCCGCGCTGTCGCCCGTGATCTTCACGCCGCCCTTCTCCAGGCCCGCGACCTCCGATGCATCGCGCCCGAGCACGTTGCTGCCGGCCGCCTCGATGGCGCCGGCCAGGCTGCAGCCTTCGGTGGCGGCGATGCGCCGGATCAGCATCTGGCCCATGCGGCCGGCGGCGCCGGCAATGGCGATCTTCATTTGTATGTTCCTGTCGTGTTTGTCGGCCGACAATAACCTACATTCCGGACAAAGCGGGAGTCAGACATGCTGTTCATGGTGGTCGAGAAGTTCAAGAATCAGGACGGCAAGGCCGTCTACCGCAAGCTGCGCGATGCCGGCCGGGCATTGCCCGACGGCCTGAAGTTCGTCGCGAGCTACGTCACGGCCGATTTGAGCCGCTGCTTCCAGCTCATGGAGACCGACGACATCACGACCTTCCAGCGCTGGATCGCCGACTGGCAGGAGGTCGTGGAATTCGAGGTCGTGCCCGTGGTCGAGGGCAAAACCACGCGCGAAGCCCTCGAACCGCTGTTATGAGAGTCTGAAAATCAGAGTTGCAAGTTCAGCAGGAATAGGCTAAGAAAAAGACCAGTTTGGCGGATTGCGTATCCGTCCATCCAGCCCGCCCGCTGTCTATCGTGGCGCCCGAAAACGGGAGAGGAAAAGTCATGGGTGAGGAGATCAGGCTGACGGCATCCGATGGCGGGCAGTTCGCGGCATATCTGGCCTTGCCCGCGCGGCTACCGGCGCCGGCCCTGATCGTGCTGCCGGAGGTGTTCAATACCAATCCGCACATCCGCTCGGTGACCGACGGCTACGCCGCCGATGGATTCATCGCTTTGGCGCCGGATGTCTTCTGGCGGCAGGAGGCGGCCTGCTACCTTCCCTACACGGACGAGGGCCGTGCCAAGGCACGAGCGCTGTGGGCAGAGCTCGACACCGACCAGTTCGCCCGCGACCTCGGCGACATCGTGGCGTCCCTGCGCGCCCGCCCGGACTGCACCGGCAAGGTCGGGGTGATGGGCTTCTGTCTCGGCGGCAAGTTCTCCTACCTGGCCAGCACCCGCCTGCCGGTCGAAGCCGCGGTGAGCTACTACGGCGTCCAGATCGACCAGCACCTCGGCGAGGCGGCCAAGCGCGGCTGCCCCATCCTGATGCATTTCGCCGGCGACGATCCCCACGTCCCCGAGGCCACGGTGGCGGCGATCCGGGCGCGCCTGGGTGGGGAGGCGGGGGTCGAAATCCACGTCTACCCGGGCACCGAGCACGGCTTCAACCGCCAGGGCTACCCGCCCTTCAACGAAGTGGCGGCAGGCGAGGCGCGCCACCGCACGCTGGCGCTCCTGCGTGATCGTCTTACTTGAGGGCGGGCCCCATCAGGCGGCCCCCGTCAGGCTGATCGTGCCGGCGGCCGGCGCACCAACGTCCACCAGCCGACCAGTCCGACGATACCCGTCACGGCGACGCCGATGCCGATGTTCATCTGCGTGTCGTGCGGCACGTAGCCCACCAGCAGGGTCAGCGCCGCGGCGGTGATCATCTGCACGAAGCCCATCAGCGCAGACGCCGCACCGACCCGATTGGCGGGCACCGCGGCAAGCGCGTTCGCCATCGCGTTGGGCATGTTGAGGCCATTGCCCCAGCCCATCAGGACCAGCGGCCCGATCAGCGCCAGCGGCGTGACGTAGCCCAGCGCGGCCGTCGCGATCATCGCCACTGCGCCCAGGGTGAGGATGGATTGTCCCAGCGGGATCAGGAGCAGGCTGCTCACCCGGCCCTGCAGGCGGCTGGAGACCAGGCTGCCGAGGACGAAGTTGCCCGCCCAGGCGAGCGTGAACCAGCCGAACAGCTCGGCGGCCACGCCCATCACCTGGATCAGCAGGATGGGCCCGCCGGAAAAGAAGACATTGAATCCGGCCGAGGCGCAGGTGGTCGCGATCATGAGACCGACGAAGCGGCGCTCGCGCAGGATGGCGTGGAAGCCCTCGACGTAGTCGTGCACCACGCCTGATGTGCGCGGCGGCGCCTTCGGCGCGGTTTCGCCGAGTATGCGCCAGACCACGACCAGCACCGCGAAACCGCAGGCGGCCGTGAACCAGAAATTGCTTTGCCAGCCGAAGAAGCCGAGCAACTGGCCGCCCAGCAGCGGCGAGAGCGCCGGTGCCAGCGCCATCGAAGAGGCCATGTAGCCCATCGCCCGCGGTGCTTCAGGGCCGCTCCGGCTGTCGCGCACGATGGCGCGCCCCAGCACGACGCCGCCGCAGGCGCCGCAGGCCTGGAGCAGGCGCGAGGCGATGAGGGTCTCGATCGTCGGGCTCAGCGCGCAGCAGATGCTGCCGACCGTGAACACGACGAGGCTGGCCAGCAGGATCGGCCGACGGCCCATCTTGTCGGAGAGCGGACCCACGGCCAACTGGGCAAAGGCGAAGGCAAAAAGATAGACCGACAGCGTCAGCTGGGCGGTGCCGTAGGAGACGCCCAGGTCGCTCGCGATGGTCGGCAGCGACGGCAGGAAGATGGTGAGCGCCATCTGCGAGGACACCGTCGCGCTCATCAGCAGCCAGATCGGCGGTTTGGTCATGCGCATGCGCGGCTGCTTCGAATGTCCGGGGAGGAGGGAAGAGGCGCGTTCATAGCAGCGTTTGCATTTATCGACACGCGGGTGTCGGAAATCGGCCGCCGAAAAGCCTTGTCGATCAACGGCTTGAATTTTCCGACACGATTTTTCCGACACCGGGGCGTCGGTAAAAGCCTACTTCCAGGGGTCGGCGACCTTGGGCCAGAACGGCGTCTTGCGCTTGGTGTAGGGCCAGCGCGTGACGTCGGGGTCGGCGGCGCCGGGCGAGGCCACGTAGAGGATCTCCTTCGCGAGACCCACGAAGCCGTTATAGAAATGCTGCGCGCTCTTCACGATCACGACGCGGTAGTCGGCGGGCTCGGCGCGGACGGCACGGAAGGCGTCGGCGTGGAAGGTCTGGTTGCGCCGCGTGCAGATCGCGATGTCGACATGCTCCGATGACAGGAGTGCCATGTCGCCCAGCGGCGACATCACCGGTCCGTAGGGCTGGAAAACGTTGCGCGCGATCTTCTTCACCGTGACGTCGAGGTCGACCGGCTCGCCACTCACCGCGCCGGACTTGCCGCCCAGCCGCATGCGGATGCGCGCGCCCTCGCCCGCTTCCTCGGCGATCTGGAAGGCCATTGGGTCCCACATCACGCCGAACAGCGCCGGGCCGATCTCGCGGGCAACCAGCGCCTTCAGCACGAAGGTCGAATCGCCGGGCGCGCCGGAGCCGGGATTGTCGGCGCGGTCGGCCAGCACCAGCGGGCCCTGGTTGTGCGAGGCGGCGCGGTCCATCGCCTCGGCGATGGTGAGGTACTTGGTGGCGTAGCGTTCGCGGTTGTCCCACAGCTCCTGGCCGAGCTGCTTCGCCAATGCCTCGGCCTTTTCCTTGTTGCCATCGGCGACCACGAGGGTGCGGGTGCCGACGTCCTCGACGTCGGCAAAGGAAAAGCCGTGGCTCAAGGAGACGGAAAGGATGCCGTCCTTACCCTCGAGGGACTTCATGCGGACCACGAACTCGTTGATCGGTGGTACCGAGGTCCGGTACTGCGCGATCATGCGGCAGTCGTAGCGCGCCATGACGGGCTTCACCTTGCCGTCCACCGTGTCGGCGATGATCGCGAATAGCTCGGCGGCGCGCTCCATCGTGTCGGTGTGCGGGTATTCCTTGTAGCCGATCAGCACGTCGGCGCTGTCGAGCATCAGGGCGCTCAGGTGGCAGTGGAGGTCGAACTCGGCGCCGATCGCGACCTTGGGGCCGACGATGGCGCGCACCTTCGCGAGCAGGTCGCCTTCGCAATCGTCGTATCCGTCGGCCACCATGGCGCCGTGCACGTTAATCAGCACGGCGTCGAGCGGCAGGGCGGCCTTCACGCCGGCCAGGACCTCGTCGCGGAAATCCTCGTAGACCTTGCGCACCGTGGTGCCGGAGGGCGCGGCAAAGGTCGCGAGACCTTCGATGACGGTCCAGCCGCGCTCCTCGGCTTTCTTGCGCCAGACATGCATCGGCGCGGTGAAGTTGGTCGGCTCGTGCCTGGTCGCATCGCCGCGCCAGATGCCGTGCTCCTGGTAGCCGCGCAGGCCGGTCGGGAAGGGCACGAACTGGTTGGTCTCGGTGCCCAACGCGGCGATGAAGATACGCTTGGTCAAAATCTACTCCTTGCGGCGATGGCAGCCCACGACATGGTCGTCGACCATGCCCGAGGCCTGCATGAAGGCGTAACAGATCGTCGAGCCAACGAACTTGAAGCCTTCCTTGGCCAGTGCCTTGGCGAGCGCATCGCTTTGCGGCGTGCGGGCCGGCACGTCCTTCAGCGTCTTGGGGCGGGTGCTGGGCTGCTCGCCCACGACCTTGCGCAGCCAGCGATGGAACGAGCCTTCGCGCTCGACCAGCTTGAGGAAGACCTGGGCGTTGGTGACGCTGGCGGCGATCTTGCCGCGGTGGCGGATGATGGCGGGATCGGCCAGCAGCTTGGCGAGCTTGGCCGGCGTGTAGCGCGCGATCTTTTTGGCATCGAAATCGTCGTAGACCTTGCGGTAGTGCTCGCGCTTGCGCAGCACGGTGATCCAGGAAAGCCCGGCCTGGCAGCCTTCGAGCGTCAGCAGCTCGAACAGGGCGCGGTCGTCCTTGAGCGGACGGCCCCATTCCTTGTCGTGATATTTTTCGTACAGCGGATCGGCGCTCGCCCAACCGCAGCGACTCTTGCCGTCCGTGCCGACGATCGTGTCCTGTCTTATTGCCATGCGCGGACCCTACCCAAGCGCGTCGTGGGACGCCACACTGGCGCAAATGGAGGAACGACATATGGGCAAGGATCTTTCGGACCTGAAGGTCTGCATCTTCGACGTGTTCGGCACGGTGGTGGATTGGCGCGGCAGCCTGATCGCGGACCTGCCCGCGCTCGGCAAGAAATACGGACTGGAAACCGATTGGACGAGCTTCGCCGACGACTGGCGCGGCCTCTACCAGCCGCAGATGACGCGCGTGCGCAAGGGCGAGCTGCCGTGGACGCGCATCGACGACCTGCACAAGGAAGCGTTCGAGATGCTTCTGAAGAAGCGCGGGCTAAAGCATCCGGGCGAGGAAGGGTCGTGGGAGTTCACCCATCTCTGGCACAGACTGCGGCCGTGGCCCGATTCGGTTGAGGGCATCGGCCTGATGAAGAAGAAGTATGTCGTGAGCACGCTCAGCAACGGCAACGTGGCGCTCTTGATCAACATGGCCAAGAACAGCGGCATTCCGTGGGATCACTGCTTCTCGGGTGAGACCTTCCATCACTACAAGCCCGATCCCGAGGCCTATCTCGGCGTGGTCGACAGCATGTACCTGAAGCCGCATCAGGTGATGCTGGTGGCCGCCCACAACGGTGATCTGGCGGCGGCGCAGAAGTGCGGCCTCTCGACGGGCTACGTCAATCGCCCCTACGAGCACGGCCCCAAGCAGAAGGTCGACTTCAAGGCCGAGGGCGACTGGGACGCCGTCGGTGACACGATCATCGAGGTCGCGAAGAAGATCGGCTGCTAGGGGTTAAGCCAGACACTGATGACCGAATGCGGCCGATCCGCATGGCACACTTCAACGTTCGGCGTTTTGGCCGCGCGATCAAGAGCTTAGTCGCAGTTGGCAGCACATTGGGCGGTACAGTTCTCGGCACAACGAGGCGTGCCAAAAATCGGCGAGACGAAGAAGCTTCCCTCAGCCGCCGAACATTTCCTTCACCTTGCTGAAGAAGCCCTCGGATTCGGGGCTTGTCTTGCCGGCCTTCTCGAACTCCTTGAGCAGTTCCTTCTGCTTGGACGTGAGGTTGGTCGGCGTCTCGACGTTGATCTCGATGTACATGTCGCCGCGCTGGCTCGAGCGGACGACGGGCATGCCTTTGGCGCGCAGACGAAACTGGTGGCCGCTCTGGGTGCCGGCCGGGATGTTGATCCGGGCCATCTTGCCGTCCAGCGTCGGCACCTCGATGTTGCCACCGAGCGTCACCTGAACCATGGAAATCGGCACCCGGCAATGAATGTCGGCGCCCTCGCGCTCGAATAGCTGGTGGCGGCGCACCGACAGGAACACGTAGAGATCGCCAGCCGGTCCGCCGCGCGTGCCGGCCTCGCCTTCGCCGGAAAGGCGAATGCGCGTGCCGTCCTCGACGCCGGCGGGAATGTTGACTTTCAGAGTCTTGTCGCGGCGCACGCGGCCCTGGCCGGCGCAGCTCCGGCACGGCTTGTCGATGGTCTGGCCGGCGCCGTTGCAGGTGTGACAGGTCCGCTCGACGGTGAAGAAGCCCTGCTGGGCCCTGAGACGGCCGCGGCCTTGGCAGGTCGGGCAGGTCTGTGGCTTGGAGCCGGCCTCCGCGCCGCTGCCGTGGCAGACCTCGCAGGACACGGAACTCGGCACCCGCACCGTGGCTTCGGTGCCGCCGTAGGCCTGCTCCAGCGTGATGTCGAGATTGAAGCGCAGGTCCTGTCCGCGCGTGTCGGGGCGTCCGCCGCGACCGCGGCCGCTGCCGAACATGTCCTCGAAGATGTCGCCGAACACCGAACCGAAATCGAAACCCTGACCCTGGGGGCCGCCCGGTCCGGCGCCGCCTTCGAAAGCTGCGGCGCCGTAGCGGTCATAGGCCGCGCGCTTTTCCGGATCCTTCAGGATGTCGTAGGCGTGGTTGACGAGCTTGAATTTCTTCTCGGCTTCCTTGTCACCCTGATTGCGATCCGGATGATGCTGCATGGCAAGCTTGCGGAACGCCTTCTTGATGTCGTCGGCGCTCGCCGTTCGGCTGACCTCGAGGAGCTCGTAATAGTCTTGCGACATACGCTCTACGCAGCCCCCACTTGCTTTTCAGACATCGGCCTCCTGTTTGCGCAGGAGGCCGGCTGGTCTCGTTTTAAACCGGCTTAGCTGCCGGAGCCTGTCTTCTTGTTCTTGTCGGTGACGTCCTCGAATTCGGCGTCGACGACCTTGTCGCCCTTCGCCTGGCTCGTGCCGCCTGCCGCGTCGCCCGCCGCCGCGCCCGCCCCCATACCAGAGGCGGCATCGGCCTGCTGGGCCTTGTACATGGCCTCGCCAAGCTTCATCGCCGCCTGGGCGAGGTCGTTCGTCTTGGTCTTGATCACCTCGACGTCCTCAGCCGTGAGCGCCGACTTCAGACCTTCGAGCGCACCCTCGATCTCGGCCTTCTCGGTGGGGCTCACCTTGTCGCCGAACTCCGCCAGATGCTTGGTCGTCGAGTGGACCAGCGCTTCGCCCTGGTTGCGGGCGTCGATCAGCTCGCGCTTCTTCTTGTCTTCCTCGGCGTGCAGTTCGGCGTCCTTCACCATCTTCTGAATGTCGGCCTCGCTGAGGCCGCCCGAAGCCTGGATGCGGATCTGCTGCTCCTTGCCGGTGGCCTTGTCCTTGGCCGAGACCTGCACGATGCCGTTGGCGTCGATGTCGAACGTGACCTCGACCTGCGGCTGGCCGCGCGGCGCCGGCGGCAGACCCACTAGGTCGAACTGGCCCAGCATCTTGTTCTGGGCGGCAATCTCGCGCTCGCCCTGGAACACACGGATGGTCACCGCGGTCTGGTTGTCGTCGGCCGTCGAGAAGGTCTGGCTCTTCTTGGTCGGGATCGTCGTGTTGCGCTCGATCAGGCGCGTGAACACGCCGCCCAGCGTTTCGATGCCGAGCGACAGCGGCGTCACGTCGAGCAGCAGGACGTCCTTGACCTCGCCCTTCAGCACGGCGGCCTGGACAGCCGCACCGACCGCGACGACTTCGTCGGGATTGACGTTGCGGGCCGGCTCCTTGCCGAAGAACTGCTTCACTACCTCGATCACCTTCGGCATGCGCGTCATGCCGCCGACCAGGATCACTTCATCGATCTGGCCGGCCTGCAGGCCGGCATCCTTGAGCGCCGCCTTGCAGGGCTCAAGCGTGCGCTGCACCAGGTCCTCGACCAAGGTCTCGAGCTTGGCGCGCGACAGCTTGATCACGAGATGCTTGGGGCCGCTTGCGTCGGCGGTGATGAACGGCAGGTTGATCTCGGTCTCCTTGGAGTTGGAGAGTTCGATCTTGGCCTTCTCCGCCGCTTCCTTCAGGCGCTGCAGAGCAAGCTTGTCGTTGCGCAGGTCGATGCCCTGCTCCTTTTTGAACTCGTCGGCCAGGTAGCCGATGATGCGGACGTCGAAGTCCTCGCCACCCAGGAACGTGTCGCCGTTGGTCGCCTTGACCTCGAACACGCCGTCGCCGATCTCGAGGATCGACACGTCGAACGTGCCGCCGCCCAAGTCATAGACCGCGATGATGCCGGTCTTGCGCTTGTCCATGCCGTAGGCGAGCGCCGCCGCGGTCGGCTCGTTGATGATGCGCAGGACTTCGAGGCCCGCGATGCGGCCGGCATCCTTGGTCGCCTGGCGCTGGGCGTCGTTGAAGTAGGCTGGAACGGTGATGACCGCCTGCTCGACCTTCTCGCCGAGATAGGCCTCGGCGGTCTCCTTCATCTTGCCGAGGATGAAGGCGGAGATCTGGCTGGGGCTGTAAGTCTGGTCCGCGGCCTCGACCCAGGCGTCGCCATTGGTCGCCTTCACGATCTTGAAGGGAACGAGCGACATTTCCTTCTGGACCATCGGGTCCTCGAAGCGGCGCCCGATCATGCGCTTGACCGAATAAAGGGTCTTCAGCGGATTGGTCACGGCCTGGCGTTTGGCGGCCTGGCCGACGAGACGCTCGCCGCTGTCGGTGAACGCGACCATCGACGGGGTCGTCCGCGCGCCCTCTGAGTTTTCGATGACCTTGGTGTCGCCGCCTTCCATGACCGCAACGCAGGAATTGGTCGTACCGAGGTCGATTCCGATGACTTTCGCCATGTTGCTACTCTCTCGCTAGGCGGATCGGCTCGGCCCCAAAGGCGCCAAATCGACCCCCCAAATGTGATTACCTGCCGGAAAAACCGGGTCAGGATAGGGGCTATATAGGTCCTGCAGGGCCGCCTGCAATGGTGCGATCCGATAAGGACGCTGAAATTCACTCCAAAATGGCTGCCGCTGGCAGTCGCGCCGACGTCTAGTTTTCGTTGCTGGGAGGGCGAACCGTCGGTCCGCCCGCGGGGCCACCTTTGGCGACCGCGACCATGGCCGCGCGCAGCAAGCGTCCGGCGATCAGGTAGCCCGGGATCAGCTCCTGGACGATCGTACCGGCCGGTACCGAGGGATCGTCGACTTCCATCATCGCTTGGTGGAATTCGGCATTGAACGGCTGGCCAAGCGACTCGACGCGCTTGACGCCATGGCGCTCCAGCACCGACTGCAGTTCGCGATCGGTGGCCTGGATGCCCACGATCACGTTGCGAAGGGCGGAATCGACCGACTCGAGATCGGCCGGCAGCGCCGATAGGGCGCGGCCGAGATTGTCGGCCACCGAGAGCGCATCGCGGGCGAAGCGCTCGATGCCGAACTTGCG
Organism: Reyranella massiliensis 521; assembly: GCA_945860205.1. Classification (GTDB taxonomy): domain Bacteria; phylum Pseudomonadota; class Alphaproteobacteria; order Reyranellales; family Reyranellaceae; genus Reyranella; species Reyranella massiliensis_B. Next base: position 21,860 of record CAMARK010000016.1, on the reverse strand, counting down.
CTCCTTCTCGATGTCCTGCTGGGCGCGGCGGCGCACATTCTGGGCCTCGGCGAGGGCGCGCAACTGCTTGTCCTGCAGGTCGGCGTTCTCGGCCTGGAGCTGTTCGACGAGCTGCTGCAGCTCGCTCGCGCTCTCCGGCTTGGGTGGAATATCGAGGCTGGAATCGGACGGCGCGACCGGCATATCCGCCGGGGCGCCGCCCGCGGTTGGATCGCTGGCCATAGGTCTTCCCTCGTCGTCTTCAGGTGGTGTCTTCAAGCGGCTTTCAATTAGGGATGACCACTGGCCGGGTCAACCACCTGCGTCAGACCGCCTGAAGCGGCGCGTGCAATTTGGTGCCGTGCACGATGATGCCGCCACGGTCGCCCACGGTTACGGCGCCGTAGCGCTGGGCGAAGATGTCGGGCAACGGCCGGGCGTCGGAGGCCGCGAGCCACAGGCGCAACAGGTGGCGGCGCCGTTCGGGCTCCGGCCAATCCACGAAGCCGGTGCGGTCGTGCAGCATGGTGTGGTTGTGCACGAGCTGGACGTCGCCCGGCTTGAATTCCATGAACAAGTGGAGCTCGGGGTCGCCGGCCAGCGCATCGAACATGTCGAGGGCTTCGACCTGGGCCGGCGACAGCCGCGGCGCATCGGCGAAGCGCTGGGCCGAGTCGATGTACTGGCGCTGATAGATCGCGCTCAGGAAGCCCTTGTGCCAGTTGAACACGGGGATCTCGAAATAGGGCTTCTGGCCTTCCGGCACCTCGCCGCGCCGGTCGGTGGCGAGCGGCTGGAACAGCAGCTGCAGAAGGTCGGGCCTGCGGCGCCGCATCTCGTTGAAGATCGTGGTCGAACTGACCAGCGCCGACAGGCCGCCCGACTGCGCCGTCTTGAGGCAGAGCAGGCCGACGATATCGCAGGAATCCGTGTGGTAGGTCTGGCGTTCGTTGGTCTGGTAGATGCGGACATTGGGATCGTTCACGTCGAGGCCGAGATCCTGCACGTGGCCCAGCACATGGCCCTTGCCGTTCTGCGAGCGCGCGCTGCCGAGATGGGTACCGAGGCCGAAGTAGGCGGTTGCCGCTTCGCGCATCGACCAGCGCTCGACGGGCAGGCCGCGCAGCAGCAAAAAGCCGCGGCCGTTCAGGACCTCGTCGCGCACGCGCGCCTTGAGCTTGGGACCGAGCGTGGGCAGCGGAAAGTCGTGCGCCGTCACTGCCGCGATGTCGGCATCGCGTGCCACCAGCGCCTTGGCGGCCTGCTCGACCTCGGCGATCTCCATGGCCGATAGCGGCATCAGCCAGTCGTCGCGCCGGGTCATCTCGGGGCCGTACCAGGCGGCGGCGCCGGTCTGTTCCGGCGGCAGGTCGATCGGCTTGGGGCTTACGTTTCCCATGGGAACCTCGGCGCAAAGAGATCTTCGCTGGTCGACAGGCGGAAGCTTTCGGTGGCGTTCACCAGGGCCGCTCGGATGCCGGGTTCCAGCGCGCTGTGGCCGGCGTCCGGCACGACGACGTAGCGCGCTTCGGGCCAGGCGCGCGCCAAGGCATCGGCGGTGACGGGCGGACAGACGATGTCGTAGCGACCCTGGACGATGGTGCTCGGCAGCTGGCGGATCCGGTCGAGGTCCGCCCACGGCCAGCCTTCGGGCACGAACGTGCCGTGGGCGAAGTAATGTGCCTCGATGCGGGAGAGTGCCAGGGCAAAGCCGCCATGGTCCGACTCGAACGGCGCGCGTGCCGTCGGATAGAGCGTCGAGCAGGCCGCCTCGTAGCGGCTCCAGGCGCGCGCCGCCGGACGGTGGCTGTCGGGATTGCGGTCGATGAGGCGGCGGTAGTAGTTGCCCAGCAGGTCGATGCGCTCATGCTCCGGCAGGTGTTCCACAAAGTCGCGCCACGCCTCGGGAAAGATCGTGCGCATGCCGTGGAGAAACCAGTCGATCTCCGACCGCGCGCCGAGGAAGATTCCGCGCAGGATGAAGCCCGTCACGCGATCGGGGTGCTTGATGCCGTAGGCCAGCGCCAGCGTGCTGCCCCAAGAACCGCCGAACAGCAGCCAGCGGGCAATGCCAAGGTAGCTGCGCAGCTTCTGCATGTCGGCCACGAGATGGTCGGTGGTGTTGTCCTGCAGCTCGCCCAGCGGCATTGAACGGCCGCAGCCGCGCTGGTCGAGGACCACGATGCGGTAGAATTGGGGATCGAAGAAGCGCCGGTGAACCGGCGCCGATCCGGCGCCCGGGCCCCCGTGCAGGAAGAGCACGGGCAGGCCTTCGGGGTTGCCGCTCTGCTCCCAATAGACAGTATGCCGCCCGTCGACCGCCAGCATGCCGCTGGCATAGGGCGAAATCTCCGGGAAAAGGTCGGAACGAAGGGGTGTCTCTGAGCGTGGCATGTTTGTGTCCGCGTTCATCACTGCCATAGCGGCGTTCGCCATTCCAGCCCTGCGGCGATTGCCGCCGCCATGGCCGAACGTCTAAGGTCGATCGGGGGCAAGGAGGGTTAGTGTTTTTTCGCCGCATTCCGGTGCTGGTCGCGCTGCTCCTGGCCGTTGGTGCCTGCGCCGCCGGGAACAGTTCGCAGCCAGCGGTTACTGCAGGGTCTCCTCCGGTCCTGCCGGCGGCGATCGAACGGGAGGTCGGCGGCGCCTACCCCGATGCTGCGCTGCAAGGCTACGTTGATCGTGTCGGCCAGAAGCTGGTCCGCAGCTCCGCGCTCACCGGCACTTACCGTTTCGTCGTGCTCGACCTGCCGGTGGTCAATGCGCACGCTCTGGGCGGATATGTTTTCGTAACGCGTGGGCTCCTCGCCGTGCTCGACGACGAGGCCGAACTTGCGGCCGCCCTCGGCCACGAACTCGGCCATCTCACGCAGCGCCACGCCGCCCAGCGCGCTCGCGCCCGGCAAGGTGTGCTGGAGGCTGCCGTCGAGGCGGCCGCCACCACCGGGTCGGTCACCGTCGGCCGCTCGGTGGCGCGCGACGGGCTGATCGCCTTGCGACGCTATTCGCGCGAGCAGGAACTCGAGGCCGACCGGATCGGGCTCGGTTATGTCGTGCAGGCCGGATACCGTAGCAGCGCGATGGCCTCCCTGATCGACAGGCTGCGCCAGCAGGCAACGCTCGAGGCCCAGCTTCTGGGAGAGGCACCGGACTCCTTCGATCAGCGCAGCGCCACCTCGACCCATCCCGCCCCCTTTGAAAGGAAAGGTGCCCTGTCGGCCGGCGGCGCGGCGGTGACTGGCGAGTCCGCCCGCCCGGCCTATCTGGCAGCGATCGACGGCATGTCGGTCGACGATGTGCCTGACGAGGGCTTCGTGCGCGGCCAGGCCTTTCTGCATCCGAAGCTGAAGCTCGCCTTCGAAGCCCCCGCCGATTTCCGGTTATTCAATGATCAGGACGGCGTCCTGGGCGTCGGACGCGACCGGTCGCTGCTGTTTTTCGGCTGCTCCCTAGATCGTGTACCGGGCCCGCTCGATGAATGGATGCGCAACACGCTGAAGCCGACGCCGACCGACATCCGGGCAATCGAAATCGGCGGGGCGGCGGCGGCCATCGGAGCCCGGCCGCGCGGCTCCGATACCAGTCTCGGCCAGGCGCGCTACGTGCTGGTGCGCCACGGCGACCGCATCTGCTTCTTCAATCTGTTGAGCGAGGGGCCCGACCGCGATCGCCGCATCGAGGTGCTGGTCAATGCTGCCCGCACGTTCCGCACGCTGTCGGATGCGGAGGCCGCGGCGCTTCGGCCCTATCGGCTGCGCGTGGTCCCTGCGGCCGGGACCACGCCGGCCCAGCTGGCGGCGCGGATGCCCTACCGCGATCTCAAGATGGAACGGCTGCTGGTCCTGAACGGCGTCGACGCGCAGTCCGAACTCGCGCGCCTATCCGAGATCAAGACCGTCGAGCCCTGAACTCCGGAACCTAAACGCCGGACATGAAAAAGGCGGCACGACGATCGTCGGCCGCCTTTTCGGCTTTTCGGGAGCGGGCGGCCTTTAGGCCACCTTCTGCAGCACGCTGTTCAGTTTCTGCGTGGCAAGATCCTTGTCGATGCGTTCGACCGCGGCGAGCTCGCGGGCCAGTCGGTCCAGCGCCGCCTCGTAGATCTGGCGCTCGCTGTAGGACTGGTCGGGCTGGCCGGCGTTGCGGTGCAGATCGCGCACCACTTCGGCGATCGACACTGGGTCGCCCGAGTTGATCTTGGCTTCGTATTCTTGGGCGCGGCGGTTCCACATGGCGCGGCTCACGCGGCTGCGGCCCTTCAGGGTGACCAGCGCGCTCTCCATGATCTTGCGCGAGGAGAGCTTGCGCAGGCCGGAAATCTTCGCCTTCGCCACCGGAACGCGCAGCATCATGCGCTCTTGTTCGAACGAGATGACGAACAGGTCGAGCTTGAACCCGGCAATTTCTTTCGCTTCGATGTCGATCACGCGGCCAACACCATGGGTCGGATAAACCACGAAATCGCCCTTCTCAAAGGCGAATTCCTTCGCCTTCGGCGCTGTCTTCTTCGGCTTCGCCATATCAAGTCCCTTCACGTCAAACCCCGCATTCAGCGATACCGCGACCCACCGCGCACGCTCCCCTGCGTGCTCGACCCGGAAGTCCGTATCGGTAAGTTGCTTTCGGCTACCGACGAGGATACCGAGCCCGCGGCGGACCGGACCCCGGACCGCTTCTTGCCCGATCCTTATACCAGAGATTTGGGCCGGAGTCGCGGGTGATGTTGCATTTCGGCAACGGTCGACCTATGCGGCAACCGCATAGCGAGGGCAAAACTGCGGCAAAAGCCTTGAAAAGCTAACGTTTTGCCGGGTTTTTGCTGAAATACTTGTCGAACTTGTCTTTTTCGTCTTTGAAATTGTCGGCATCGGCGGGCGCCTCACCCTTGCGGGTGATGTTCGGCCATTCAACGGAGAGGGTGCGATTGAGCTCCAGCCACTTCTCCAACCCCTTCTCGGTATCGGGCTGGATGGCCTCGACCGGGCACTCGGGTTCGCAGACGCCGCAGTCGATGCACTCGTCGGGATTGATGACCAGCATGTTCTCGCCCTCGTAGAAGCAATCCACGGGACAGACTTCGATGCAGTCCATGTACTTGCACTTGATGCAAGCCTCGATCACGACATAGGTCATCAACGGCTCCAGCTACGAGCGGCCGCGTGATTAACGCGTGCGCCGCGTGTGCGCAAGGCTGCCAAATCACGCAGGGTCGATTTCGTCATACAACGCGCGGGCCTCGGGAGCGGGTCCGCGACGCTCGCCCAACGCCACGATGCGCAGAACGCGCACGCGCGGGCCCAAGGCAAACGTCAGCACCATACCGGGCGCCACCACCGCGTGGGGCTTGCTGACGATGCGACCGTCGAGTCGGCAGCGCGACTTTTCGATGTAGCGTGCCGCCAACGTCCGGGATTTGAAGAAACGTGCGTACCAGAGCCATTTGTCGAGCCGCATTGCGGGCTAGGACCTCCCCCACTCACTCCGGGGGCGGCTACTTCTTTCCGCCAAGCTTCAGCTCGAGCAGCTTGGCAAACGGTGAGTCGGCTGCCGGCGCATCGCTCTTCGTTTCGGTGGTGGCGTAGAGCCGTAGTGCCGGGCCGCCACTGTCACGACGCGGCGGGCGGGCACCGCGCGGCGGGCCGCCTCGATCCTGGCGTGGCCCGTCCTTGCGGGGGCCATCGTTGCGCGGCCCGTCCTTGCGCGGCCCATCCTGGCGCGGCCCATCCTTGCCGCGATCCGGCCGGGGCGCGTCGGAGAAGAACTGGCGCTCGTTGGGCGGCCGCTCCGGCCGCTCGCGGCGCTGCTGCTCGCGTTGCTGGCGCTGCTGGAGACGCTGGCGCTCGCGCTGCTCCTCGCGCTCGCGCACAAAGCGCGGCTTCATCGAGAAACTGTGCAGAGGCCCGGTGGCCTCCGTCGGCGGGTGTACGCGATAGCCGAGCGCCTGCATCACATTGGCCATCTCGGGCTCGGAGCAACCGACCAGCGACATCATCTGCGGCGTGGCGCGGAAATGGCCCGGCTGCAGCGGCCGCGGCCCTTCGGACTTCTTCTCTTCCTTCGGCGCCTCGACAGCTACAGCCTCGGCGGGCATAGCCTCGTCGCCCACGGGGGCGTCGCTTGTGGGCGTTTCGGCGACCCCTGTCTCGACGATAGGTGCCTCGACGATAGGCGCCTCGACAACAGGTGCTTCGGCGACCGGCGCTTCGACGGCGACAGCTTCCACGACGGGCGCTTCAGGCGCCGGCTCGCTTTCACCGAACGCCGCGGCCACGATCGCCCATTCGCTGATCTCGTCAGCCGACGGCGGGCCCGACGGGGCGGCCGTGGAAGGAGCGACGGGTGTTGTGTCGGGGGCGGGCTTCTTTTCCTGCTGCGTACGGCGCGCCGTCTCGCGGCTCTCGCGCACGGCCTGGCGTGCCATTGCGGCCAGACGCTCGACCATGTCGGCTCGGATCGCGTGGTCGCCTAAGGGCAGATAGCCGATGGTGGCGTAGAAATCGCGCTCCGCGTCCTTCGGCAGATCCATCGACGTGCGGCCTTCGGCCGGCAGCGGCGGGATGGTCTCGCGATTGCGGGCGATCATCCAGAGGCCGGCGCGGAGCCGGATCGGCACCGGCTTCAGCATGCTGGGGAAATAGATCGAATAGACGCCGACCCGGACACCAAGCCGCGCCAGTGCCTTACGGTCGTCGTCGCCGAGCTGGGCGAGCTGGTCTTCGATCGGGCGGCGCGACAGGACACCGAGGCTTTCGGACAGCTGGAAGACGACACCTCGGGCGCCGGCCGGCAACTCGGCCGTCGCGCGGGCATCCATCAATTCCGAAAGACCGAGGCGAATGCGGGTTTCAACCCAGGCGGCGGCGCGCTTGCGCACATCCTCGCGGGCTGGTCCATCGAGCAGGTCGGTGGCCAGCGCCTCGACCTTGGGCGCCAGGATGTCGCCGCTCTGCAGCAGCCGGGCGATCGGCCCGCCGCCCCAACAGATCCGCAACTGCGAATCGAAGACGATCTCGCCGTCGGCCGAGCCGGCGAAGGCCTGCAGGCGCGCCGGCAGGTCCTGACGCAGCGCGCGCAGCGCGGCGCTCATCACGGCCTTCTGATCGGCATGGCTCTCGGCCGTGTCGGGAACGAAGCGAAAGCCCTCGATCCGTCCGAGATGCTCGCCCTCGACAGTAACTTCGCCTGCTGCGGCGACCGACGTCGTCATTTCACCCTCATCGCGCAATCTTCTTACAAGCAGGGCCGCCCGTCTATCGACAAACCTTTGCGTCAAACGCTGATGTAGGGCGTCGGAAAGTCTGTCCTCGATGGCGCGCGCACGCTCCTGCCAGTGGGTTGCGCGCTGAATCCAGTCGGGGCGGTGCGAAATATAGGTCCAGGTCCGGACATGGGCGATACGCGCCATCAAGGTATCGATGTCGCCGTCGAAATGTTCGAGCCGCTTCACGTGGCTGTCGATCCAGTCCTCGGGCAGGCGCTCGCCGCCCTGCGTGAGATGCTCGAACAGCTGGCCGAGCAGGCGCGTGTGCTCCTCGGTCATGGTCTTGCGGAAGTCTGGGACCTGGCAGACTTCCCAGAGAAGCCGCACGCGCTGCGGCGTGCGCATGCGGGGCAGGAAATCCGACTGCGCCGCCAGCGTCTGCAGCGCCAGCTGGTCGTCCTGCTCGCGGACCCGCTGGAGGGTGGCATGATCGGGCGCCACGTTGAGTGAGGCGATCAGCGCCGGCACCGTGCGGAAATCGAGGTCGCTGTTGCGCCACTGGACCTCGCGCAACGGATCGAAGCGGTGATTTTCGATCGCCTCGACGATCTCCGGTTCGAGGCCGCTCACGTCGGCCGTGGTGCCGAACGTGCCGTCGTTCATGTGGCGGCCGGCGCGGCCGGCGATCTGCGCCAGCTCAACGGCGCGCAACGGCCGCGAGCCACGGCCGTCAAATTTGCGCAGGCTCGCGAACCAGACATGGTTCACGTCCATGTTGAGGCCCATGCCGATCGCGTCGGTGGCGACCAGATAGTCGACCTCGCCCGACTGGAACATGTCGACCTGGGCGTTGCGCGTGCGCGGGCTCATGGCGCCCATCACGATCGCAGTGCCGCCGCGCTGACGGCGAATCAGCTCAGCGATCTCATAGACTTCGCCGGCCGAGAAGCCGACCACGGCCGAGCGGCGCGGCAGGCGCGTGGCCTTCTTGGCGCCGACATAGCTCAGTTTCGAAAAGCGCGGGCGCGCCACTATGTCGATGTCGGGCAACAGGCGGTTCAGCACCGGCCGGATCGTGTCGGCGCCCAGCAGCATGGTTTCGTTCATGCCGCGCGCATGCAGCAGCCGGTCAGTGAAGAAATGGCCGCGCTCCGGATCGGCCGCCATCTGCACTTCGTCGACGGCCAGGAACGACACCGGCCGCTCGACCGGCATGGATTCGACCGTACAGACGAAATAGCGCGCACCGGGTGGGGAGATCTTCTCCTCGCCGGTGATCAGCGCCACCTGCTTGGCGCCCTTGATCGCGACGATCCGGTCGTAATTCTCGCGCGCCAGCAGACGCAGCGGAAAGCCGATCATGCCCGACTCGTGGCCAAGCATGCGCTCGATCGCGAGATAGGTCTTGCCGGTGTTGGTGGGACCGAGAACCGCGGTCAGGCGGCCGGAGGCGCTGGCTACGGGCGGCATCACGGCACCTTCGCCCGCACCCGTGGCGGAAGCAAGGCCGCCTAAATTGCCGCTCCGAGAATGGTCTTTAGCCGAAGTAGGCGGGTTCCAGCTTGTTGCAGCCGATCATCGGACCGTAGTCGGCGCGCTGGACCAGGACGGCCACGCCCTGGGCCGGCTGCATGCGGTCGGCGGCAATGGTCCAGCTGGCCGGCGAACCGTCCCAGCGGCTCACCAGCTCGAGCTGGCGTACGATGTTGAAGTTCTGCAGCGTGCGGCCCTGGTTTTCGCCGCTGGCCACCGGCGTGTTGCTGCGCCGGTCGTAGATGGCGAGCGTGACGTCGGCCGGGCCGCGCTCGAGCGCGAAGGCGGCGAGCTTGATGGTGAGGGGGCCGCCGATGGTGCGGGCAAGCTCCGGCGTGGCGCGCTTCGGCGATAGCCGCTGTGCCTTCGCCAGCAGCGCCTCGATCGGGCCGGGCTCGCGGCCGGTATCGTGGCCAATGCCGTCGACCACCATTTCGGGCGTGTAAACGTATCGCTGCTTCAGCGTCCGGGCATAGCCACGCTGGCGCTCGGTGGTCTCGCGCGACGCGAAGGGGTCCTTCCAGCCGATATAGTCCCAGTAATCGACGTGTAACGAGAGCGCCACGATGTCGGGACGCTTGGCCAGCCGGCCGAGGAAGGCATCGGCCGGCGGGCAGGAGTTGCAGCCTTGGGAAGTGAACAGCTCGACCGACCACGGCCCGTCGCCCGGCGGGCGCGCCGCAACCCCGTCAGGTCGGCCGACCACCATTGCCGAGCCACCGCCGATCAGCAGCGCACGTCGACCGGGGGTTGATCGCTTCACCATCGCCGCAAGATGCGCGCTTGGACTCGAGCCTGCCAATCAAGAAACGGTTAGCGAGTAGTAACGTTGGGGTCTCTGGACTCAATTGACGTAATATTATAACAATATGGACCCATGCATGAGCCCGTCTCCCCCGGCACCGCCCTGCTCGCCATGAGCGCGCCCGCCCGCATTGCGATGGCGCTGGGCGTGTCGGCCGTGCTGTGGCTCTCTGCCTGGTGGGCCCTCTCGTGAAGGCGATGGCATGAGCGCCGCCCTGCGCCTGATCGACCTGACGGTAAGCTACGACCGCCATCCCGCGGTGCATCACGTGTCGGCCGAGATTCCCGCTGCCGAGATGACCGCCATCGTCGGCCCCAACGGCGCCGGCAAGAGCACGCTGCTCAAGGCGCTGCTGGGTCTGGCCCCGCACATCGAAGGCCGCATCGAGTGCTCGGCCAAGCGCATTGCCTATCTGCCGCAGCAGGCCGAAATCGATCGCAGCTTCCCGATCTCGGTGTTCGACACGGTGCTGCTCGGTCGCTGGTCGCGCTTCGGCGGTTTTGCCGCGGCCGGTCGCGTCGACATCCACGATGCCCAGCATGCCATCGAATCGGTCGGGCTTACCGGCTTCGAACGCCGGCCGATCGACACGCTCTCCGTTGGCCAGTTCCAGCGCGTGCTGTTCGCCCGCCTGCTGCTGCAGGACGCCGATCTCGTCCTGCTGGACGAGCCGTTTGCCGCCATCGATTCGAAGACCGTGGCCGACCTCATGCTGGTGATCCAGCGTTGGCGCGCCGAGAAGCGCACCGTCGTCGCCGTCCTGCACGATCTCGACCAGGTGCGGCGCGACTTTCCCAACGCGCTGCTGCTTGCCCGCGAGCTGGTCGATTCCGGCCCGACGCTGCGCGTTCTGTCGGCCGAGAACCTGTTGCGGGCCCGCGCCATGGCCGAAGCCTGGGACGAGCATGCCGACGCCTGCAAAATGCCGCTGCAGTTGAGCGCCTGATCTTCCGGCCGGCAGCATGCTCTACGAATATCTGTTCCAGCCGTTCGTCGAATTCGGCTTCATGCGCCGCGCACTGGTGGCAAGCCTGGCGCTGGCCGTCGGCGGCTCGGCGATCGGCGTGTTCCTGATCTTGCGTCGCATGAGCCTGATGGGTGACGCGCTGGCCCATGCGTTGCTGCCCGGCGCGGCGCTGGGCTTCCTGCTGGGCGGCCTGTCGCTGCCGGCCATGAGCCTGGGCGGCTTCCTCGCCGGCATCGCCACGGCGCTGGTGTCGGGCGTCATCGCGCGCTTTTCCAACATGCGCGAGGACGCGAGCTTTGCCGCGGCCTACCTCACCGCCATGGCGTTGGGCGTTCTGATCGTGTCGCTGCGTGGATCGGCGGTCGACCTGATGAACATCCTGTTCGGCGCCATCCTGGCGGTCGACGATATGGCGCTGTTCCTGGTCGTCTCGACGGCGACGCTGACGCTGGTCGGTCTCGCTGCCATCTACCGGCCACTGGTGGTGGAGTGTTTCAACCCGGGCTTTCTCGCCGCCATGGGCGTGCGCGGCTCGGTCTATCACTATCTCTTTCTCGCCCTTGCCGTGTTGAACATGGTGGCGGGCTTCCAGGCGCTGGGCACCTTGATGGCGCTCGGCATCGTGTTGCTGCCCGCGGTCGCGGCCTCCTTCTGGGCGCGCGAGGTCTGGTCGATGACTTTGATCGCGGCACCCATGGCGTTTGCTTCAGCCGCTGTCGGATTGCTGGTGTCGTTCCATGCCGGCCTGCCCTCGGGCCCGGTGATCGTGCTGTTCGCCAGCCTCTTCTTCCTGGGCTCGTTGCTGCTAGGCTCGCGCTTCTCGGTCCGCACGCGCCTGTCGCGGCCGGTTCATCTGCGCGGGTAATCTAAATGACCGCTTCGCCTGTTCCCGGCGTCACGCTCAAGACGACCAGGGCCAACAACATCCATATGCGCTACGCCGAGGCCGGCCCAAAGGAATCTGGGAGGCCGCTGGTGCTGTTCGCGCACGGCTGGCCGGAGAGCTGGTATTCGTGGCGACATCAATTGCAGGCCGTCAGCGCCGCGGGCTTCCGCTGCGTGGCGCCCGACATGCGCGGCTACGGCGGCACCGAAGCGCCCGAGCCGATCGACCAGTACACGCTCCATCATCTCGTGGGCGACATGGCCGAGCTGGTGAAGGCGATCAGCGAAAAGAATGGCGGCGAGACCAAGGTTGTGATCGTCGGTCACGACTGGGGCGCGCCGGTCGCGTGGCATGCGGCCCTCTGGCGGCCGGACCTCTTCACCGCGGTCTGCGCGATGAGCGTGCCCTATTCGCCGCCCGGCTACGTCGACATTCTGAACGCGCTGGAGAAGCTCGGGATCAACGACTTCTATCTGCAGTATTTCCAGAAGCCCGGCGTGGCCGAGGCCGAGCTGCAGCAGGACATCAGGGGCGCCCTGCGCCGGCTCTACTTCACGGCCTCCGGCGACATGACGGACAAGGGCAAGGGGTTCGGCCGTCTGCCCGGCGGCACGTTGCTCGGCAATACCGTCGATCCGGCGGCGCTGCCGGCGTGGCTCGGCGAGGCCGACCTCGACTACTACACCGGGGAATTCGCGCGCGCGGGCTTCCGCGGCGGCCTCAACTGGTATCGCAACCTCAGGCGTAACTGGGAGCTGGGCGGTCCCTGGCGTGCCCAACCAATCCACCAACCGTCGTTGTTCATCGCCGGCAGCCGCGACGGCGTGCTGCGCTTTCCCGCCGCCAAGAGCCAGCTCGAGGCCTACCCCAAGACCCTGCCGGGCCTCCGTGGCAGCCACATCCTGGAAGGCGCCGGCCACTGGGTGCAGCAGGAGCAGCCGGCCGAGGTCAACAAACTGTTGATCGACTTCCTGAAAGGCCTGTGATCCACTTAAGGCCTTGGAGGCGCCGATGATCCGACTTCTCAGTCTTCTCGCAGCCGTTCTCTTGTCGACCATGGCCGCCATCTCGCCGTCGCTGGCGCAGGGCTGCGACGATGGTCCGCCACCGCCCCCGGCCGAACAGCCCGTGACCTGACGACCGTGTCGTCGAGCCGCTGGCGCGCCGCCTTGGCGGTGCTGGTGCTCGTGTGCCTGGGCGCCTGCGCCCAGCCAGCGAGCTACTCAGCGATGATCGTCGATACGCAGGCCGTCGACACTGCGCGCGGACCCGCGCCCAGCTATCGCGACACCCTTGTCGTGGCACCGGTCGCCGGTGGCAAGGAAACCAGCCCTCTCTGGACCTCGCAGGTCGGCAACACCGAATTCCAGGAGGCACTTGTCCGCTCCCTGATCGCGACCAAACTCGCGAGCGCCAACATCCTGAGCAACCCCAGCGCTGCAAACGGACGCTATCGTCTCGAGGCCGTGTTGCAGAATCTTCAACAGCCGCTCATGGGCTTCGACCTGACGGTCACCGCGACAGTCGCGTACAAATTGACGGAGATCGCGACGGGCACGGTCGTCTACGAAAGCACGCTCGTGACGCCCGCCACGGCAACGATGGGCGACGCGTTCATCGCCGTCGAACGCCTGAAGCTCGCCAACGAAAAGGCGATACGTGCCAACCTGACGAATCTGGTCGGCGAACTCTATGCCCTGCCGGACCGGCCGGCGGCCGGCGGTGGGCGGCGTTCGTCCTAGCGGGCTACTTCTTCTCTTCGAATTTCAGCGCGGCGCCGTTCATGCAGTAGCGCTCGCCGGTCGGCTGCGGGCCGTCGGGGAAGACGTGGCCGAGATGGCCGCCGCACTTGGCGCAGGTCACCTCGGTGCGGATCATGGCGTGGCTCTTGTCGACAATCGTGTTGGTCGCGTCGGGCATCGGCGCATAGAACGACGGCCAGCCCGAACCGCTCTCGTACTTGGTCTTGGAGTCGAACAACGGCTCGCCGCAGCCAGCGCAACGGAAAACGCCGGTGCGCTTCTCGTCATTCAGCGGGCTGGTGAAGGGCCGCTCCGTGCCGTGTTCGCGCAGCACGTGGTGCTGCAGCGGATCGAGTTCCTGGCGCCATTCGGTGTCGCTCTTCTTGACGGTTGTGTCTTTGCTCATGGTGTCCTCCGCAGCCTATGTGGCCATGATCGCTACTCAGACAAGACGGCGCAACTCGGCCGTCGCGACCGCCAGCATGGCGAGATCAAGCGCGCCCGCCGCCGGCAGGTCTTCCTTCAAAATCCGGTCGACCCGGTCGAGCGCAAGCTTGCGCGGCGCGCTCCAGCGCTGAAGCATCGCGTCGGGATCGGCCGCGCCGTCAGGGTCCGCCGTGCGCAACGCCGACGCCAGCAGGTCGGCATGAAGGGCGGCGATCTCGTCCTGCAGGGCAAGGGCCGCCTGCGCCGGCCACTGGCCGTCGCGCGGCAGCTTTTGGGCACCCGCCGCCAGGGTGGCGAGCGAGAGCCGTTCACCCAGGCGGAAATAGAGCCGGGTCGCCTCGCCGATGCTGCAGCCGTTGGCGTGGGCCGCCTGCATCAGGTCGCCCGCCGCCGCCAGCGTCTCGAGGGCGGCAGCTCGCCGCGCGGTATCGGCCGGTGCGCCCATGGCTTCGAAGGTGGCCGTGCGTTCGGCAAGGGCGGCGCTTTCCAACGGGCCAACCAGTTCCGACGGAAGATCGCCCAGTGCGGCCACCGCCGCACCCAACTGTTCCGTCGCCGCCATCGTGTCGAGCGGCTGGGGCAGGCGGCGCAAGGTCCATTGCACGGCCCGCGTCACGAAGCGCTGCGAGGCCACCAGCATCCGGGTCTGCGCCTCGGCCTTGAGGGCCGCATCGAGCGCCTCGATGTCGGCCCACAGGTCGCGCAGCTTCCAGGCGTCGCGCACCACGGTGAAGGCGCGGGCGATCGAAGCGGCCGGCGCGCCGGTGCGGCCGGCGACATTGTGCACGAAGGTCGGGCCGCAGCGATTGACCAGCGAGTTCACGACCTGAAGCGTCGTGATCTCGCGCCGCAGCCGGTGCGCCTCGATCAGGGGCTCGTGCTGCTCGCTGAGCGCCGCCGGGAAGTAGCGCAGCAGCTCGGGCTCGAGCAGCGGATCGTCGGGCAGGTCCGACTCCAGGATCTCGTCGCTGAGGTCGAGCTTGGCATAGGCCAGCAGCACGCAGAGCTCGGGCCGCGTCAGATATTGTTTGGCAGCTGCGCGGGCGCGCATGGCGGCGGTGTCGGGCAGGAACTCGACGGCGCGGTCCAGCCTTCCCCCTCCTGTTCCCGTGCCACGCTCCAGGCTGCGCATCAGCCGCTCCAGCCGGTCGTGCTCTTCGCCCGCCATGGCCTCGCTGACGCTGACCGACTGGCTCTGCTGGTAATTGTTGCGCAGCACGAGCGCCGCGACCTCGTCGGTCATCGAGAACAGCAGCGCATCGCGGTCGGCCACCTGCGTGCCGGTCGCGACCTTGATGTTGACCTCGTGGTCCGAAGTGTCGACGCCGGCCGAATTGTCGAGCGCGTCGGTGTTGAGCCGCCGTCCCGCCAGCGCCGCCTCGATCCGGCCGCGCTGGGTGAAGCCCAGGTTCGCGCCCTCGCCGATCACCCGCGCACGGAGTTGGTCCGCGTTGACGCGGACCGGATCGCTGGCACGGTCGCCGGCGTCCGCATGGCTTTCGGTCGACGCCTTCACATAGGTGCCGATGCCGCCGAAGTAGAGCAGGTCGACCGGCGCCGTCAGGATGGCGCGCATCAGGTCGACGGGAGTCATCGTCGGCGCCTCGATGCCCAGCACGTTGCGCGCTTCGGCCGAGAGCGGGATCGACTTGGCGGCGCGGTCGTAGATGCCGCCGCCGGCCGACAGCAGCGCCTTGTCGTAATCCACCCAGGACGACCGCGGCCGCTCGAACAGCCGCCGCCGCTCGGCCAGACTCGCGGCCGTGTCAGGCGACGGATCGATGAAGATATGGCGGTGGTCGAAGGCCGCCACTAGCCTGATCTGCGGCGACAGCAGCATGCCGTTGCCGAACACGTCGCCCGACATATCGCCCACGCCCGCCACCGTGAACGGCGTCGCCTGGATGTCCTGTCCGAGTTCGCGGAAGTGGCGCTTCACCGATTCCCAGGCGCCCCTGGCAGTGATGCCCATCTTCTTGTGGTCGTAGCCGGCCGAGCCGCCCGAGGCGAAGGCATCGTCCAGCCAGAAGCCATAGTCGCGCGCCAAGGCATTGGCGATGTCGGAGAAGCTGGCCGTGCCCTTGTCGGCGGCGACCACGAGATAGGGATCGTCACCGTCGTGGCGCACGACGTTGGACGGCGGTGCGATATCACGGCCCGCATAGTTGTCGGTGAGATCGAGCAGGCCGCGGATCAGCGTCTGGTAGCAGGCGATGCCTTCGGCCTGGATCTGCTCGCGCGTGCCATCGAGCGGCGGCCGCTTCACATAGAAGCCGCCCTTGGAGCCCACCGGCACGATGACGGCGTTCTTCACCATCTGCGTCTTCATCAGGCTGAGCACTTCGGTGCGGAAATCCTCGCGCCGGTCCGACCAGCGGATGCCGCCGCGCGCGACCTTGCCGCCGCGCAGATGAATGCCCTCCATGCGCGGGCTGTAGACGAAGATCTCGACCAATGGCCTGGGCGCCGGCAGCTCGTCGATGGCGCGGCTGTCGATCTTTATCGAAATCCAGTCCTTCGACGTCCCATCCGCGGCGGTCTGCCAGAAATTGGTCCGCAGGGTGCAGCCGACGGCATTGAGGAAGCGCCGCAGGATACGGTCCTCGTCGAGCGTGGTGACGGCCTCCAGCGCCGCCGCGATTCCGGCCGCAATCTCCTCGCCCCGCGCCTTGCGGGCATCGGATCCGGCTTCGCCCAATACAGGGTCGAAGCGGGCACGGAAGAGGTCGACGAGGCCGCGGGAGATCGCGGGATAGGCCGCGAGCGTCCGCTCCATGTAATCCTGGCTGAAGGGCACGCCGGCCTGCCGCAGGTACTTGGTATAGGTGCGCAGCACGGCGATCTCGCGCCAATCGAGGCCGGCGCCCAGCACCAGGCGATTGAGCCCGTCGTTTTCGAGCGCACCCGCCCACAGCTTCTTGATCGTCTCGATGAAGCGCAGGCCTGACGCCGCGAGATCGACGGCCGACTTGTTCGCCGTCTCGACACGCAGCACCTGCATCGCCACGCCTTCGCTCTCGTCCTCGTCGCTTGGCGCGTGCAGCACGAACGGCGCCTCGCTCAACACGCGGAGGCCAAGGTTTTCGGCCAGCGGCAGGATGTCGGACAACGCGATCGGCTTGCGGGGATGGAACAGGCGGATGGCGAAACGGTGCGCCGGCAATCCGGTCCGGCGGCCGACTTCCACGTCGAACCCGGCACCGGCCAGCATTTCCTGCAGCGGCTCGATGTCGGTGACGGCCTGCGTCGCATCGAAGGTCTCGCGATAGACCGGCGGAAACCATTCACGCCAGCGGCGGGCAGCGGCGCGGCCCGCGGCATCACCCAGCTCGGCCTGCAGCGCCGTGCGCAGCCGGTCGTTCCACGAGGTCGCGGCGTCCGCCAGTTTCTGCTCGAGGGCGGCGAGGTCGGGGGCCGGCGCATCCGGCTGGTTGAGTTTCACCGTGTAGAGCGCCTGGGCCAGCGCCGAATCGCTGCCGATCGAGGAAGAGACCGAGGTCGCCGTGCCGTCCCAGGCCCGTTCGAGGATCGCTGCGAAGCGCTCGCTCAGTGCTGCATCAAAGCGCTCGCGCGGGGCGAAGACCAGGTTGGCGGCGAAGCGGCCGACGACGTCGCGGCGCGCGAACAGCGCAACGCGGCGGCGCTCCTGCAACTGCAGGATGCCCAGCACCTGGTCGTAGAGCGTGTCCTCGTCGATCTGGAACAGCTCGTCGCGCGGGTAGGAATCGAGGATCGCCGTCAGCGTCTTGCCGTCGTGGCCATGGGCATCGACGCCGGAGCGGCGCAGCACGCCCGACACCCGGCCTCGCAGCAGCGGCACATCGGCCACCATCGCGTGATAGGCGGCGGAGGTGAACAGGCCGGCGAGGCGCCGCTCGCCGGTGACGCGGCCGTCGGTGTCGTAGGTTTTCACGATCACGCAATCCATCGGCCCGCTGCGATGGACCAGCGATGGCCGGTCGGTCTTCACGATCAGTATGTTGTCGGCGCCGCGGGCAAAGCGGGCCATCGCCTCGCCACTACCCAGGCCCGCCTCGAACAGTCGCGTCTCGTCGCGGCGCAGGATGCCGAGCGCCGAGCCCTGTATCAGCTCGTAGCGCAGACCGCCCGGCTGCGTGGCGTCGTCGACGTAGCGATAGCGGCGGTGGCCCAGGAAGGTGAAGTGGCCGGCTTCCAGCCACTGCAGGAAATCCTCGTACTCCTCGAAGCTCTGCGAGCGACCGGGCGAAAGATCGGCGATGGCGTCGAGGCAGGCCTGGCGCATCGGCCGCCAGTCGTCGACCGCGAGGCGCACCTCGGCCAGCACGCGCGCGAGCGCCGAGGCGAGATCGTCGAGCTGGCCGGACCCGGCCTGGCGATCGATCTCGATGTGCATCATCGATTCCGGGCGGCCTGCCGCGGCACTGAAGTCGAGCAAATCGCCGTCGAGGTCACGGCGCACCGCCAGCACCGGATGGGCCAGCAGATGGACGGTGATCTCGCGGCGATTGAGTTCG
This sequence comes from Reyranella massiliensis 521, assembly GCA_945860205.1. GTDB lineage: Bacteria > Pseudomonadota > Alphaproteobacteria > Reyranellales > Reyranellaceae > Reyranella > Reyranella massiliensis_B. The sequence continues at coordinate 3,804 of CAMARK010000016.1, read as the reverse complement.
TTGGCGATCGAATCGACCAGGAACGGCATGTCGTCGTTCACGACGTGAATCACGGTGTGCCGGCTCTCGAAACCGTGGCCGGCCTCGGTCGGGTCGAACACCCGGATCTTGGCGATGCCGGGCAGGCGGCGGCGCGCGAAGGCCAGCAGGGAAAGCGCCGAAGCGGCACGTTGCGCGGCCGGAGCGGCCGCCAGGTCCTTGTCGGCGACGCGCTCGAACAGCCGCCGTGCGAAGGCTCCGCCTGCCTCGCCGCCAGTCTGGAGGGCGGCGACGCCGATGGCATCCAGACCGTAAAGCCGCGGCGCCGGTGCGATGGCCATTTTTTAGCGTTTCCCCCTGCTACCTAAACAACCTCATGCTGAGGAGGCTGCGAAGCAGCCGTCTCGAAGCCGGGCGGAGTAACCTCCGCCCTGAGGCAACATACACCTAGGCTCATTGCCCATCCTTCGAGACGCGCGCTCCTCAGGATGAGGCCTGCCGCTTGTGGGAATCCGGGAGAGCATCAGGCGGATGTTAACGCGCACCATGACAATATGACGACGATCAGGTCGCGAGGCCGGAAGTGCTTATCGTGTCTCGCACTTTGCGCCGCGTGCCGGCGCGGGCGAGCCGATTCGCTGGCGTTTCTGTTTCCTGCCCACGGAATCCGTGGCAAAGCGCGTTTTGTTCTCATACTATGCTGCATCTGCGAAGGTTCGTGGACGGTCGGAAAAACAAAATTTCAAAGCCTATTTTCGCTATTATTTACAGATAGTTAACCAACCATTCTTGAGATTCACAGACGGAGAATAAATTTCGCGATGACAGCCGGCGCAGGTGCCGTATCATCTATCCATAGTGGGAGTGCCCGAACGGCTCCCCACATCTAGGTGTCTTCCACAGGGTGTTCTATCCACAGCTGTGGACAAAAAGAAAATGGGGGCCACAAGTGTTTGATGTTGTTCAAGTTCGCAGCGGTGCCCGGGTTGTTACCGATTCCTCACGGGACGCCCGCCTGACCGTCTTCGGCAAGGCCACTCTCACCGACCGTTATCTCCTGCCCGGCGAAAGCTATCAGGACATGTTTGCCCGCGTGGCGGCCGCCTATGCCGACGACGACGGCCATGCCCAGCGGATTTACGACTACATCAGCAATCTCTGGTTCATGCCGGCGACCCCCGTGCTCAGCAACGGCGGCACGAGCCGCGGCCTGCCGATCTCCTGCTTCCTGAACGAGGCCAACGATTCGCTCGAAGGCATCGTGGGCCTGTGGAACGAGAACGTGTGGCTGGCGGCCCGTGGCGGCGGCATCGGCTCCTACTGGGGCAACCTGCGCTCGATCGGCGAGAAGGTCGGCATGAACGGCAAGACCTCGGGCGTGGTGCCGTTCATCCGCGTGATGGACTCGCTCACGCTCGCCATCAGCCAGGGCTCGCTGCGCCGCGGTTCGGCCGCCTGCTACCTGCCGGTCAATCATCCCGAGATCGAGGAATTCATCGAGATCCGCCGCCCGACCGGTGGCGATCCCAACCGCAAGGCGCTCAATCTCCACCACGGGCTTCTCATCTCCGACGCCTTCATGCGCGCGGTCGAGAACGACGAGGAATGGGCGCTGGTCAGCCCCAAGGACGGCGCGGTGCAGCGCAAGATCTCGGCCCGCGCGCTCTGGATCCGCATCCTGACGGCGCGCGTCGAGACCGGCGAGCCCTATCTGGTCTTCGTCGATCACGTGAACAACGCCCGGCCCGAGCACCACAAACTGGCCGGCTTGGAAGTAAAAACCTCGAACCTGTGCAGCGAGATCACGCTGCCGACCGGCATCGACCATCATGGAAAGCAGCGCACCGCCGTCTGCTGCCTGAGTTCGCTCAATCTCGAAACCTATCTCGAGTGGCACGAGCATCCGACCTTCATCGAGGACGTGATGCGCTTCCTCGACAATGTGCTGCAGAGCTTCATCGACACCGCCGGCTCGGACTTCGCCCGCGCCACCTATGCCGCCATGCGCGAGCGCTCGGTCGGCCTCGGCGTCATGGGCTTCCACTCGTTCCTGCAGCTGAACGGCATCCCGCTCGAATCGGTGATGGCCAAGGTGTGGAACAAGAAGATGTTCAAGCACATCCGCGGCCAGTGCGACGACGCCTCCAGGACGCTCGGCAAGGAACGCGGTCCCTGCCCCGATGCCGCCGACTTCGGCTTCGAGGACCGGTTCTCCAACAAGCTCGCGATCGCGCCGACCGCGTCGATCTCGATCATCTGCGGCGGCGCCTCGCCCGGCATCGAGCCGTCGGCGGCCAACGTCTATAACCACAAGACCCTCTCGGGCTCCTTCGTGGTGCGCAATCCGTACCTGGAAAAGGTGCTGGAGCAGAAGGGCCACAACAACGAGGACACCTGGACCACCATCACCACCAGCCAGGGTTCGGTGAAGGATTTGGACTGCCTCGACGATCACGAGAAGGCCGTCTTCAAGACCGCCTTCGAGATCGACCAGCGCTGGCTGATCGAACATGCCGCCGATCGCACGCCCTATATCTGCCAGAGCCAGTCGCTCAACATCTTCCTGCCGGCCGACGTGCATAAGCGCGACCTGCACCAGATCCACATGATGGCCTGGAAGCGTGGCGTGAAGAGCCTCTACTACTGCCGCTCGCTCTCCATCCAGCGCGCCGAGGCCGTCTCGGGCCATGCCATGGCCGACCAGCTGGGCGATCACGCCATGGGCGTGCCGACCCGGGCGGAGGGCGCTGATGCGCCGCTGCCGTTCGTCGGCAACATGATCTCCCAGACCGGCATCTCGCAGACCAACGACTACGAAGAGTGCCTTAGCTGCCAGTAGCCAGGACGATCCCCCGCCGCGCCCGGCTCCTCCAGCCGGACGCGACGGGGGAACTTTCGCTTCACACTGTTTGATCGGTCCGACGCCATGTCCCTTCTCGACTCCAAGCCGATCTACAAGCCGTTCCACTATCCGTGGGCTTACGATGCGTGGCTGACCCAGCAGCGCATCCATTGGCTGCCGGAAGAAGTGCCGCTGGCCGACGACGTGAAGGACTGGCGCAACCGGCTGACGGACAGCGAGCGCAATCTGCTGACGCAGATCTTCCGCTTCTTCACCCAGGCCGATGTCGAGGTGAATAACTGCTACATGAAGCACTATTCCCGGGTCTTCAAACCCACGGAAGTGCAGATGATGCTGGCCGCCTTCTCCTCGATGGAGACGGTGCACATCGCCGCCTACAGCCATCTGCTCGACACCATCGGCATGCCGGAAACGGAGTACTCGGTCTTCCTCACCGTCAAGGAGATGAAGGACAAATACGACTACATGCAGAACTTCAACGTCGATTCGAAGGCCGACATCGCCAAGACGCTGGCCGTGTTCGGTGCCTTCACCGAGGGCCTGCAGCTCTTCGCCTCTTTCGCCATGCTGATGAACTTCCCGCGCTTCAACAAGATGAAGGGCATGGGCCAGATCGTGACGTGGTCGGTGCGCGATGAGACGCTGCACTGCAATTCGATCATTCGCCTGTTCCGCACCTTCATCCAAGAGAACCCGGAAGTCTGGACCGAGGAACTGCAGCGCGAGATCTACGTCGCCTGCTCGACCATCGTCGACCACGAGGACGCCTTCGTCGATCTCGCCTTCGAGATGGGCGGCATCGAGGGCATGACCGCGACCGACGTGAAGCGCTACATCCGCTTCATCGCCGACCGCCGCCTGCAGCAGCTCACCCTGCAGCCGATCTACCGCCAGGACGCCAAGAACCCGCTGCCGTGGATGGACCAGATGCTGGGCGCCATCGAGCACACCAACTTCTTCGA
>CAMARK010000015.1 GCA_945860205.1 Reyranella massiliensis 521 | reverse complement strand
GAGCGAGCCGGAGGCTCGCGGTCCGGAAGATATGATCAGTTATATTCCTCCAGCATCCGCCCGTCGGGCAGGATGGTGACTTTGGTCGGCACGCCCCTGGGCCGGGTCGGCACGGCGTCGCGGGTCGTCTCGGCCTTCCACGAACCGTCGTTCCGCTGCTCCATCCGCTGCACCTTGTAGCCCTGCGATTGCACGCGATCGCGCGCCAGTGACTGGGTGTCGGGATAGCGCGCGCCTGCGGAGGTACCGCCCGGCGGCGCCGTGGGCGGCAGCGCCGGCTGGGCGGGCGCCTGCGAGCCGATCGACGTGACCGGCGGCAGGCTGGAATTGACCTGGGCCACGGACGCGCCTGCGACCGTGATCAGTACGAGAGCGAGGAGGGGGATACGCATGCTGTCGATATGGAACCCCATTCCAGGCCCCGCAACGAAGGGAGTCACAATTATCGGCGAGATTATTGGCGAAAGGGCCAGGCGATTGATAAGACGCATTTTTCCGGGCTGGTGGAGTCACGGGCTGTCGAAAAACGAAAGTGCCGCCCCGCGCTGGCGGGCCTGCAGCTTGGCGTCGACGTACATCAGCAGCCGCTCGTTCATGCGCGAGACCGGCAGGTCGAAGAGGCCGCGCTTCGGGGCCGGAGGTGCCGCCAGCGCGGCATCCCAGGCCTCGGCGAAGCCCGGAACGTTGGCGCGCCAGGCATAGGGCGTGGTGCGGTCGACATCGACGATGGCGGCGGCGAAGGCCGCGCAGCCCGTGGCGTTCAGGGCTGCCAGAAAGGCGCGGTGGCGCTGGCCCTTGCTCTGCCATTTGCGCCGGCCACGGCGGGGTGTTGGGACGATACGATCCATTGGCTCCTCCTATTGAAGAGGAGGATAGGAATTAAATACGATCCTGTCAAGGCCTCGGCGCCCCCTTGCGCTTGGGCGGGGTCTTGGGCTGCGCCTCGGGTTTGCGATCCGGTCGCTCGTAGCGCCGGTATTCATGGTCGGGGTCGTAGGCGCCGCGCTCGGCCTCTTGCCCTGGTGCGGCTGGGCCCGGTGCGACTGGGTCCGGTGCCACTGGGTCCGGTGTGGCGTCGGCAGCGGGCTGCTCGTGGGCGCGGCGGCTATCGCCCTGTTCGGTGGCGCTGTAGCTGCCGTATGCTTTCTGAACGTCGGCCTTCTGCAGGTCGTGCTGGCGGGGACGGTCCTGGTCTGAATGTTTGTCGCGGGCCATGTCGTGCTCCTGCTGTATCCGGACTCAATGCAGGAGCGGCAGGTGAGGTTCCGCCTCTCAGACGGCCGTGCGAGCGCGCCGCCTCGTCGCAAGCCACAGCCACGCCGCCGCCACGATCAGCAGCGCGAAGGCGATCGGCCCGTGCGGGCTCGCATGCGCCACCTGCAGCTCCCAGCCGAAGCCCACCAGCGGCACCATGTTGGCCCAGCCCGCGCGGCCGGCCTGCAGGAGCGACGCGGCCACCAGCACGGCGCTGGCGAGGGCCGCCCACGAGGCTGTCTCGCTCACGAACGAGCCGACGCCGCCCACCACCGGATCGACCCACAGCGTGTTCTGCAGCTGAACGATGCCCTCGAACTGCTGCGGGCTGAGCTTGCCCTCGGCCACCATCTGCTGGACGACGAGAATGGTGCGGCCGAGCCCGATGCCGCCGATCGCATCGAGGATGGTGAAGTAGAGTGCGAAGACGAAGATCGCCGCGCGCGCCAGCCAGGCCGTGACTCTTGTCGCGGTGCCATCAGAGGGGCCGATGCCGTCCAGCATCAGCCACAAGCCGACGGCCACGAGGCCGACCATCGGCGTCTGGATCATGTGCAGCACGAACCACCAGTGCGGCCCGAAATAGCCCAGCGCCGAATGCGCCACATGCGGGTCGGTGTGCGAGAGGAACTGGTACATGCCGGGGCTCGTGGTGAAGCCGGCGGGGTGGAACAGTTCGACGGCGATCAGGATGGCGGGGGCGACGAAGAGGCAGAGCCACCAGAGGAGAGGCTTCATGGGGCGATCAAAGGTGCTCATTGCTAATAGTGCGCCACAATCTTGCTAGCATGTGAACGATGGCAGCTTGGTTCCTGCTGGACAAGAACGAGGATGCCAAATGTGCCCGTCATATTGCGCAAAGGTCACGAGGATGGGGCTAGATCCGACGTGAACACAACCAATGGTATCCATTTCGCGGGATCGTTTGAGTGGGTGCTTCCTTCCGCGCCGCTGCCTATTGCGCTACCGTTGCGCTAAGTTGGGGGGCAACAATGAACGTCGGACAACTTAAGGAACTGGTGAGCCGCCTTCTGACAAGCGAAGGCGAGCTAAAGATGCTGCAAGATCTAAAGGAATTGGAGTCGTCGCTCCAAAGTCTCGTGGCCAACCCTGCATCTGCCGAGGACCAGAAAGAAGTGAGGTCCGACCTAGACACTTTGGATGGCACTAGCCGCCCGTCTCCAAAAGTATTCAGGCACCGCATCATGGCTCGCTTCCGCGCGGCTGAAGATCCCACATGCTTGGTTCGTGGCGAACAAATTCAAGAAGGTTCTTCCGTTAAAGCTGAGGAACGGCGCGACCGAGTATGTCTATATTGACGATGACGATCTCAAGGCCGCAAGTGAAGGTCTGTTTGAGGAAGCGGTGGGCGCTACTTAGTCGATAATTTGCGCTAGGCGCTCGGCAGGGGAGACCCTAGTCGACTTCAAACGACTGACGGGCGCGCTCGACAACAACGCTGCCTTGTAAGTTTGGGAACACACGCAGGCGACTTAGCCATACGGCACCTGGTCAGTGCCACCCAGCAGATGGGCTATGGCGGAGTAAGCCGTCGGCTCGCGGATATTTGAATTGCACCGAATCGAAGTCTTTCGCCCCTCGGGGTATATTTGCCGTGCTGCCAATAAACCAAGGGGAGGAAACAAAGATGAAGACCATTCTGCTGAGTGCTGCGCTCGTCACAATCGCTGCCACCGCGTCGGCCCAGGACAGGCGTCCCGAGTACGGCACGGCGGTCAACGTCGCGGGTGCGAAGAAGATCGCCGCGGGCATCGTCGCCGAATGCGCGAAGAACAACTGGAACGTCGCCGTCGCCGTGGTCGATACCCACGGCTACCTGGTCTACTTCGAGCGCATGGATCAGACACAGACCGCCAGCATGGACATCGCCGTCGGCAAGGCGAAGGCGGCGGCGACCTATCGCCGTCCGACGCGTGCCTTCACGGATGCGATCAACAAGGGCTCGCCGGCGACCGCCACGCTGCCCGGCGTCTTCGCGTCCCCCGGCGGCATGCCGATCATGGTCGACGGCAAGGTGACCGGCGGCGTCGGCGTGAGCGGCGTGACCGGCGACCAGGACGAGCAGTGCGCCAAGGCGGGGCTTGGGAGCTAGAGTCGGGATCATTTTCTTCCCCTGCGCGGAGTCCACGCAGTCGGTGCTAGGTCCGCAGGCGACACCTCACCCCGCAGACGAGGGAGGAGAATGGTCGTCACGCAGGGACGTTCATGCTCTTGGGGACCGCGAGCCTCCGGCTCGCTCATGACCACGAGCGAGCCGGAGGCTCGCGGTCCGGAAGAGCATGAGCGCCATAGCGCGCTCCGGCCTCAGTACACCGACTCGAGAATCGGCACGATCTCCTGTGCGCCGTGGATCTTCCGTGGGTTGCTGAACGTCCAGTCGTCGAGCATGCAGTTGGTGGCGATGCGCGGGAGGTCCTCGCGCTTGACGCCGACGTCGCGCAACCGCCGGGGCAGGCCGAGGCCCGCGATGAAGCGGTCGAGCACCTCCGAGGCCGGCTGGCCGGCCGCGTCGAGGGCGGCGCTGATCTCGGCCTGACGGTCGCCGTTGACCTCGGCGTTGAACGCCAGCACGGCCGGGAGCATGACGCACGAGGTGTAGCCGTGCGGCACCCCGGCACTGCCGCCGAGTACATGGCCGATGGCGTGGCTCGCGCCCATGCGCGTGCCGGTGACGATGGCGGCCATGGAATTCCAGGCGCCGATCTGGCAGTCGAGCCGCGCCTCGAGGTCGTTCGGGTCGCGCTTCACCGCCGGCAGACCGCGGCCGAGCAGGCGCAGCGCCTGCAGCGCGGTCGAGTCGGTGTAGGCGTTGCCGTCGATCGAGCAGAAGGTTTCCACCGCATGATCGACGGCGCGGATGCCGGTCGAGAGCCACAGCCATTCCGGCGTGTGCACCGTGACGGCGGGATCGAAGATCACCACCAGCGGGATGAGGCCGGGGTGGATGTAGGCCTGCTTTAGCCGTAGCCCGGGCTCGGTGATGCCGGCGCGGGCGTTGAACTCGCCGCCGCTCAAGGTGGTCGGCACGCAGACCTGCCGGACCCGCGGCGCGCGGTAGTGCGGGAAATGCCGCTTGCCCGTGATCTCGTCGACCACGGTGCGGAAGGGTTCGAGCCCATCGGGCTCGCGAATGTCGTGTTCCAGGCAGATGGTGACCGCCTTGCCGCCGTCGGTGGTCGAGCCGCCGCCGACGCTCACCAGCAGGTCGCAGCCGGCCTCGCGGGCCTTGTCGGCGCAGGCGATCACCGCGTCGCGCGGGCTGTGCGCCGGCATGTCGTCGTGCACGCCGGCGTAGCGCGGCCCCAGCGCCGCCGCGATCTGGCGGACCGTATCGGTTTTGCGGTTGAGGGTGCTGCCGGCCAGGATGAAGACCCGCCGGGCGCCCAGCCGCTCCGCGGTCTCGGCCACGGCTTCGGCGGCCGGGCGGCCAAACACCACCCGTTCCATGGCCGTGAAGACGATCTCGCCTGCCCGCATGGGACCAGAAGCTATATGCTGGTCCCGCGAAGGCAAGAGAGGACATTTCACGATGGCCAAGACACCCGGCGGAAAAAGCAAGGGCAGACAAGTTGCCGTGGTCGTGGGCGCCACCTCGAAATGGCAGGCCGATGGCCGCAACACCAAGCTGGCGCACGGCAAGGCGGTCGATGACAGCGACCTGCCGGTCGGCATCCGCTGGGGCATCGGCGGCGCCATCGCGCAGAAGTTCGCGGCCGAGGGGTTTTATGTCGTGCTGACGACCCGCGCCGCGGCCAATGCGGCGGGCCTCGAGGCGGCGATCCGGGAGCAGGGCGGCGAGTGCATGATCGTCGAGCTCGATCTTTCGCGGCAGGAGTCCGTTGCCGCGGCCTTCGCCACGATCCGCGGCGACGCAGGCGATCCGCATGTCCTCGTCTACAACGCGGGCTATCTCGAAGGGCGCGACCTGCCGCCGGAGAAGGAGCTGCTCGAACATATCCCGATCGAAATGTTCGATACCGCCCAGCATATCGCCAGCCGCGGGCCGTTCCTGGTCGCCAAGGAAGTCCTGCCGGCGATGCGCAAGCGCGGCGAGGGGTCGTTCTTCTTTTCCAACAATTCGAGCTCGCTGCGCGGGCGCAAGCGGATGACCGGCCAGTCGCTCTACTATCCCAGGGTCATGATGCGGACGCTCGCACAGGTGCTCACCGAGGAATATTCCGAGCATGGCGTGCATGTCGCCAACGTGGTGATCGACGGCCTCATCGACTCCCCCGGAACGCACGCGCTGCCGCTCGCGAGGCAGAATCCCGATCGGGTGATGAATCCGGTGAAGATCGCCGAGGCGTTCTATTATCTGCACACCCAGGACCGATCGGTGTGGACCCACGAGCTGCAGCTCACGCCGTTTTCGACCAAGCCGAGTTACTGATGACCGCGTCTCGGGGATGAAGACGATCGTTCTGACGTAGTGTTGGAAGGAATGCGTCGCCCCGGCGGCCTTGCCCCGGTTCCGCCGCAATGGAGTTCGCCGTGCGTTTCAGTCGGTGGGTCGTGGGTTTGGTGCTATCGGTTCTGTTCGTTCTGCCCGCCAACGCGGCGAACAGCCCTGCCGCACCGCGGGAGCAGGCATCGCGCGGAAGCCCGCCGTCTGGCCTCCGTTACACTGACAATGCTGCGCCCGCCGCGACCCAGCGCGTGGTCTCCCTCTACATCGATCGCGATTTCAGCGACGACGCGCGTGCGCGTATCGGGCTTGCCGTTCGGCAGTGGAATGTCGCCCTCAACGGCTTCATCCAGTTCCGCGTCGGCCTGCTCGAGGCCAACCCTCAGCCGCAGACGCTGGCGCAGATCCGGCGCTCCGGTGGCTGGGTGGTGGCGCGCATCGACAGCCGCCATCCCGTTGCGCGTCAGCCTGGGGCGCGTCAGGCGCTGGCGATGGCTGTCGGCAGCAGCAGGAGTGGCGGCATCGTCTATGTGATCAGCGACCGCTTCGGCCTGGCCGACCTGAGTGGCGTCATGCTGCACGAACTCGGCCATGTGCTGGGCGCCGGACACGACGATTCCACCAACGGTCATTTGATGGCGTCCGTTTACAAGCCCGGCAACGGCCACTGCATCGACCAAGGTGCGGTGGCCATGGTCGCCCAAGCCCAGCGCCTGCCGCTGTCGCGCCTCAACTGGTGTGTCGGCCCAGGCCTCGAGGCGCGGCGCTCGCGCTAGTTCCACGCGCCGCCTCCGGCGCTTCCGCTGCAGGCGGAACCGCTCTAGCCTCAGCCGACGGCGACAGAGGGCGCCGTGGTGGAGGAACCTTGACCGATTTTCAACGACTGACGGGCGCGCTCGACGCCAATCCCGCTTTGCAGCGGCGTGCGGCGCTGGCGGCGCTGTCGCTCACGGTGCTGAGCGACGGACAGGCGACGACGGTAAAGATCAGCTCACGTATCACCGTCAAATCGGGCGCCGATCCCGATGCCGCCTTCAGCTTCGCCACCACCGCCGCCAACTGGGCCGAGTTCGCCAAGCCGGTGCCTTCCGTCGGTTTCCAGAGCCTGGTCGGCATGCAGCGCATGGGTCATCTCAAGGTCGATGGCGACATGGTGGCTTATGGCCGTAACCTGATCTTCCTCGAACAGCTCTTTGCGGCGTTGCGTCCCGACGCGCCGGCCGAGCGGCATGCGCCGGTTGGCGAACCCATGATCGAGCCGGCGATCGGCCGCTATCTTCGGCTCGATCTCAACGGCCAGCCGCATCGCATCTATTTCGAGGAAGCCGGAGAGGGGATCCCGCTGGTCTGCCTGCACACCGCCGGCGCCGACGGGCGGCAGTATCGCGAACTCCTGAACGATGACGAGATCACCGAGCGCTTCCGCGTCATCGTCTTCGACCTGCCGTGGCACGGCAAATCCTCGCCGCCTCCGGGCTTCGAGCGCGAGGCTTACAAGCTCACCACCGATCTCTATGTCGACACGGTGATGGCTGTGTGTCGCGCGCTAAAACTCGAGCGGCCGGTGGTGATGGGGTGCTCGATCGGCGGCCGCGCGGTGCTGCATCTGGCGCTGCGCCACGGCGATTATTTCCGGGCAGCGATCGGGCTGCAATCGGCGACGCATGCCGAGCCCGGCGCCGACACGCGGCTGCGCGATCTCGGCGTGCTGTTTCGGCCCGACGTGCACGGCCAGGAAGCCGCCGCCGGCTCCGTGGCCTGCCTGATCTCGCCAACCTCGCCCAATGCCGAGAAGTGGGAGACGCTGTGGCATTACATGCAGGGCGGGCCCGCGGTTTTCATGGGCGACTTGAATTATTACTTTGCCGAGGGCGATCTCCGGAACGGGCTTTTGGACGGGCTCGATACCAGGAAGTGCCCGCTGCATTTGTTGACCGGCGAATACGATCTTTCGGCCACGCCTGAACTGACGGCGGAACTGGCCAGGCTGGTGAACGCCACGTCGTTCCAGGTAATGGAGGGGCTGGGCCATTTCCCGATGTCGGAAAATCCCCAGCAGTTCAGGCGCTATCTGCTGCCGGTGCTCGACAGGATTGCCGTGTAGGGCGGACTCGACGACACTATTTTGGCGCTCCTCGAATTGCCCGATTTCCGATAGACAGCTGGGCCATGAAGCAAGACCACTGGAAGATCGCAGCCTGCCTCGGGACTGCCGCCCTGTTGAGCGGCTGCGGCTGGTTCGACGGCGGCACGCCGCCGCATCTGAAGGAAGCGCGTCCCGGCGCCGATCGTTCGGCACCCGTGGTCAAGGCGCTGCCGCCGCCGGAGAGCAATCGCCCGCACGAGGCCGGCGTCGTCCCGGCCGACGAGACGGGCCGAGGTGCCGCGATCGGGGCGACGCTCCAGGGCAAGGGCGGCCAGAAGGCCCAGAGGGACGAGGCGGAGAAGCAGGCGGGCGAACTCGACCGCAAGGCGCGGGAAGAGCGCGCCAAGCGCGAGGCGACGAGCGGCAAGGCGGCGTCGCCGGCAGACCAGCCATCCCCCGAGCCGCCATCGACCAACCCGCAATCGCCCAAGCCGCAATAGATTGGGCGGTGACTCCGCTCGCGGCCTACGCCGGCCTGTTCGCGGCCTCGTTCCTGGCCGCCACGGTGTTTCCCTTCCAGTCGGAGCTGGTCCTCGTCGGGCTGCTGCTGAGCGGCGACTATTCGTGGCCGGTGCTGCTGGCGGTGGCGACGGTGGGCAACGTGCTGGGCGCGGTGGTGAACTGGGCGCTCGGCCGGTTCTTCATCCACTTCCGCGATCGGCGCTGGTTTCCGGTCAAGCCGGAGACGTATGCAAAGGTCGAACGGTGGTACCAGCGCTATGGTGTCTGGTCGCTGCTGTTTGCGTGGCTGCCGATCGGCGGCGATCCGCTCACCGTGGTCGCGGGCGCCTTGCGCACGAACCTTGTGCTGTTCGTCGTGCTGGTGACGGTGGGCAAACTCGGCCGCTACGCGGTACTGGTCGCGGCGACCCTGATTCCGCTGTCCTAGAAATCGGCTTCCGCGACGACCGGCCAGCGCGGGACTTCGTTGATCGAGGTCTTCGACTTGAAATCGCCGAGGCGGCGGGGCGTCGCTAGTTGTTCCAGGTTCTGGACTTCCCAGAAATAGAGGAACGGTCCGTCCTTGGCCTCGGCCGTCGGCGGGCGCCGCGAAGGATCGGGGTGCTTGCCGCTGCGTGGGCCGCTCGCGACCGCGCGTACGACGGAGGCCAGGGTGCCGGTCCACGAGAATTGACCGGGCTTGAACAAAGCGTGCGGCGGGATCGAGGCGTAGATGAACACCGGCACGCCGATGGGCAGCGGCGGATCGGCCTCGTGGCTGCTGCCGAAGAAGACGCTGGCGCTGAGGCCAGGCACACTATTGGCCGATTCGAGGTGCACGCAGGGCACCGGGGCCAGGACGACAGGCCGGATCATGGATTTCTTCCCTCCCCAAAGGGACTGCCACAGTGGACCATTGGCGGGCGTCCGACTAGGACGCGCTGAGGCCCATCCTGGCGAATTCCTCGGCGATGTCGGCCTGAATCGCCTTTGCCGCCGCTATATCGGCGTCGCCACCCTTCTGGTTGCCGGTGCGGCGGCGGGCGATGCCGCGGCCGTAGAGCGCAATCACGTTGCCAGGACGGACGCCGAGCGCCTGGTCGAAATCCTGCAGCGCGCGGCCGCTGTCGCCCTTGCGCAGCCAGGCCATGCCGCGCGCGGCCACGGCGTCGATGTCGTCGGGCTGGACGCGGAGGGCGGTGTCGAGCTCGGCGATGGCCCGGTCGTACTGGCCGAGCCCGATCAGCGCGAGGCCGCGATTGTAGAGCGCGTCGACGTTGCCGGGCTTCAGGCGCAGTGCCTGGTCGAAATCCTCCAGGGCGCGGGCGTCGTCGCCCTTCAGGCGCCAGGCGATGCCGCGGTTGTTGTAGGCGTCGCCGAGGTCTGGTCTGAGTCGGATCGCCTGGCCGTAGTCGTCGATGGCGCGGTCGAACTGGCCCGTGGCCGCCAGCGCCAGGCCGCGATTGTAGAAGGCGGTGCCGGTGTCGCGCGGCGTCTCGCGGGCCCAGCGGATGACGGCGTCGCAGCCCTGGATGGTCCGCGCAGGCGTGGCCTCGCCGTAGCACCAGCGGTTGAACTGCGGGTAGCCCTGTGCGCCGGCCTCGATTCCCGGCATAGTGGCCGCGAGCAGAAGCGACGTCGCAACGAAGGTTCTGTCTAGCATACCCTCATTCCCCCCAATGGCCAGCCGAGCTTAGCGCTCCCGGGCCAGCAGCAGAAGCGGGTGGATGGCATCGATCTTGCACCGCATGGACCAGAGAACAGGGAGGCCATCATGTCGAAATCACAGATCTGGCACGTGGGGATCCGGCGCGCAGGCATCGGCGCACTTGCGGCGCTCGTGCTGGCGGGGCCGGCATTCGCGCAGGACAAGGTGCGCTTCCAGACCGACTGGATCCCGTCGGGCGAGCACGCAATGTATTACGGCGCCTGGGGCAAGGGCATCTACGCCAAGCACGGCATCGACATCACCATCACGCGCGGCTACGGCTCGGGCGATACCGTGACCAAGCTGGCGGGCGGCGCCGCCGATTTCGGCGTCGCCGACCTCGCCGCGGTGCTCACGGCGCGGGCGCGCACCAGCGTGCCGATCAAGACCATCGCCGTGCTCTACAATGAATCGCCGCATTCGCTGTTCGTGCTCAAGAGCTCGGGCATCACCAGCTTCAAGGGGCTGGAGGGCAAGAAGATCGGCATCACGCCGGGCAACAGCCACCGCTTCTACTTCCCCGAGGTCGCCAAGAAGGCGGGGACCGATCCGAGCAAGATCGTGTGGACGAACATGGATGGTGCCGCGATGGCAGCCCAGCTCATCGCCAAGAACATCGACGCCGCGCCGTTCTATTCGATCCACTATTATTACATCAACAAGGCGGCGGTGAAGGCGGGCCAGGAGATCCTGCCGCTGCCGTTCGTCGCCGTCGGCTTCAAGATCTACGCCGCCTCGCTCATCACCTCGGAAAAGATGATCGCTGAGAAGCCCGACCTGGTGAAGCGCTTCCTGGCCGCCACCAAGGAAGCCTTCGAATGGGCCCAGGCCAATCCCGAGGAGGCGTGCAAGCTGCACGTCCAGCGCTTCCCCGAGGTCGAACTCGACGACTGCATCGGCAGCGTCAAGGCGGTCATGGCGTTCGTCTTCAACGACCACAGCAAGGAGTTCGGCTGGGGCAAGGAGAGCCCGGAGCGCCTCAAGTTTTCGTGGGACACCATCGCGGTCGCCAACGAGCTGAAGCCCGACTTCGACTACAAGCAGGCGATCGATACGAGCGCCGTTCCGAAGTGATCACGCTCAACCGCGTCACCCGCATCTTCGACTCGCGCGACGGTGACCAGATCACCGCGCTCGAGGATGTGTCGCTGGAGATCGGTACCAACGAGTTCATCACCCTGGTCGGGCCGTCGGGGTGCGGAAAATCGACCCTCCTGCGCATCGTCGCCGGCCTGATCCTGCCGACCGCGGGGACCGCCACCATCGGCGGCCAGCCGATCACCGAACCGCGCCAGGAGACCGGCATCGTCTTCCAGGCGCCGACGCTGCTGCCGTGGGCCAGCGTGCTCGACAATGTGCTGCTGCCGCTGCGCATGATGCGGCGCATGGACTCGGGCAGCACCGACAAGGCGGCGGCGCTGCTCAAACTGGTCGGGTTGGACGGCTTCGAAAGCAAATCGCCGCGCGAACTGTCCGGCGGCATGCAGCAGCGGGTGGCGATCTGCCGGGCGCTGGTGCACGAGCCCGACATCCTGCTGATGGACGAGCCGTTCGGCGCCCTCGATGCGCTGACGCGCGAGGAGATGACCATGGAACTGCTGCGGATCTGGGGCGAGCGCCCCAAGACCGTGCTGTTCGTCACGCACTCGATCACCGAGGCGGTGGTGCTGGCCGATCGCGTGGTGGTGATGTCGCCCAGGCCCGGCCGCATCGCCGAGATCATCGACATCAAGTCGCCCAGGCCGCGTAGCTTCCACGTCGAGGGCGATCCGGCGTTCCACGACGCCAGCCGCCGCATTCGCCAGCTCATTTTCGGGAACCGCCATGTCGACCCAGGTCGCGCCGCCGCTTGAGAAGCCGCGCCGTGCGGCGCGGCGCAAGCCACCGTCCGCCGCGCTCTACGAGGTGGTGGTGCCGCTCATCGCCACGGCCGCGGCCTTCCTCGTCTGGGAGGCGATCTGCCAAGCGTTCAAGGTGCCGTCCTATCTGGTGCCACCGCCAAGTGCCATCTGGAACGACACGATCGCGATCGGCCCCACGGTCTTCTGGCATTCGCTGGCGACGCTCAAGACCGTGCTGCTGGGCTTCGTCTTCTCGATCGCCATCAGCCTGCCGCTGGCGGTGCTGCTGACGGCATCGCCCGCCATCGCCTCGGCCATCTATCCGTTCCTGGTGTGGACGCAGTCGGTGCCCAAGGTGGCGCTGGCGCCGATCCTGGTCGTGGTGCTGGGCTCCAACGAGCTGCCGCGCATCGTGATCACCGTGCTGGTGGCCTTCTTCCCGCTGGTGATTTCCAGCGCCACCGGCCTGATGTCGGTGCCACCGGAACTGATCGAGCTCAGCCGTGCCTGCCGCGCCTCGAAATGGAGCGAGCTGTGGCGGATCCGCCTGCCTTATGCGATCCCGTTCATCTTCGCCGGCCTGAAAGTTGCGATCTCGCTGGCCGTGGTCGGCGCGGTGGTGGCGGAATTCGTCAACGCGGATGCGGGCCTGGGCTTCCTGATCGTGACCTCGACCGCCTTCTTCAAGGTGCCGGTGGCCTTCGGAGCGCTCATAATCCTGTCGATCATGGGCGTCGTGCTGTTCCAGATCGTGGTGATCGCCGAGCGCGTCTTCTTCCCCTGGTCGAGCGGCAACGCGCCCGTAGCTTCGTGACGGGGGACTACGGCCGAGTACGCACCTTGTCATCGCGGGGTAACCCCCGCCCTGGAGCGTAGCGAGGGACCTTTGGCATCTGATATACAGTTACTATGTCTACATACTCACCAACGTGAAGCGGAACGTGATGTATGTCGGCGTCACCAACAATCTCGAGAGTCGCGTCGCAGAGCATCGTGCCGGAAAGGGCGGTGTGTTCACGCGACAGTATCGCGTGAACACACTGGTCTATGCCGAGAAATATCGGCAGATCGAAGAGGCGATTGCGCGCGAGAAAGAGATCAAAGGCTGGCGGCGCTCGAAAAAGGACGCGCTAGTCGAGACATTGAATCCTACTTGGGCGGACCTGCTCGATCCGAGCATCGTCAAAAGTCCCTCGCTGCGCTCGGGATGACAACAAAGATGAGGATGTGAGATGGCAAAATCACCGATGACCGTGATCCGGGGCGGGCGCGTGGTCGACATCAAGGGCCACTCGGCGCCCCAGGCCGACATCCTGGTGAAGGGCGACACGATCGTGGAGATCGGGCCGAAAGTGGCGGCACCGGCTTCGGCCACCGTGATCGACGCCAAGGGCAAGCTGCTGCATCCCGGCCTGATCAACGGCCACACCCACAGCCACGGCAACCTCGCCAAGGGAATGGTCGATGGCGTCACGCTCGAACTGCTGCTGACGGCGGGTCCCTACATGAGCGGCGCGCGCACGCTCGAGGACAAGTATCTTTCCAGCCTCATCGGCGCCGCCGAGATGGTGATGAAGGGCTGCACCGCGGCCTACGATCTCGCGGCCGAGTTCCCGATGCCGACGGCGGAAGGGCTGGCCGCGATCGGCCAGGCCTATGCCGATGTCGGCATGCGCGCCATGGTGGCGCCGATGGTGGCCGACACCAGCTTCTTCCAGGCGATCCCCGGGCTGATGGACCAGCTTCCGCCGTCGCTGCAGAAGGCGGTCGAGGCCTATCGCTTCTCGCCCTACAAGGCCAGCATCGCGCAGATGAAGAAGGCGCTGCACGGCTGGAAACTTGACAGCGCCGGCGTCCATCTCGCCGTGGCGCCGACCATTCCGCACCATTGTAGCCGCGAGTTCCTGCTGGCCTGCCTGAAGCTCGCCCGGGACTACGACACCGGACTGCACAGCCACGTCTCGGAGTCGAAGGTCCAGGTGGTCGCGGGCTACAAGCTCTACGGCACGTCGCTCACGTCTTACATGGATTCGCTGGGCCTGGTCGGGCCGAAATTCACCGTCGCGCACGGCGTCTGGCTGGACGGCGACGACATGAAGCTGTTGGGCGACAAGGGCGCCTCGGTCTCGCACAATCCCGGCTCCAACATGGTGCTGGGCAATGGCCTGGCCGACATGCGCGCCATGCTCGACGCCAAGGTCAATGTCGGCATCGGCACCGATGGCGCCTCCTGCTCGGACAACCAGAACATGTACGAGAACCTGCGGCTGGCCTCGATGGTCTCCAAGGTGCAGGGTCCGGACAACAGGCAGTGGATCACCACCGAGGAGGTGCTGCACGCCGCCACCGCCGGCAGCGCCCGCGCGCTGGGCCTCGGCGACAAGATCGGCAAGCTCGAGAAAGGTTTTAAGGCCGACATCGTCTTCCTCGACCTAGGCAACGTGAACTGGATCCCGTTCAACGACCCGACCAACCAGATCGTGCACACCGAGGACGGCTCGGGCGTGCATTCGGTGATGATCGCGGGCCGCATGGTCATGGAGAACCGCAAGCTCCTCAACATCGACATGGCGAACGTGGCCCGGCTCGCGGAGAAGGCGCGCGAGCGGCTGGACAAGGGCCGCAAGCCCGCCAAGGCGCTCTACGACAAGGTGGAGGGTATCGTGAACACCTTCTGCCCCGGCCTCGCCAAGCAGCCGCTGCATATCGACCGGTTCGGCGGTGGGCATCACCACGGCTACGGACATATGCCGCACAGACACTAAGCACGCGCCGGTTTGACCATGCGAGGCAGGCCACGCTATTGGTCGTGCGACGGTTCCCTCGTTGGGATTGAAAGGGAACGTGGGAGGTGGTGACGGTGCCATCGAGCCACGGCTGCCCCCGCAACTGTGACCGCGAGCCTGCGGCCGGGCACCACTGGGAAACCGGGAAGGTGGCCGCAAGGTGTCGAAGCGGAAGCCAGGAGACCTGCCGTCAATTGAGCCGCTTTCCGGGCCGTCGGACGGGGTGTTCCGGTGGCTTGAGCAAGTCTTGCAGGGGCTCCCTCAGGAGTCTCCGTCGGTGGCGGCGTAGCAGTGGATCGAGAGGTCCCGGCCGACGGAGTGTGCAATGACGACTCTTTCTTCCTCGAACGATGCCAGACGCGAATTCCATTCCCGACGCCTGCTCGCCGGGTGGGTGGCTGCCGTGTTGCTGCCGCTGGCTGCAGCCGCTTCGGCATCGGCGCAGGGCGTGACCGTGCCTGGACCCTGGGGGGCCATTGTCGACCACGACAAGCCTCTCGAGTTCGGCTCCGACGCGGAACGGGCGACTTACCTGCGCCGACTGGCGATGCGGGCGATATCGGCGCACTTCCGTTCGGTCGAAGCCGTCGTCACCTACGGTGCCAAGGCCGCACCGGGCGAGACTGCGAACGATGCGCGCGCCCTGGTCGACGAAGCGGCGGCGCTGAGTTTTCTTTTTGCCGAACGTACCCCATCGGCGGCCGGCAAGCCGGGCGCGCGGGAGGAGATCTGGCTCCAACCCGACAAGTTTGCACGACACGTCGAAGGATTCCGCGTCGCGACAGCCAAGCTCGCCGCGACGATTGCCAGCGGTAGCGGCGTGGCCGACGCGCTGGTGGGCGTCCGGCACGAATGCCTTGCCTGCCATCAGAGCTACCGCCAGACCGCGGCGGCCCGTTAGCCGAGACCTGCACCCGGCGCGCCGCTACGCGGCCGTGACGCCGATCAGCGTGTCGTGCAGCCAGAACATCGCGACATAGGCCACGGTGCCGATCAGGACGACGATGGCGTCGGCCGCCTTGAAGCCCTGGACCGGCGGGGCCCCCGGGTCGCCTCGGCGCTTGAGCGAGATGCGGTCGTAGACCGCCCAGGCGAGCAGGCCGCCGAACAGCAGCATCGAGCCCAGGTCGCCGTTCACCAGCAGGTGCGAGAGCGCCCACGCCTTGACCGCCACCAGCATGGGATGGCGCAGCACCGACTTGATCTTGCCGAGGGGCGCGTAGGCCGCGGCCAGCGCCACGAAGGCGAACCACAGCAGGAAGAGGGCGATGGGATGGAAAATCGCCTGCGGCGGGTTCCAGGCCTGGATGTAGCCGGCACTGCGGTAGCTTGAGAATCCCCAGACGATCAGCACCAGGCCAACCGCCGAGAGCAGCGAATAGAGGCCCTTGTAGCCGCCTTCGCCCAGCCGCCCGATCAGCGCCGCGCGCGCGGCACGCATCGTGGTCAGCGTGTGGACGCCGAGAAAAAGGACGAGGCCGAGGATCAGGAGGGACATGAGTTACCCGGGGTCCCCGGTCGACGTCGCGGGCTCGTAGCAGGTGTTCACCACGATCGCTTCCACCTGGCGCTTAGCCATTCCCGTCCCCCGACTCCAATTCCGAGGTTTTCCGCCCCGCCGCAAGGACATCATGATTTCCGGCCCGCGGCGAGGCAACCCTCGCGATGACTGTACGTTATCCATCGTCTTTCCTCGTCGGGGAGGGGCTTGGGGGCATCATGGGACGGCTTCGCGTTATTTTTCTTACGGCGTTTCTGTTGTCTGGCGCTTCCGCGTTGGCGCAGCAACAACTTGCGCTCGGCCAGGCGACTGACTGCGCGCCGACGGAGCCCGATTCGGTGCAGATCAGCTGGGCGGCGCCGTGCGAAGGTGATGGCTGGCTGTTCGATACCGAGACGGGCTGCCGAATGTCGGATTGGCATCCGGAGCCGGAAGACAAGGTGACGTGGAGCGGCAGTTGCAGCGCCGGCCTGAAGCACGGCAAGGGCATCCTGCAATGGACAGAGCACGGCCAGGCGATAGACCGGTTCGAGGGGACATATCGATTTGGCCGGCGCGAGGGCCTTGGCAACTACGTCTGGAATGAGAACCATCGCTTCGAGGGCAACTATGCCGACGATGTGCCGGATGGCTTCGGCACCTTGCATATTGCCGGACAGACGATGGCAGGACAGTGGCACAACGGCTGCCTCACTGTCGGCGGGCGGGTCGTGGCGATCGGCGTGCCGCGGACCTCCTGCATGGCAGGCGAGGACCGTCCCATGAGGTCGGCTCAGCAGTAGATCAGCCGGATGCCGCCGCGGCGGTGCGTCCGAAGGTTTTGACCTTCCCGTCGTCGTAACAGACGACGTAGCGGTTGGTCATGGTCCACGGCGTGCGGCTCCAGAAGTCCTTCAATACGGTGTAGTAGGAGCATTGGCTGCCGGGCGCATGCGCCTCGGCTTCGGGCGCGCCCAGAAGGGTCTGCACCTGATCCGGGCTCATGCCTGCCCGAACCTCGCCAACGGTCGAGGAGGTGACGCAGCCGGCAAGCAGATTTGCTGTCAGAAAGATCGATATAGAGCGCAGCATGGCGGCATTTTACGATATGAGACCGGGGGCGGGAAGCCCTCCCCCAAGGCGATATTTAGCCGATGTCTAGATTAAGTAGAGCCCAATCCCGATCAGGCCACTGGCCACAATCGGGATTGCGGGATTGATCTTGGTGAACATCAGCAGCACGAAGACGCCGACAGCGAGTGCGACGCTCTTGGCGTCCGTGATCGCACCCCGGGCCAACACGATGCCGCCGGCCAGCACCAGGCCAACCGCCACGCCGCCGAGGCCGCGCTGGATGGCCGGCCGCCACGGCCAGTTGGCGAGACGGTTCCACAGCCGGCCAACGCCGAAGGTGAGGAGGCCGGTCGGCAGGATGAAGGCCACCAGCACGACCGCCGCGCCGGGGAGGCCCGCGACCTGGGCGCCGATCGAGGCCACCATCATCATGTTGGGGCCGGGCGCAAGCTGGCCGAGGCTGTAGTAGTGCATCAGTTCGGGGAAGGTCACCCAATGATAGGTGTCGACCGTGAGCTGCTTCAACTCCGGGAACGCGGCCATGCCGCCGCCGACCGTCAGCAGCGAGATGTAGCCAAAGACAGTGGCCAGATCGAGGAGCTGCTTCATGAAGCAGGATCCTTCGGCTGGACGTCCTTGGCGGCTTTGCCCTCGACTGTTTTCCGGGGGCGGTGCCACCAGATGGCGATCGCGGCCATGCCGACCAGGACATAGGGCACCGGCACGTGAAAGAGCGCGACCAGCACCGCGGTCAGTACCACGAAGACATAGTCGGCGATCTCGGTCAGCATCTTGGCGCCCAACTGCACCATGACGACCGTGATCAGGCCGACGGCCCCGGCGGCAATGGCATGCAGGAAGGCCAGCGACACCGGATCGTCGCCGCCGACGCCGTAGACGAAGGCCGCGGCGGTCATCAGCGAGGCGCCGGGCAGGCACATGCCCAGCGCCGCGACCAGGGCGCCCGGCCAGCCGCGCAGGCGGTCGCCGGCCAGGATCGACATGTTGGTGGCGTTGAGGCCGGGCAGGCTCTGGCTGATCGCCATCAGCTCGACGAAGGTCGTGTCGTCGAGCCATCGGTAACGGACGACCAGGCCGGTGCGGAGATAGGCGATCACCCCGCCGCCCAGGCTGGTGGCGCCGATCATCAGGAAGCCCAGGAAGAGCCGCCACAACGAGGGCGGCGGCGCCACGGGCAGGGCGACGATCGGCTGCTTGCTCATTCGTGGGCTTGCGGCGGGTTGCCCTTCAGGCGGTAGACCGCACCTGTCTTGGTCGTGGTGAGCGCGACCCAGTCGCCGGCGACCTGCTGCAGCTCGAGAAAGAAGCGCTCGCAGGCATGCAGCGCCTTGTGGCTGATGTCGTTGGGCCCCGCGAAGCGGAGCTGATAGGCGAATTCGCCGACGAAGGCGTGGTGGTCGCCACGCGACCGCCACAGGCCGAGATTGGCGGTGGCTGCCGTGTGATGGCCGAAATCGAGGACGCAGATGTCCTGCAACAGCTCCTCGACGATGGTCTGGTTGACCAGAGAGACGTCGGAAGGACCGTCGGACGAGATCACCGACAGGGCCGGGAAGATCTGGGTGAGCTCAGGCAGAGACATGTGGCCGAGCGACGACATCACGACGCGCGCCGCCTGGGGGGCCTGGCTGAGGCCAAATTCGACATTGTGCGAGAGCAGGCGTCGCATGCCGCCGATGCGTTCCTTGAGAGGCATGACCTCGAGCTTGAACTTGATCTTGTACTTGCCGTCGATGTTCGGCCGCACGTCGATCGCCTGGGCCTTCGCCATGCTGTCGCTGCGGTACTTGAAGACGATCTCGGGATCGCCGATGGCAAAGCCGTCCTCGTAGGCGATGCGCCGGCGGCAGATGAACGAGTTGTTGTAGAGGTGGTAGTCACCGGTATCGAGGAACAACACCTCGCGCACTTCCGGGCGCTGCTGCGACTTCGGCGTGGGCTGAAAGCCGACGCCCGTCGCCTCGGCGGCGCGGCGGACCAGGGAGGCGAATTCCTTGAAGACGTGGGCCGACGTGAAGCGCTCGGGCTTCAGGATGATCTTGCACTGGAGATATCCCAGTTCGTCGCAGCGGCGGCCGTCGGCGTAAACGCTCTGGTACTGTTCGGCCAGCCAGGTCTGCAGCATCGATTCTTTTGTGCCGTTGGACATGAATACTCCCCAGGGTGGAGGGTAACGCTTCGCAACCGCGCTGTCATCCGACCACAAAGGTGACCCACAGAGCTTCTCCGTGGCGACGGAATGGCCGTTGCCCGTCAGGTGCCGAACATCGATCATGTGACGATGTTTGCCAATCTCGCGCTCGCGACCTTCATGGTCGGCCTCACCGTGGCCATTCACCTCGGCGGCCTGCTCGGCCTGTTGTGGATTCTACGCGACCGCGCCCACCGCTTCCGCGCCCACGAAAGCCGTCTCGCCCAGCTCGGAGTGATCCTGTTCGTCGTCCTGGGCCTGGTCGTCATCCACACGGTTGAGATCTGGCTCTACGGGGCAGCCTTCTGGGCGATCGGCGCCGTCAGCGATTTCGAGTCGGCGTTGTACTTCTCGACCGTGACCTTCACCACGCTCGGCTACGGCGACATCGTGCTGGATGGCAAATGGCGGCTGTTTGGCGCCATCGAGGCCGGCAACGGTCTGATCCTGTTCGGGTGGTCGACGGCGTTCCTGCTCTCCGTCACCAGCCGCCTGCGGATGCTCGAGCACGACTGGCTGGAGCGCCCCGATATACGCTGAGGCATCGGCGGCTAGATGCCTATGAGAAAGTCTAGGTCTGTCCGGCTGGCATTGCAGGAAGCGATGCGCTAGGTCGAAATCATGCAGACCGACAACCGTTTCCTTCCGCCCGGCCTCGCAGCGTCGCTGAGCGGCCCCATCGGGACCTTGTCCGAATCGCCCATCTCCGATGTCGCCATGAGCGTGTTCGGCGATCCCGACGTCGTGCCGCTGTGGTTCGGCGAGGGCGACCTCGTGACGCCCGACTTCGTGCGCGAGGCGGCGGCCAAGGGTCTGCAGGCCGGCGAGACCTTTTACACGTGGCAGCGCGGCATCCCCGACCTGCGGGCATCGCTCAGCGCCTATACCGAGCGGCTCTACGGCATCAAGTGCCCGGTCGACCGCATCAGCGTCACGACGGGCGGCATGCAGGCAATCCTGCTCGCCGTCCAGATGCTGGTCGATCCCGGCGACAACGTGGTGATCGTCTCGCCGATCTGGCCGAACATCACCTCGGCCACCAAGCTGATGCGGGGCGTGCCGAAATACGTAGCGCTCGAACGCACCCCAAGGGGCGGCTGGAAGCTCGACCTGCAGCGCGTGTTCGACGCGGTCGACGAGCGCACGCGTGCGATCTTCGTCAATTCGCCGGGCAACCCGACCGGCTGGATGATGTCGTCGGACGAACAGCGCGCATTGCTGGACTTCGCCCGAAAGCGCGGGATCTGGATCATGGCCGACGAGGTCTATGCAAGGCTGATCTACAGCAAGCGGCCCGATGGCCGGCAGGTGGCGCCGTCGTTCCTGGAACATGCCGGTCCTGACGATCCGCTGCTCGTGCTCAACAGCTTCTCCAAGCCATGGGCGATGACGGGCTGGCGGCTGGGCTGGCTCACCCATCCGGCGCAGCTCGGCGACCAGATCGCCAAGCTGGTGCAGATCAACACTTCGGGTGCGCCGGCCTTCCTGCAGCGGGGCGCGATTGCCGCGATCGAGAAGGGCGACGACTTCCTGGCGCAGATGGTCGAGCGTTGCCGAGCCGGTGGAGAGCAGGTCTTCCAGCGCCTCTCGGGCCTGCCCAAGGTCACCATCGCGCGGCCGGAAGCGGCGTTCTACGCCTTCTTCTCGGTCGACGGTGTCGACGATACAATGGCCTTCTGCAAGAAACTCGCGAAGGAATACAAAGTCGGCCTGGCGCCCGGCGAGGCCTTCGGCCCGGGCGGCACGGGCAATATCCGCCTCTGCTTCGCCTCGGGCGCCGAGCGACTCAGCAAGGGTCTCGATCGCATCGAAGCGGCGATAAAGGCGCTATGACGCACGCATGCCCCAAAGCCCCTCCATCGATGTCCGGCACCTGCGCAAGGTGTACGGCGAGATCGTCGCGGTCGACGATCTGAGCTTCGCGGTGCAGCCCGGCACCGTGCTCGGGCTGCTGGGCGGCAACGGTGCCGGCAAGACCACGACCATCGCCATGCTGCTGGGGCTGCTCGAGCCCACGGCCGGGCAGATCGAGGTGCTGGGCGTCGACATGCTGAAGCGGCGCTATGCGGCGCTGCCACGCATGAATTTCTCCTCGCCCTATGTCGACCTGCCGCATCGCCTCACGGTGCGCCAGAACCTCGCCTTCTACGGCCGCCTGTATGGCGTCAAAAACCTAAGCGGTCGCATCGAGGAGATCGCGCGCGAGATGCAGGTGGCGGAATTCCTCGACCGCCAGGCCGGCAAGCTCTCGGCCGGTCAGAAGACACGGGTGGCGCTGGCCAAGGCATTGATCAACCGCCCCGAGGTGCTGCTGCTCGACGAGCCGACCGCCTCGCTCGATCCCGACACGGCCGA
The DNA here is from genome assembly GCA_945860205.1 of Reyranella massiliensis 521. Lineage (GTDB taxonomy): Bacteria > Pseudomonadota > Alphaproteobacteria > Reyranellales > Reyranellaceae > Reyranella > Reyranella massiliensis_B. Next base: position 40,757 of record CAMARK010000015.1, on the reverse strand, counting down.
CTGGGTGCGGAGCTATCTGGAGGCATACCAGCGCGAGACTCACGCCACGATCCTGCTCGCCTCGCACAACATGGGCGAGGTCGAGCGGCTGTGCAACGACGTGATCCTGTTGCAGGCCGGGCGCGTGTTCGAGCGTGGCAGTCCCCGCGAGCTGATCGAGCGTTTCGGCCGCGAGGACATGGAAGAGGTATTCCTCGACATGGCGCGTGGCCGCGGCCGCGGACTCGACGGGCTGCGCAGGGAGACCAACTCGTGACCGCGTCGTTCGACCGCATCTACGCGCTGGTGCTGCGCCACATCCACATCTGGAGTGGCTCGGTGATGCGCATCGTCGACTCGATCTACTGGCCCGCCGTGCAAATGGTGATGTGGGGGTTCCTGACGCAGTTTCTCGCCAGCCAGACCTCGTTCGTGGGCCAGGCCTTCGGCGTTCTGTTGGCCGGCATCCTGCTGTGGGAAGTGGTGGTGCGCGGCAATCTCTCGCTCAGCATCGCTTTCTTGGAGGAGATGTGGTCGCGCAACCTCGGCCATCTCTTCGTGAGCCCGATCCGTTCCTGGGAGATGGCGACCGGCATCATCATCGCCGCCCTCCTGCGCACCCTGCTGGGCCTGATCCCGGTGTCGCTGATGGCCTGGGCCTTCTTTGGCTATTCGATCTACACGCTGGGGCTGCCGCTGCTTGCCTTCTTCGTCATCCTGCAGATGTTCTCGTGGTCGATCGGCCTCGCCATGTCCGGTCTGGTGATGCGCGTCGGGCAGAGTGCCGAGAGCTTTGCCTGGGCCGCCGTGTTCATCATCATGCCGGTGAGCGGCGTCTACTATCCGATCAGCGTGCTGCCGCAGTGGCTGCAGGTCGTCGCCTGGTGCCTGCCGACGTCCTACGTATTCGAGGGCATGCGCGAGATCCTGGCGGCGCATGCGGTGCGCTGGGACCTGCTCGGTTTTGCCTTCGGTCTTTCCGTCGTCTACCTGATTATCGGTTTCCAGGTTTTCCAGTGGTTCTTCCGCGCCTCGCGGCGCGCCGGTACACTGCTGGGCCAAGGTGAATAGAGGAGACGAGGCGAGTGATGACGATCCGTACCCTGTGTGCCGTTTTGCTCGCCTCCGGCCTCACGGCCTGCACCGCCACCAACGACCTGACCAGCAAGCCGAACCCGAACCCGAACCCGCCGCTGTGGACCTCGTCTTACAACGTCGGCTACACGGTGATGGCGAACTGCCTGGCCGCACAACCGATCGCCGGGTTTACCGGCGTGCCGCGGATCGAGCCCGACCTCGCGACGGTGACAATGTCCCTGAACGACGGCACGCAGTTGAACGTCCACTTCATCGTGCGTCGGACCGCACCCGGCACGAGCGTGGTGGAGTGGCGGCGCCTGTTGACGGTCGGTGGATGGGAGCCGATCGACAGCGACGCTCGCAATCGCGCCGACGCCTGCGGCGGACTTTCCTGAGCAGCACTCAGGGTGCGTTCAGCACCTGCTGGCAGGCCGGCGGCAGCTTCGGCCGGTAGGGCCTGACCGGGGCGCCGGGTGGCGGCGGCGTGATCGGTGCCTTGCGGAACCATGAATCGAGCGCCTCGCCGCAGCCGTCGTCGTCGGCGTAGGTCGCCTGCGGCTGGCACTGCGGATTGCCCGGCGGGCAATAGAGTCTGACATGGAAATGCTCGTCGTGGCCGTACCAGGGCACGAGCTTGCGCAGCCACGCGCGATTGCCGGTGGCGGTGCTGCAGATCCGCTGCTTGATCCATTTGTTCACGAACATTCGGTCGACGCCCGGCGCGGTCGCCGCCATGCGCAGCAGCACCATGTGCTGGTCGGCGAACACCGCGTCGTCGACGCCGCCGTCGTCGCCGCGCACCAACGAGCGCAGCCTTGGGTTCTCGCGATCGGTCGGCGCCCGTCGTGCGCCGGGTTGGCGTTCGAACCAGATGTCGACATCGAGGCCGACCTGATGGCTGGCATGGCCGAAGCTCATCGGGCCACCGCGTGGCTGGCCGATATCGCCGATGTAGAGCTGGCTTTGGCCGGCGGCGCGCACCTGCTCGGAAAAGTTCTTGATGAAGTCGAGGGTGACCGGATGGCCCCAGTTGCGGTTGCGGCTGAGGCGGATGGCCTCGTATCCCGGCCCTTCCGTGGGCAGGGCCTGCGCGCCCTGGATGCAGCCGGCTGAGTAGAAACCGATGACCTGGGTCGGGCCGGGCGAGGGGCTCGACACCTGGCTCCATTCCTGCGCCGAGGCGGCGGAAATCGCCGAGGGAATCGCCAAGGAAATGGTCAAGATCGCTGCGAGCAGCGGAACCACGAAACGCATCATCTTGTTGCGAGGATAGACGGCCGCTAAGACTTTGCCCATGGTCGACTACGCCCACATCCTGCTCGCCCGCGAGGGCGCGATCGCCCGGCTCACGCTCAATCGCCCGGAACGGCGCAACGCGCTCACGCACGCGATGATGCTCGAACTCGAGGATGCCTTCGGCCGCGTGCGCGACGATCCCGCCTGCCGCGTGCTGGTGCTGCGCGGCGCCGGCGGGCACTTCTGCGCCGGCGGTGACCTCGACGCCATGGCCGACATGCCGCCGAAGCCCGCGCAAGGTGCACGCGATCCGCTGGTGCAGGCGTACCGCCAGTTCGGGGATGCGCTGCTGGCCCTCGATGCGCTGCCGCAGGCGACCATTGCCGTGGTCGAAGGCTCGGCGGTGGGCGGCGGCTTCGGCATGGCCTGCTGCTCCGACGTGGTGATCCTGCACGAAAGCGCGAAGTTCGGTCTTCCCGAACCCAAATGGGGCTTCATCCCTTCGCAGGTGATCCCGTTCGTGGTGCGCCGGTTGGGGGAAGGGGTTGCCCGCGAGCTTGCCGTCACCGGCCGGGTGATCGCCGCCGCGGAAGCCCACCGGCTGGGAATCGGCCACCATCTCTGCCGCACGACAGCGGAGCTCGGCACGTCCCTGCGCGGCCTGCTCGACGATATCCTGAAGATGGAGCCGCAGGCACTGGCTGCCGCAAAGCGTCTGGTGTTGGCTTCGGTCACAGAGGATGATCGGGCCGTGCTCGACGATGCGGCGGAGAGCCTGGTCGGCCTGTTGCGCCGGCCGGAAGCGGCGGAGGGGATCAAGGCCTTCAAGGCCAAGACGGCGCCCGGCTGGGCGAAGGGTCGAGTGGAGGAGAGGTGATGCGCAACTACCGGCACATCGAGGTGCGACCGATCTCGGGCGCGCTGGGCGCGGAAATCCACGGCGTCGACATTTCGCGCACGCTCGAGGACGACGTCGTCGGCGAGGTGCGCCAGGCCCTGCTCGACCATCTTGTCGTCTTCCTGCGCGACCAGAACGCCACGCCGCTGCAGCAGCTCGCTTTCGCGCGCAAGTTCGGCCAGCCGGTCGAATATCCGCAGCTGAAAGGCCTGCCGGAGTCGCAGTTGATCACGCCGGTGGTGAAGCTCGAGCACGAGCGCAACAACTTCGGCGGCATCTGGCATTCCGACACGACCTATCTGGCCGAGCCGCCGATGGGCAGCATGCTGCTGGCGCGCGAGGTCCCGCCCTTTGGCGGCGACACCATGTTCGCCAACCAGTATCTCGCCTACGAAGCACTGTCGGATGGTTTGAAGAAGACTCTGGACGGTCTGGTCGGCGTCTGCTCCTCGGCCAAGGCCGATGTCACCAAGACGCGCGAGGACCAGATGAAGGCGGCCGGGGCGGAGCTGAAGGTCCTCACGGCAGAGCACCCGATCGTGCGCACCCATCCCGAGACCGGGCGCAAGGCGCTCTACACGTCGGACGCGCACACCTCCCACATCAAGGGCTGGACGGAGAAGGAAAGCCTGCCGCTGCTGCGGTTCCTTTGGGATCACCAGACCCGGCCGGAGTTCACCTGCCGCTTCCGCTGGCAGGTGGGCTCGCTCGCCTTCTGGGACAACCGCGCGGCCATGCACAATCCGATCAACGACTATCACGGCCACCGCCGCGTCATGCACCGCATCACCCTTGCGGGCGACAAACCGCGCTGAGAGGCGGCGAGCCGACGATTACCGCACGGGTGGCGCCAGGGTGATCGTGCCCACGGCGGTGCGGGCATTCTCGGCGCGGGTGCCGGCGATCTCGATGTAGCGCAGCGCCTGCCAGCGATCGACGAAGTTGCGCGCCCATGGCGACAGCATGTTGCCCGACTGGCCGAGCGGGATGGCGAAGCGGCTGTTGTCGAGATCGGCGAAATCGTAGACGGCACGATAGCCGGCGCCGTGCGTCGCATCGAAGGGCCGCGGCCCGCGATACGACGGCTGGGCACGGTTGAGCGTCTGTGCGCCGCCGTCGGACGGGAAGCGCACCGAGGCGATATCGCGCAGCAGCGGCACGCCGTCGAACAGCGGGTGACGATGGACCGCGAGATGCGCGACGCCCCACTGCCATTTGTCGAGGTCGGCGCCCTGCTGCTTGGCGATGCGGTCGAGCGCGCGCTCGAGAGCCTGGGCGATGGCGTCGTCACAGGTCTCGGTGGCGCGCGTGCCGCCATCGTCGCACCAGCCCGGCTTTTCGCGCAGGATGCGCGTCAGCAAGGCCACGTTGGGTGTGGTCAGTGATTCGTAGAGCGCTTCGCCCAGCTCGTCGGCGAGCAGGCCGCGCTGCAGTTCGGTGAGCCAGGCCGTGTAGATCAGTGGCTCGGGCCGGCTTGCCAGCATGAAGTGGTTCCAGCTCGCCAGCGCGGCGTGGGCCTTGGCGGCGCGCGGGTTGCGCGGCGCCGACTTCAGCAGCAGCGGCACCATCTCGACCGCATCGAGCGAGAGATTGTCGGCCTGGATCACTATCATGCCGTAGACCGGATGGCGCTCGACCTCGTGCAGCATCTGGTTGGCGCGGCGCTGGCGGTAGGGCTCGGCCCAGTCGCGGCTGATGAAGTAGCGGTAGTTGTCCGGCACCACCCGGGCGTTGGCGTTGACGAGGATGCCGTTGGCCGGATTGTAGGCGCGGGGGAGCGCGTCGAACGGCACGAAGCCCGCCCAGTCGTATTCTCCGGTCCAGCCCGGCACCGGCATCGAGCCGTCACCCTTGCGCCGGATCGGCACGCGCGCGGGCGAAAGCAGCCCGGTGTTCCCGGCAGTGTCGGCATAGACCATGTTCTGCATCGGCGAGACGATCTTGCGCGCCGCCGTCTGGAACTCTTCCCAGTTCTGCGCCTGGCCGAGGCGGCTGAAACCCTCGCCCGAGGTGTCGGCGCCGTCGAGCGCCGTTGCCTGCAGCGCCAGCACGTGACCGGCCGGAGTCAGATTGACCGGGTCGTCGCGACGGGCCAGGAAATCGTCGATCACCACGCCGTGCCGGGTCTGGCGCACCCGGAGCGATACGGGATCGCCCCACAGGACGTTGATCGTCTCGTCGCGCACTGTGAACGGCCGCGCGCCGTCGGGCGTGATGTAGCGGCTGGGATCGGTCGGGTCGACGCGCTCGACGAAGAGATCCTGGCTGTCGAGGTTGGTCGTGGTGAAGCCCCAGCCGATGGTGCCGTTGTGGCCTAGCACGATGGCTGGCGAACCGGGCGAGGAGGCGCCGCGGATGTCGAAGCCCGGACCGACCAGGCGCGCGAGATACCAGATGCCGGGGAAGGTGAGCGCCAGGTGCGGATCGTTGGCCAGCAGCGGCTTGCCCGACACCGCGTGGGCGCCCGACAGCACCCATTCGTTCGACGCCTCGCGCTTGCGCGTCGCGATATTGTCGGTGGCGCGATAGAGCCGGTCGAGGTCGATGCCTTGCGTGGCCGCGCGCACCAGCGACAGCGAGGCGTCGCCATTGTCGCCCGACGGCTCGATCAGGAACTTTACGCCGTCGTCGCCGATCTTGCGCGCGAGGCGCAGCCGCAGGAGTTCGGCGCGCCAGTTGCCGTCCAGGCCGAGGGCCATCAGCTTGCCCCACACCAGCGAATCGGCGGGCCGCCACGGCTCGGGCCGGTAGCGGCCGCCCGACAGCAGTTTTAGGAGGGTGAGCTCGAGCCCGTACTGCTGGTCGTCGTCCTTCAGCCAGGCGTTGACACCGGCGGCGTAGGATTCGAGCTGGGTCCGCGTGCCGGGCGACAGGGCATTCACGCTCTCGCTGGCCTGACGGTAGAGGCCGAGGCCACGCATGGTGCGGTCGGTGTCGATCAGGCCGCTGCCGACCACCGACGGCGGCACAATTTCGGAGAGACGCCCTTGGCCCAGCCGGCGCGTCATTTCCATCTGCCAGAAACGGTCCTGAGCATGGACGTAGCCGAGGCCAAAGGCGGCGTCTTCGATGGAGCCCGCGATGATGTGCGGCACCGCGTTCTTGTCGCGCAGGATCTCGACCGGGGCTTTCAGGCCAGCCGCCTCGACATGGCCGCTGTAGGGCGGCAGCGCGCCACGCACCTGGAAATAGGTGCCGATGAGGAAAATGAGAATCGCAAGCCCCGCACCGGCCACGAACTTCGCGAGGCCAGTGGCGATACGGACAAGTGCCCGCACGGTCCTAGCCGCCGATGTAGGACAGGATGGCCTGGCGGTCGCTGTCGAGATCGGGCGCGGCGGGCCGCGTTTTCGGGTCCTCGAAGGCGGACATCTTGAGTGGATTGCCCGCGAGCGTCAGCGTACCGCCGCTGCCGTCCGGCACCTCGACCAGCATGTTGCGCGCGGCGACCTGCGGATGGGCGATCGCCTGCTTGACGTTGTTGATCGGCCCGCACGGCACGCCGCCCTTGGACACGACGGCGATCCAGTGGTCGGTCGTATTCGTCTTCAGCACGGACTCGATTTCGTGCTTCAGCTTCTTCTGGGCTTTCTGGCGGAGAGCGTTCGACTTGTATGCGGGATCAGCGGCCATATCGGAGCGGCCGAGCGCCTCGCACATCTTGATGAACAGGCTGTCGTTGCCTGCAGCGATGATCATCGAGCCGTCGGACGTGGCGAAAGCCTCGAAGGGCGTGATGGTCGGGTGGCGCGCGCCGAGCGGGCCGGGAATTTCCTTCTCGACAGTGTAACGCATGATCGCGTTCTCGAGCAGCGCGAGCTGGCAGTCGAACATCGCGATATCGACCTTGGTCGACTCGCCGGTCTTGAGGCGATGGACGATCGCGGCATTCACCGCGACGGCGGTGTAGAGGCCTGCGCCGATGTCGCCGATCGACATGCCGACGCGGGAGGGCGGCTGACCTTCATTGCCGGTGATGCTCATGATGCCGCCCTGGCCCTGCATGACCATGTCGTAGGCCGGGTCCTTGGAGTTCGGGCCCGAGTGGCCGAAGCCCGATGCGGCGGCATAGATCAGCTTCGGGTATTTGGCGTGCAGCGTCTCCCAGCCGTAACCCAGCTTCTCCATCGTGCCCGGCCGGAAGTTCTCGACCACCACGTCGGCCTTCTCGAGCAGCTTCTCGAAGATCTTCCGGTCAGCGTCGCTCTTGAGGTCGAGCGCGATGCTTTCCTTGCCGCGGTTGACCGAGGCGAAATAGGTGGATTTGCCGTTGACGAAGGGACCGTAGGCGCGGGCGTCGTCGCCGCCCCTCGGCGGCTCGACCTTGATCACCCGCGCGCCCATTTCGGCCATCAGCAGGGTGCAGTAGGGGCCGGCCAGGATGCGGGAGAGATCGACGACGACGATGCCGGAGAGGGGGCCTTTGGTATTCTGGGTCATCCTCATTCCTTAGCCAGTGGGCCGCCGTGAATCCAGCCAGACATTGGCCGCGGCGGCGGCGATGACGATGGCGCCGCCGATCATGGTGAGGTCATCCGGCTTTTCGCCGCCAAACAACCACACCCAGATCGGACCCAGGACCAGTTCGAGCAAGCCAAGCAAGGCAGCCCGGCCGGCGGGAATGCGCTTGAGGCTTGCCATGTAGAGGAGGAGGCCGCCCACGAGCTGGCCCGGGCTCAGCGCAAAGAGCCAGGGCACCTGCGACCAAGTGACATTCTCGGGATGGGCAAAGGGAAGCGCGACCAGCCCCGATATCACGCCGGCCAACCAGATCGCCGGCGCCATGCCGACATCTCGGCGATGGCGGACGACGACATAGTTGCCGCTCATGCAGAGCACGACGATGAAGGCCACGGCCATGCCGGCCAGCGCACCGGCCTGCAGCGAGCCCGCAACGCTGATACCGAGCCCCACCACCGCCGCCGCCATGGCGAGGACTGTATGGGTGTGCAGTTTCTCGCCGAGGAAAAGGCGGGCCGCGATCGCGGTGATGAACGGCGTCGCCCCGAACATGATCAGGACGTTGGCCACAGGCGCCAGGCCCAGCGCCAGGATGAAGGCCACGAAACTGCCGGCCAGAAGCACCGCGCTCAGCAACAGCGCGGGTCCGGCATTGCGAACATCGACCCAAATGCGGCGATACTGCCACAGCAGCAGTGGCAACATGGTGACCACGAGGAACGCCGAGCGCCAGAACGAGACATCCCAGGCGGGAAGCTCGACATGGCGCACGATGACGCCGGCGGTGCTGAAGATCGCGGCCGCGGCAATGGCGTAGGCCGCGCCCAGCGCCGCGGAACCCTGTGAAGAAGCCTGCGTTTTCATGTCGAAGAAACTGTGAATAAGGATTCGAAGTGCCCCCGTCCATCGATTCCCTCGATCTGCCGCCGTTCAAGGCACGGTTCCCGTGGTGGGGAGCGGATTTGCAGACGATCTACAATCAGTGGACCGCGCCGGAGGCGGATCTATCGCCGCACTGGAGCGAACGCCTGTGCTTTCCCATGGCCGATCGAACCGGCGATATTCTGCTGGGCATGCTCGACCATCCTGCAGAACCGGTTGCGGACCGTTCGCTGGTGGTTCTGCTTCATGGCCTGACGGGCAGCGAGGACAGCCCCCATATTATGAGTTCCGCCCGCCACCTGCTGGATTGCGGCTATCGCGTGCTGCGACTCAACGTGCGCGGCGCAGGGCCGTCGCGGCTCTATTGTCGTGAACATTATCACATCGGTCGCACCGCGGATTTCCGGCGCGTGCTCTCGCAGATCCCCGAGGAGTTCACGGACAACGGAATCGTCGCGGTCGGCTATTCGCTGGGCGGAGCCATGCTGCTGAAATATCTCGGCGAGGAGGGCTCATTCTCGCCGCTGCGCGGTGCCGCCACGATCTGCGCGCCGATCGACCTCGCGCGCACCGGTCAGCATATGCGCAAGCCGCGCAACTGGTTTTATCACACCTATATCCTGAACGGTATGAAGGTCGAGGCCCAGGCGGAGGGCGCCAGGACCTCGCCGGAAGAGCGCGCCATCGTCCAGGCCGCGCGCAGTATCTGGGAGTACGACGAACACTTCATCGCGCCGCGCTACGGCTTCCGCGGCGCAGAGGACTATTACGACCTCTGCACGCCTTCGCGATTCATGCCCGAGATCCGCGTGCCGACCATGGTACTGGCCGCGTGCGACGACCCCTGGATTCCCGCGGAACACTATCGCGAGTTCAAATGGAGCGACAATCCGTGGCTGCTGCCCGTGCTGCCGCCGACCGGTGGCCATGTTGGCTTCCATGGTGATGGCAGCCGCAAGCCGTGGTGTGATCTTGCAGTAGAGAAATTCGTCGAGCGGATTGCTACTATGGGGGCGTGAGCCTCATATTCGATCTGCCGCCCTTCCGTCCACGCTTTCCCTGGTGGGGCGGCGACCTGCAGACCGTTGCCAACCGCCTGCGCCCGACCCGGACCAGCCTGGCGCCTCATATCAGCGAGCGGCTTTCATTTCCTCTGAAGGACGGCACCGGCGACACCTTGCTCGCCACGCTCGACCGGCCGACAGAGCCGCGGGCCGGTACCCCGCTCGTCCTCCTGATCCATGGGCTGACCGGCAGCGAAGACAGCCATTACATCTGGAGCATGTCATGGCTGATGCTCGAGCGCGGCCATCGCGTGCTGCGTCTCAACCTGCGTGGCGCGGGACCGTCGCGGGCGCTGTGCAGTGAGCACTACTTTGCCGGCCGCAGTCAGGATTTCAGGGCGCTGCTGGCGCTGCTGCCGGAAGACCTCACGCGGGACGGGCTGGTCGCCGTCGGCTATTCGCTGGGCGGCGCGATGTTGCTGAAGTATCTCGGCGAGGAAGGCGCGGCGTCGCCCCTCAAGGCGGCGGCTACTGTCTGCGCCCCGATCGACCTCGCCATCACCTGCCGCAACATGATGCGTCCCCGCAACCGGCTCTATCATCATCACATCCTGACCCAGATGAAGATCGAGGCGACGGGCCAGGGCGCGGTGCTTTCGGCCGCCGAGCGCAGCGCCGTCCTGGGCTCGCGCACGGTGTGGGAATACGACGACTTCTTCATCGCCCCGCACTACGGCTTCGGCAGCTCCGAGAACTACTACGAGCGCTGCAAGCCGCTGCGGTTCATGGCCGACATCCGCGTGCCGACGCTGGCGCTGGCAGCAGGTGACGATCCCTGGATTCCGGAAGCGCTCTATCGCGGCTATGATTGGGCGGGCAACAAGGCGCTCGTGCCACTGCTGCCGGGGGCAGGCGGCCATGTCGGCTTCCACGGCGCCGGCAGCGACCAGCCGTGGAGCGACGTCGCCATCGCGAGGTTCTTCGATCATGGGTGAGACAGAGCCGATTACACTGATCGTGGGCGTTTCCTGTTCTCTCGTGGCACTTGTGCTGGCGTGGCGCGCCTATCGCAGCGCGTCGGCCGAGCAGGAGGAGCGCAAGCGGGAGAAAGAGGAGCGCGACCGGCGCTAGGCGCGCGTCAGGAGTGCCAGCAGTGCCTTGGCCGCCGGGCTGAGATAGCCGGCGCGACGATGGATGGCGGTTATCGGGATGGTGGTCCGCATGGCCGCGATATCCAGCACCACCAGAGCGCCCTGGCGTAGTTCGTCGCGCACGCTGCTTTCCGGCACCAGCGCCAGACCGAAGCCCGCCTGGGCCAAGCGTTTCTGCGCTGTCAGACTGTCGATCAGGGTGATATCGGCGGCGTCCAATCCGGCGCGGATCAGCTGACGCGCCAGGACATGGCCGGAGGAATCGCGTTCGTCGGGCGCCGGTGGAAAGCCGATCCAGCGCTCGTCTTTCAGCAGATGCGTCTGCCGCACGCGGCGTCCGGCCAGCCGGTGGCCGGGGGCGGCCACCACCAGCATCGCCTCGCCGCCCGCAGGCTGCGAGACCAGCTCCGGTCGATCGCTGGCGAAATAGCGCATGCCCAGGGTGGCTTCGCCGCGCCGGACCAGGTTGGTCACCTCCGCGCTCGAGGCGGTGCGGAGTTCGAGGCGGACGTCCTTCGAGCGCTGCGCGAAGCGACGCAGTACGTCGACGATGTGGGTGTCGGCGAGCGTGCCGACCAGGGCCAGCGAAATCGCGCCCCGCATTCCGGTCCTGAGACCGTGCACCGCTTCGCGCCCGTCCTTGAGCGCCGCAAGTGCCGCTTCGGCATGGGGGAGGAAGGCGCGACCCGCCTCGGTCAGTCGGGCGCGACCCCGGATGCGCTCGAACATTGGCGCGCCGAGTTCGTCCTCGAGCAGGCCAAGGCGCCGGCTTATGGCGGGCTGCGACCGATGCAGCCGGCGGCCGGCCTGCGTGAAGTCACCGAGTTCGGCGATGGCGACGAAGGTTTGAATTTCATCGATGTTCATGGATCAGGAATCCAGATGTTAACTGAAAGAACTATGCATTTTACAAAAGGTAGCGCAGCACCGAGGTTCAGGCGACCGGATTCACCCGAACCAGGAGACACGCGATGCGTAGCCAAGCGGAGAAAGCGGCGGCCTTTCGCGCCCTGCACGAACGGCCCGGCGCTTTCATCATCCCCAACCCGTGGGATGCCGGCACGGCGAGGCTGCTGGCGGCGCTCGGCTTCGAGGCGCTGGCCACTACCAGCCTCGGCCTTGCCAATATGCTCGGTCGCGCCGACAGCGCCGTCAGCCGGGCGGAGGTGATCGCCAACTGCCGGGCGATTGCCGAGGCGACGGACCTGCCGGTCAATGTCGACCTGGAGAATTGTTTCGCCGACGATCCCGCGGCCGCGGCCGAGGCGATCGGCCTTGCCGCCGAGGCCGGCGCCGTCGGCGGCTCGATCGAGGACTCCACCGGCGATCCCAAGAACCGGATCTACGAATTCGATCTGGCGGTGGCACGGGTGCGGGCGGCGGCCGTCGTGGCCCACGCCCAGCCGGTGCCGTTCATGCTGACCGCGCGGGCCGAGAACCTGATCAATGGCCGCAGCGACATGGCCGACACCGTTCGCCGCCTGCAGGCCTACGCCGACGCAGGCGCCGACGTGCTCTATGCGCCCGGCCTGCGCAGTCTCGCCGAAGTTCGGCACGTTGTCGGTGCGGTGAGCCGGCCGGTGAATGTCGTGACGGGCTGGCTCGATCCCGACATTACGGCCGCCGAACTCGGGGAGGCCGGGGCCAAGCGGATCAGCGTTGGCGGTGCGCTCTCCCGGCTAGTGCTGGCGACGTTCGTCAACGCCGGACGGGCGATGAAGGAGCAGGGCTCGTTCGCCTGGATGCGCGACATGCTGGCTTTTGCTGACGTGCAGCGCCTGCTGGGCGCGGGAGCAGGTGCTAGCCGATCGTGACCGGCTCTTTCGGCGGGCCGTCGCGCAGCAGGGATTTCAGGCGGACGCCGAGGTCATTGGGCTCGAAGCGTTCGCTGGAGGCGGCAATCTCGTCGGCCGTCCACCAGCGATGACCCCGGGTCCAGCTCCGCTCTTTTTCGTCGAGGCCGGACATGTCGACCTCGGTGCGATCGGTGTGGGCGAGGAAGAAACGCTCGCGATGCATGACGTCGGTGCCGCGCCAGCTCATGCGGCGCTCGCGCGTCCATACCCAGAGCGGCTCGCCGATCACCGGCAGCTTGGTCTCTTCGCCAGCCTCGCGAACCGCGGCCTCGGCGAAATCCTCGCCGGGATCGACCATGCCGCCGATCATCACCCAGAAGGGATCGAAGAACGGCTTGGCGGGATCGAATACCTTGGGATCGTGGACGTTGAACAGGAACAGGCGGTCCTGCGGATCGAGCAGGATCAACCGCGCCGACGGACGCTCTTTCATTTCGATTTGAGCAATCGCGCCGCGTCGACCGCGCCGTAGGTCAGGATGCCGTCGCAACCGGCGCGCTTGAAGCTGGTGAGGGTCTCGATCAGCACCTTGTTCCAGTCGAGCCAGCCGCGATCGGCGGCGCCCCGCAGCATCGCGTACTCGCCGCTCACCTGGTAGGCGTACGTCGGCACGCCGAAGCTCTCCTTCACGCGGTGCACGATGTCGAGGTAGGGCAGGCCCGGCTTCACCATCACCATGTCGGCGCCTTCCTCGATGTCGAGGCCGACTTCGCGCAACGCCTCGTCGGAATTGGCATAATCCATCTGGTAGGTCTTCTTGTCGCCCTTCAGCGCACCGGAGCTACCGATGGCGTCGCGGAACGGATTGTAGAAGGCAGAGGCGTACTTGGCGGCATACGACATGATTTGCTCATGCTGATAGCCCTTGGCATCGAGCGCCTGGCGGATGGCACCGATGCGGCCATCCATCATGTCCGAGGGCGCCTGGATGTCGGCGCCGGCCTCTGTCTGCACGATGGCCTGTTTGACCAACGCCTCGACCGATTCGTCGTTCAGAATCTGCCCGTCGCGCACGATGCCGTCATGGCCGTCGCTGTTGAAGGGATCGAGCGCCACGTCGGTCAAGATGCCGATGTCGGGCACGGCCTTCTTCACCGCCGTCGTCGCGCGGCAGACGAGGTTGCCGGGGTTATAGGCCTCGCGCGCATCGGGCGTCTTGGACTTGGGGTCGGTCTCGGGGAAGATCGCGATGGCCGGGATGCCGAGATCGCGCGCTGCCTTGGCAGCCTCGACAAACAGGTCGATGGTCAGCCGGTCGACGCCGGGCATTGAGTCGACGGGGGTGCGGGCGTTCTTGCCCTCCTGCACGAACACCGGCCAGATCAGGTCGTCGACCGAGAGCTTGTGCTCGGCGACGAGCCGGCGCGACCATTCCTCGCGGCGGTTGCGGCGGAGCCGTGTCGATGGATAGCGGCCGAGGGTCATGAAGCGCTTGGACATGAGCCGCCTTATCGCGCGAACGACGAAGGCCCGCAATGCGGCTTGTTTGCCCGTGTAATTTGACTGAGGAGGGCCCCCCGATATGATCGCGCCGCAATGGATTTCACCCTCACCGAAGATCAGCAGGCCTTCCGCGACACGGCAAGGCAATTCGCGAACGCGCGGATGCTGCCCGAGGCCGCGCGCTGGGATGCCGAGAAGATCTTCCCGGTCGAGGTCCTGCGCGAGGCGGCGGCCTTGGGCTTCGGTGGCATTTATGTGAAGGAGGACGTCGGCGGCAGCGGTCTCAGCCGCTTCGATGCGGCGCTGATCATGGAGGAGCTGGCCGCGGCCTGCCCCAGTACCGCGGCCTACATCTCGATCCACAACATGGCCGCCTGGATGATCGATGGCTTCGGCGACGACGAGCAGCGCCGGCGGTTCCTGCCCAAGCTCTGCTCGATGGAGCATTTCGCGAGCTATTGCCTGACCGAGCCCGGCGCAGGGTCGGATGCGGCGGCGCTGGCCACGCGTGCCGAGCTCAGCGGCGACCATTATATCGTGAACGGCACCAAGGCCTTCATCTCCGGCGGCGGCCGCAGCGACATCTATGTCGTCATGCTGCGCACCGGCGGGAAGGGCGCGGGCGGCATCTCGGCGCTCGTTGTCGAGGCCGGGACACCGGGTCTCTCGTTCGGCAAGCAGGAGAACAAGCTCGGCTGGAACAGCCAGCCGACGGCGGCCGTGATCTTCGAGAACTGCAAGGTGCCGGTCGCCAACCGGCTGGGGCCGGAAGGCCATGGCTTCAAGGTCGCCATGGCCGGGCTCGACGGCGGACGCATCAATATCGGTGCCTGCTCGCTGGGCGGCGCACGCGCCTGCCTGGAGACGGCGTCGCGCTACGTGGTCGAGCGCAAGCAGTTCGGCCAGCCGATTGCCGATTTCCAGGCGACCCAGTTCAAGCTGGCCGACATGGCGACCGACCTCGACGCCGCGCGGCTCCTGATCTGGCGGGCGGCCGCACTGCTCGACGCCAAGTCGCCCGAGGCCACGCAAGCCGCCGCCATGGGCAAGCGTTTCGCCACCGACGTGGGCTTCAACGTCGTCAACGACGCGCTGCAATTGCATGGCGGCTACGGCTACTTGAAGGACTTCCCCATCGAGCGCTATTTGCGCGACCTCAGGGTGCACCAGATCCTGGAGGGTACTAACGAAATCATGCGCGTGATCATCTCGCGTCGCCTGTTGATGGGGTGAGTTCCGTAAATGTCCGACGCTGAAATCCTGTTCGAGATCAAGGACGGCCTGGGTCTGATGACCCTCAACCGGCCCAAGGCGCTGAACGCGCTTTCCTACGGCATGATCCTGGAAATGGAAAAAATCATGCCGCATTGGGAGAAGGACCCGGCGGTCAAGGCCGTGGTGCTGCGCGGCTCGGGTGACCGCGCCTTCTGTGCCGGCGGCGACGTGGCCGGCCTCTATCGCGAGATGCGCGACGATCCCAATGGCACGGTGCGGCGCGACTTCTTCCGAGACGAGTACATCGTCAACCGCCGCATTTACCGCTTCGCCAAGCCGTGGATCTCGCTGATCGACGGCATCGACATGGGTGGCGGTGTTGGCCTCTCGGTGCACGGCTCGCATTCGGTGGCGAGCGAGAAGTTCCTGTTCGCCATGCCGGAGACCACCATCGGTCTGTTCCCCGACGTTGGCGGCGGCTATTTCCTGACGCGCCTGCCGGGTGCGCTGGGCACCTTCCTGGCCTTGACCAGCCACCGGCTGAAGGCGGCCGATGCGTTGTGGGCAGGCATCGTCGATGCCTATGTGCCGAGTGCTGCCATGAACGAGCTGCAGGCGGCGCTGGGCGCGGCCGATCTTTCAGGGCCCGATGCCAACCGCAAGGTCGACGCCGTGATCGCCCGTTTCGCGGGCGACGCCGGTGCGCCGACGCTGCCGGCGATGATGCCCGACATCGACCGCTGCTTTTCCGCGGAGTCGCTGCGGGAGATCGAGCTCAAGCTCCGGAAGCATCCAGGTGAGTGGGCGCAGAAGCAACTCGCGGCACTGCTGAAACTCTCGCCGCTGGCGATGGCGATCACGCTGGAGCAGCTCAAGCGCTGCGCCAACCGCTCGTTTGAGGATTCGATGACGATCGAATACCGCATGTCGCAGCGCTGCATGCAGAAGGGCCACGACTTCTTCGAGGGCGTGCGCGCCCTGTTGATCGACAAGGACCAGAAGCCGCAGTGGAATCCGCCGACCATCGGCGGCGTGACGCGGGAAATGGTCGAGACGCATTTCAAGCCGGTGTCGAACGACCTGTTCTTCGACTGACGGCGCAAGCAAGGAGGACACCATGGCGAAAATCGCCTTCATCGGTCTCGGCAACATGGGTGGCCCAATGGCCGCCAATCTCGCCAAGGCGCAGCACCATGTGACGGCCTTCGATCTGTCGGAGGCCGCGGTGAAGACGGCGGTCGAGAAGGGCGCGCACAAGGCGGCGTCGGCCGCCGAGGCGGTCAAGGGTGCCGAGATCGTCGTCACCATGCTGCCGGCCGGCAAGCATGTGCGCGAGGTCTACGAGAAGGACGTGCTGCCCAACGTCGCCAAGGGCACCTTGCTGATCGACTGCTCGACCATCGACGTCGACAGCGCCCGCCATGTCGCGGCGCTGGCCGAGAAGGCCGGGATGGAGATGATCGATGCGCCGGTGTCGGGCGGCGTCGGCGGCGCCACGGCAGGAACGCTCACCTTCATGGTCGGCGGCGGCGATGGCGCCTTCGGCAAGGCGAGACCGATCCTGGAGAAGATGGGCAAGAACATCGTCCATGCCGGCGCCAGCGGCAACGGCCAGGCGGCCAAGATCTGCAACAACATGATCCTGGGCGTTTCCATGGTCGCGGTCAGCGAGGCCTTCATGCTGGCCAAGCGGCTGGGCCTCGACGCCCAGAAGATGTTCGACGTCGTGTCGACCTCGTCCGGCTCGTGCTGGTCGCTGATCAACTACTGTCCGGTGCCGGGCCCGGTGCCGGCGTCGCCCGCCAACCGCGACTACCAGGCGGGCTTTACCGCGGCGATGATGCTGAAGGACCTGATGCTCGCCCAGCAGGCGGCGAACGCGGCGGGTGCCAGCACGCCGCTGGGCGCGGAGGCCGCGCAGCTCTTCAATATGTTCGTCAACAGCGGCAATGCGGCCAAGGATTTCTCGGGCATCATCAGGATGCTGGACGGCAAGTGAGGCCCCGATGATCACGCTCTACGATCTTGCTTTCGACGACGACCGCCGCCCCAGCCCGTTCTGCTGGCGCGCCAAGTTCGCATTGGCGCACAAGGGCCTCGACTACACCAACGTGCCGATGGGCTTTTCGGAAAAGGAGAAGATTGCCTTCGCCGATTCCAAGACCGTTCCGGTGATCAAGGACGGCGAGAAGCCGGTCAAGGACAGCTGGGCCATCGCCGTCTATCTGGACGAGATCTATCCGGAGAGGCCGCTGCTCAAGAGCGAGATGGGCCGCTCCTACGCGCGCTTCATCAACGGCTGGACCGATGTCGTGGTGAACGGCGCGATTTTCCCCATGGTGGTGGGCGATCTTTATGACCGGGTGCGGCCGGAGGACAAGGAATACATCGCCGAGTCGCGCGGCGCGCGGCTGGGCACCAAGGACTTCACCTCGTTTCAGGCCCAAGCAAGGGAGAAGGGACTGGCGGCGTTCCGGGCGGCACTCGAACCGGCGCGCCGGGCGTTGCGCGAGCAGAAGTTCCTGTCCGGCGCCGAGGCCGCCTATCCCGACTACATCCTCGCCGGCACCTTCATGTGGCCGCGCACGATCAGCCCGCTCGAACTGCTGGAAGCCGACGACCCGGTCTATGCCTGGCGCGAGCGCATGCTCGACCTGTTCGACGGGATGGCGCGCAAGGCGAAGGCGGCGTAGAAGTCGAGATATTCAAGGAGACCGCCGTGCCGGATATAGACGCCAAGCCCTTCGATCCGGCCGAGCACCGCTTCGGACCGACGCACTGGTTCGAGGATCTGAAGATCGGCCAGAAATTCTACATCAACTCGCGCACCCAGACCGAGGCGCTGTTCTCAGCCTTCCAGCTCGCCAGCGGCGACAATCACCCGATCCACTACGATCGCGAATACTGCAAGGCACTCGGGCACCGCGACATGCTGGCGCACGGGCTGCAGGTGGCGATCCAGGGCGCGGCCGGCGGCGGGATATTTCCCCATGTCGTGGGCGAGTCGCTGATCGGGTTTCTGGAACAGTCGTCGCGGTTCCTGAAGCCGGTCTATGTCGGCGACACGCTCTACCCGATGCTGACGGTGAGCGAGCTGAAGCCGGGCCGCACCACCGGTGTTGCCGTCCTAAAACTCACCATCCATAACCAGAAGGGCGAGCTGGTGAGCGACGGCGAGCACAAGTACCTGATAAAGAAGCGGCCACAATAGAAGGAGCGGGACCATGATCGGCGTCATCGCGAAACTGACCATCAAGCCCGGGACCAACGCCGATTTCGAGGCGACAATGAAGGCGTTGCAGGCCAAGGTTCGGGCCGACGAGCCGGGCAACAAGCTCTACGCCCTGCACAAGACGGCCGATGTTAATGTTTACGTCATGTTGGAACGCTACGACGACCAAACGGCGCTGGATGCGCACCGCGCCGCACCGCACTTCAAGGAACTCGGCCGCAAGCTTGGCGACTATCTCGCCGGCCGCCCCGACGTCCAGGTGATGCAGGAAGTCTGACGTCCGGACCGGGCGTCAGGACGGATCGGCGAGAGGCACAATGGACGGCTTTTTTCACCGCCACACCAAGCCCGGCACGGCGCCCGGCACGCTCGAGGGCCGCGCGCCGGTCACCGACGAGGCGCTCGACTTCACCTTGGTCGAATACACGCCGGAAGACGTCGAGGTGGTGCACGGCGTCGAGGTCGACCAGTGCCGCTTCCATCTCGGCACGCCCGGCCACACCTGGATCGACGTCGCCGGCCGTCCAAGCTCTGACATGCTGCGCGACCTCGGCATGGCCTTTAACCTGCATCCTCTGGCACTCGAGGACGTGTTCCACGCCAACCAGAGGAGCAAGCTCGACCTTTACGAAGGGCAGGGCTTCATCGTCCTGAACGACCCGGCGTACGAGGATTGTGAGCTGAAGAGCCGGCAGGTCAGCATCTTCTTCGGCGACAACTACGTGATCTCGTTCCACGATCACAAGGCCGACATCTTCAAGGCGGTGCGCGATCGCATCCAGACTGCGGGATCGCGGCTGCGCACGTTCGGCGTCGACTACCTCGTCTATGCGCTGATCGATCTCGTCGTCGATCGCAAGTTCCCGCTGATCGAGGCGCTGTCGAGCCATATCGAGGAACTGGAAGAGGAGGCGCTCGGGCGTCCGACGAAGGATACGTTGGCCCACATCCATCAGGCGCGGCGCGCGCTGGTGGCGTTCCATCGAATCCAGTGGGCCGAGCGCGAGACCGTATTGGCCGTGATGCGGCCGGATGTCCCCTACATCATGCCGGAGACGCGGACCTACCTGCGCGACTGCTTCGACCATGCGGTGGCGGTGCTCGATCTCGTCGAGAGCTACCGGGAAATGACCAACGGCCTGATGGAAGTCTATCTCATGGACTCGTCCAATCGCATGGCCGAGGTCATGAAGACCATGGCGATCATCACCGTGTTCTTCATGCCGCTGAGCTTCCTGGCCGGCATCTACGGCATGAATTTCGACCGTGACGCCGGGAACATGCCTGAACTCGGCTGGGCGTACGGCTACCAATTTTTCTGGGTGCTCGTCGCCTGTGTCGTCGGGGGGCTTTTTTTCTGGCTGAAGCGCAAACGCTGGATTTGATGACATACAAGATCTTCGGCTCGGAACTGTCGCCGTATTCGGTCAAGGTCCGCTCCTTCTTTCGCTACAAGAACCTGCCGCACGAATGGATCCTGCGCTCGCCCGCGGTCCAGGCCGAATTCCAGAAATACGCCAAGCTGCCGTTGGTGCCGCTGGTGGTGACGCCGGAGGGCGAGGGCGTGCAGGATTCGACGCCGATCCTCGAGCGTTTCGAGGCGTCGACGCCGGAGCCTTCGACCATTCCCGCCGACCCCGCGCTCGCCTTCGTCTCGGCGTTGCTGGAGGAGTACGGCGACGAGTGGGGCAACAAGTGGATGTTCCATTATCGCTGGCGCTACCAGCCCGACGTCTGGTCGACCGCAGAACGCATTGCCGTGCAGATGATGGGTGGCCAAGGCACGCTGGCCGTGGCCCAGGCCCGCGCGGCGGTGGCCGAGCGCATGATGGGCCGGCTGGGCTTCATCGGCTCGAACGACAGGACCCAACCCCTGATCGAAGCCTCGTTCAAGCAGGCGCTGGCGTTGCTCGACGCGCATCTTGCGGCCAGGCCCTATCTGCTGGGTGGCCGGCCAGCGATGGCGGATTTCGGCCTGTGGGCCCAGCTCTACGAGGCCGCCACCGACCCGACACCGGGGGCGATCATGCGGGCCTCGGCGCCCCATGTGATGGCCTGGGTGCAGAGAATAATCACGCCCAAGGCGGACGGCGCGTTCGAGGCCTGGCCGGCGCTGGCGCCGACGCTCATGCCGTTGCTCAAGGAGGAGGTCGGCACGCTCTTCCTGCCGTGGTCCGTGGCCAATGCCGCGGCGATCGCGGCCGGCGACAAGACCTTCGACATGACGCTGGGCGGCACGGCGTGGTCGCAGGAGCCGCAGAAGTACCACGCGCGTTCGCTGGCCGAGATCCGCCGCAAGTACGCGGCCGCCAAGGTTGCACCGGGCCTGGAGGCAATCCTCCGCGAGAGCGGCTGTCTCGGCGCGCTAGCGCAGGCTTGAAACGATCAGCGTTGCGCCCGAGAGGGTGAGCAAGCTCAGGATGATACGGCGGAAGCCTGTGTCGTCGACCCGGCCGTACAGCATCAGGCCGAGCCGGGCGCCGATCAGGGTGACGGGCACCGTGATCGCGGCCCAGATGAAGAAGGTGCGATCGAGGAAGCCCGCGATGCCGGCCGAGACCAGGGCGAGTAGCAGGATGCTCATGTTGAAGGGTTGGTTGACGCCGCGCTGCTCGTTTTTGCCCAGGCCGCGCAGCTGCGCCCAGATCGCCGGGGCCGGTCCGCTGAGGCTCGCCATGCCGCCCAACACGCCGCCGGTGAAGCCCACGGCCGCGTCGGCGACGCGGCCGCCGCCGGTGATGATGGGCGGACGGCGCACGAAAGCCATCCAGGCGCTATAAAAGATCAGCAGCGTACCCACGCCGATCTTGAGTGGGCTCGGCCGCACATGTTCGAGCAGCATCGTGCCGATCGGCACGCCGACGATGCCGGCGACCAGCATCGGCCACAGACGCGGCCAGCGAACGCCTTTCCAGATGGTCGGCAGGGATTGCACGTGGCCGGCGACGCCGCAGAGCGCAGTGAGGGGAGCGGCGGTCAGCGGTGACATGGCCTGAAGCCAGAAGCCCAGCGCCACCAGCGCATAGCCGGTGCCGCTCAATCCATTGACGAACCCTGCCGCGAGCGCCCCGGCGACGACGATCGCGATGTCGCCTAGGGGCGGCAGTTCCACGCCGGTTAGGCTCCAGACGAGAAGGCCTGGATGCCGGTCATGGCGCGGCCGAGGATCAGCGCATGGACGTCATGCGTGCCCTCGTAGGTGTTCACGGCCTCGAGGTTCATGACGTGGCGGATCACGTGATACTCGTCCGACACGCCGTTGCCGCCGTGCATGTCGCGGGCGACGCGGGCGATATCGAGCGCCTTGCCGCAGTTGTTGCGTTTGATCAGCGAGATCATCTCCGGCTGGGCATGGCCCGCGTCCTTGAGACGTCCGACGCGCACGCAGGCCTGGAGGCCGAGCGCAATCTCGGTCTGCATGTCGGCGAGCTTCTTCTGGATCAGCTGGTTGGCGGCCAGCGGCCGGCCGAACTGCTTGCGGTCGAGCGTGTAGTTGCGCGCCTGCTTCCAGCAGAACTCGGCGGCGCCCATGGCCCCCCAGGCGATGCCGTAGCGGGCGTTGTTGAGGCAGCCGAACGGGCCGCCGAGACCGGCGACGTTGGGCAGCATGTTTTCGACCGGGACCATGACCTCGTCCATCATGATGCCGCCGGTCACCGAGGCGCGCAGGCTGAACTTGCCCTCGATCTTGGGAGTTTCCAGGCCTTTCATGCCGCGCTCGAGGATGAAGCCGCGGATCGCGCCGCCGTCGAGCTTGGCCCAGATCACCAGCACGTCGGCGATCGGCGAATTGGTGATCCACATCTTGGAGCCCGAAACTGAGTAGCCGCCGGGCACCGTCACGGCGCGGGTCTTCATGCCGCCGGGATCGGAGCCGTGGTCGGGCTCGGTCAGGCCAAAGCAGCCGACCCATTCGCCGGTGGCGAGCTTGGGCAGGTACTTCATGCGCTGCTCTTCCGTGCCGTAGGCATAGATCGGATGCATGACCAGCGAGGACTGCACGCTCATGGCCGAACGATAGCCGGAATCGACGCGCTCGACTTCGCGTGCGACCAGGCCGTAGGTCGTGTAGTTGGCACCGGCGCAGCCGTATTTCTCGGGCAGGGTAGAGCCCAGCAGGCCCAGTGCCCCCATCTCGTTCATGATCTCGCGGTGGAACTTCTCGTGCCGGTTCGCCTCCAGCACGCGCGTCATCAGTTTGTCCTGGCAGTAGTCGCGAGCAACGTCGCGGATCGCGATCTCGTCCTCGGTGAGCTGGTCGTCCAGGAAGAACGGGTCCTCCCAATCGAACGGCTTGGCGTCGGCGGTGATGCCCTTGGCGGCGCTCTTGATCGGGGTGGCGGCGGTGGCCATTTGCTGCTCCTGGCTATTTCCGCCGGGTCTTATCAGCCGGAGGCAGTCGCGCCAACCGTCCTTCCGGTGAGCGTGCGGAAAATCTCCAGATTGAGGCGGCCGAAGGCCTCGGAGGCGCGCAGTTCCACGGTGCGGGGCCGCGGCAGGTCGATCCTGAGGTCCGCCGCGATGCGGCCGGGGCGGGGCGACATCACCACCACACGATCCGACAGGAACACCGCCTCGGGAATGGAATGGGTGACGAACAGCACGGTCTTGCGCGCTTCGCGGGCGAGGTCGCGCTCGCCCCAGATGCGCAGCAGCTCCAACGCCATGTCGTCGCGAGTCATGGCGTCGAGCGCGCCGAACGGCTCGTCCATCAGCAGGAGCGGCGGGTCGAGCAGCAAGGCACGGCAGAGCGAGGCCCGCTGCTGCATGCCGCCGGAGAGCTCGCGCGGCAGCTTGTCGGCAAAGCCGTGCAATCCGGCCATCTCCAGCAGGTCGAACGCGCGCTTGCGCAATGCGCCAGCATCCTTGCCGGCCAGCTCGGCCGGCAGCAGCACGTTCTCCAGAATGGTGCGCCACTTCAGCAAAATAGGGGCCTGGAACACCATGCCTATGTCGTGGATCGGCTGCATCACCTGACGGCCGGCGACGGAGATCGTGCCGGTCGTCGCGGGCCGTAGCCCGGCCACGATCCGAAGAAGGGTCGACTTCCCGCAGCCGCTCGGGCCCACCAGCGAGACGAACTCGCCGGCATCCACCGATAGCGATATGCCGGCGAGGGCCTCGACCGGGCCGCTCGCCGCTTCGTAGATCATGCCGACCTTGTCGAGGTCGATCAGCCTGTTGGTCACGCCAGTTATGCGGAGTCGTCGGGTGTCAGTGCCACGTCAGTTCTTGGGCATCTGCACCAGCGTGTAGAAGTCCTTCGAGTAGACGTCCTTGCATTCGACCTTCTTGGGCAGGCCCATGTAGGTGTTCACCAGGTCGACCGAGTCGCACATCTTCTTGTCGTCGATCCAGCCGATGCCGTTCTTGGCGTAGCGGTCGGTCTTCATCAGGCCGAGGCCCAGCAGCATGTTCGGCGTCATCAGCTCGACGTCGACCTCAGGCACGCGCTTCTTGAAAATCTCCATCGCGGCCTTCGGGTCGGCCATGACGTCGCGCCAGCCCATGTAGGAGGCTTCCAGGAAGGCTTTTAGCACCTGCGGCCGATCCTTCATCGTCTTGGCGCTGGCGATGATCGACATCGAGTACATGTCGAAGCCGAAGTCGGCCCACTGCATCATCACGACGTTGCCCTTGCCGGCCGCTTTCTCGTACAGCGGCAGGCCGGTCGAGTAGTCACCGACGCCGTCCATGCGCTTCTCGGCGACGGCGGCGATCTTGGCCGCGGGCTCGATGTTCACCCAGGTGATCTTGGAGGCGTCGATGCCGTTCAGCTTGGCGAAGGCCGGAAAGATCTGGCGCTGGCTGTCGCCCGGAGGAGCTCCCAGCGTTGCGCCCTCGAGATCCTTGGGCTTAGTGAGCGGCTTGGTCTTGAGGCTGAAGATGTTGAGCGGCGTCTTGTCGAACACCATGCCCACGACCTTGACCGTGGTGCCGCGCGCGGCGGAGGCGATCACGACGGCGGCGTCGGCCAGGCCGGCATCGGCGCGGCCGGTGTCGACCTTGGCGATCGAATCGCCCGAACCCTTGGAGTTCTCCAGGGTCACGTCGAGGCCCTTGGCCTTGTAGTAGCCCTTGTCGAGCGCCACCCAGTAGGCGGCGTGGTCGCCGACAGCGAACCAGTTCAGCGCGAAGGTGAATTTTTCCTGGGCCACGGCCGGCGTCGCGGCGGTCGCGGCAAAGGCGGCTGCAAGTACGATGGACGTTCTACGGAACATGACGATCCTCCATGATCGGGTAAGCGTGGGTCAGTCGACGCCCTCGGCCCACGGCGCCCAGAAGTGCGCGGCGAGCACGACGGCGCCATAGAGCGCGAGGCCGACGGCCGAAATCCAGATCAGCGCGGCGAACGCCACCGAGGTGTTCATGCTGCTCTGGGTGGTGACGATGACGTAGCCTAGGCCTCTTTGCGAGGCCACGAACTCGCCCACGATGGCACCGACGACGGCGGCGGTCGCGGTGATCTTGAGCGCGCTCAGGATGTAGGGGAGCGCGTTGGGGATACGGATCTTTAAGAAGATCTTCCATTTCGGCGCGTTGAACACGCGGCCAAGGTCGAGCATGTCGGCCTCGACCTGGCTGAGACCGACCGCGGTGTTGATGACGACCGGAAAGAAGCCGATCAGCGCCCCCATCAGCATGTTGGGGAAGATGCCGTAGCCCATCCAGATCAGGAACAGCGGCGCGATCGCGACCTTGGGGAGGGTGTTGACGAACACCAGGAACGGCACGAGCGCGTTGGCCAGCAACGGCGACCAGGCGATGGCGACGCCCAGCGCCACGCCGACGACGGCGGCCAGGAAGAAGGCGCCGATGATCTCGAGCGTCGTCGCCCAAATATGTTGGCCCCACGAGGTATCGCCGTGCCAGAGCGCGTTCCACACCGAGAGCGGCGCTGGCAGGAGGTACTCGCGGATGCCGCCAAAGCTCACGGCGGCTTGCCAACTCGCCAGAAGGACCGCGAACAGCACGAGCGTCGGCCAGTACTGGCGGCTGATGTGGGAAAATTTCGTCATGCGCGCCGAGCGATGAACCTGTTCATCGCTTTCGTCCCGCTGATATCATGTGCGTGCATTCCTTCAGACTGGCGAACGGGCATTTGCCCGTCAAGTTTGGCGGTTGGGCGAGGATCATCGGTGAAGCTGTCCCTGTGCAATGAAGTGATCCGCGAGCTCTCGTTCGAGCGGCAGTGCGGGCTGGCGGCGGGCCTCGGCTATCGCGGCCTGGAAGTCGCGCCGTTCACCCTGGGCGACGATGCGTGGCGCATGCCGGCGTCGCGCCGGGCGGAGATCCGAAGCGCCTGCGCCGCCGCCGGGATCGCGGTGAGCGGACTGCATTGGCTGCTGGCAGCACCGGCGGGCCTCTCCATCACCACCTCCGACCGCGCGGTCTGGCAGAGAAGCGTCGAGGTCCTGCGGGCCCTGGTCGAACTCTGCGCCGATCTCGGCGGCGACTATCTCGTGCATGGCTCGCCGGCGCAGCGTCGTGTCGTCGAGGCAGACGACGGTCGACGGGCGGAGGAGGCATGGCGCATCGCGGCATCGAAGGCGGGCCAGGCCGGTGTCACCTATTGCCTTGAACCGCTCGCCCGGCCCGACTGCAATTTCGTCAATACGCTGGATGAGGCCGCCGATGTGGTGAAACGCAACGGCAATCCGGCGCTCGCCATCATGATCGACACATTGGCGGCGGGCGTGGAGGAGAAGGAGCCGGTCGCCGACGCCGTCAGGCGCTGGATGCCGACCGGCCTGATGGCCCATGTGCAATTCAACGACCGCAGCAAGCGCGGGCCGGGGCAGGGCGACGACAGGTTCGCGCCCGTCGTGCAGGCGCTCAACGAAACGGGCTATACCGGCTGGGTGGCGATGGAACCCTTCGTTTACGAACCCGACGGTCCGACATGTGCCGCACGGATGATCGGTTACGTCGCGGGGCTTCTGGAGCAAGACGCATGAAATTGAAACTGGACCAGGTCGATCGCTTCGAGCGCGACGTCCGTCTGAGGCTGCCTTTCCGTTTCGGCGTGATCACCGTCACCGAAAGCATCCACGCTTTCGTGCGGGTGCGGATCTCCCTGGCGGATGGGCGGACCAGCGAAGGCGTGGCGGCCGAGGCGCTGGGCGCCAAATGGTTCGAGAAGAGTCCGGCCTTCACCGATGCGCAGAACCTCGACCAGCTTCGCCAGTCGCTCGACATCGCCATCGAGCACTACAAGGCGCGTGGCTTCGACACGCCGTTCGGTCTGTTCGCCGGCACCTATCTGACACAGCAGGCGCGCGGCGCGCAGCTCGGTCTCAACCCGCTGGTGGCCTCGTACGGTCCGGCGCTGCTCGACCGCGCCATCCTTGATGCCCTGGGCAAGGCGACGGGACGGTCGTTCGCCGAGATGGTCTCGACCAACGTGCCGGGCATCGAGGCGACGGACCTCACGCCCGACGTCAAGGACGCTCACCTTCAACCTTTCCTCGCCAGCCTGAAGCCCGGAGAGACCATCGACCTGCGCCACACCGTCGGCCTCGTCGATCCGCTGACCGCGGCCGATCGGCCAACCTCGGCGCGGGTCAACGACGGCCTGCCGGAAACGCTGGAAGAGGTCGTCTCCTACTATCGCGGCCGCTACTACAAGCTGAAGGTGGGCGGCGACATCAAGGCCGACCTCGACCGGCTGTCGCGCATCGCTTCGGTCCTCGATGCCGGCGCCGGCGACTATCGCGTCACCTTGGACGGCAACGAGCAGTATGACGACGTCGACGGCATTCTCGAATTGTGGCGCAAGGTCGAGGAGACGCCGGCACTTGCGCGCATGGTCCAGGCGACGCTGTTCATCGAGCAGCCGATCAAGCGCGCCGCCGCGCTCAGCCGGCCCGTGACCGAACTGGCCGAATATCGTCCCGTGATCATCGACGAGTCGGATGGCGAGCTGTCGTCCTTCCCGACGGCGTTGACGCTGGGTTACTCCGGCGTTTCCAGCAAGAACTGCAAGGGCTTCTACAAGTCGATCCTGAATGCCGCGCGAGTAGAGCGGCTGAACGCCGAAGTCGGTAGCACGCGCTACTTCATGTCGGCCGAGGATCTGACGACCGGTCCGGGCACCAGCGTGCAGCAGGATCTCGCCCTGGTCTCACTGCTCGGCCTTAGCCATGTCGAACGCAATGCACACCATTTCATCGACGGCATGTCGGGCGTGCCCGAGGGTGAACAGAAAGCCTTCGTGGCGGCACATCCCGCACTCTACGAGAAGCTGCCGGGCAAGCCCGGACGCCTGAAGGCATCGGGCGGCACGCTCGCGTTGGGCTCGCTCGGTTGCCCGGGGTTCGCCGTGGGTGTCGATCTCGACTTCAAGTCGATGCGGCCCATGCCGGTCGCTCCCAAAGAAAGATTGAAAGCATCAACATGAACAAGCTGCCCGATCGCTTCGACACGGTCGAAGCCATGGAAGATTTCATGACCGCGCCGCCCGATGCGCTGATCGCCGATCTCACCAAGACGCCGGGTGACATCATGGTACTGGGCGTCGGCGGCAAAATGGGGCCGACGCTCGCCCGGATGGCCAAGCGCGCCGCCCCGGACAAAAAGGTGATCGGCGTTGCCCGTTTCAGCGAGAAGGGCGTGCGCGAGGAACTGACACGGGCCGGCGTCGAGACGATCCCGACCGATCTGCTGGATCGTGCGGCGCTTGAGAAGCTGCCCAAGGCAGCCAACGTCGTGTTTATGGCCGGCCGCAAGTTTGGCGCCTCGGGCGACGTGCCGCTCACCTGGGCGATGAACGTGCAGATGCCGGCGATGGTGGCCGAGGTTTTCAAGGCCTCGCGCATCATCGCCTTCTCGACCGGCAATGTTTATCCCTTCGTGCCCGTGGGCAGCGGCGGAGCGACCGAGGACACGCCACCCGTGCCACCGTCCGGCGACTACGCCAACTCCTGCGTCGGTCGCGAGCGCATGTTCGAGTATTTCTCCGCCATGCACGGCACGCCGGGCCGGTTGTTCCGGCTCAACTATGCGATCGATATGCGTTACGGCGTGCTGCATGACATCGGTCGCAAGGTGCGCGACGGCGAGACGATCGATGTCACCATGGGGCACGCCAACGTGATCTGGCAGGGCGACGCCAACGCGGTGGCGCTGCGTTGTCTTGCGCAAGCG
The DNA here is from genome assembly GCA_945860205.1 of Reyranella massiliensis 521. Lineage (GTDB taxonomy): Bacteria > Pseudomonadota > Alphaproteobacteria > Reyranellales > Reyranellaceae > Reyranella > Reyranella massiliensis_B. The sequence continues at coordinate 12,174 of CAMARK010000015.1, read as the reverse complement.
ACGACGCCGACCACACCGATCAATGTCACCGGGCCCGAGACCTTCGAGATTGCCAAGGTGGCGGAAGAGTTCGGCCGGCTGCTCGGCAAGAAGCCGAAATTCACCGGCAAGCCGGCGCCGACTGGCTGGATCAACAACGCCGCGCGCATGGTCAAGGAGTTCGGGCCGCCCAGCGTGTCCCTCGCGAAGCTAATCGAATGGAATGCCGACTGGGTGGCGCGCAACATGAAGACGATCAACAAGCCGACGAAATACGAAGTACGCGATGGGACCTATTGATCCCATCGAGGCCGCCCACGCTGAGGCCGTGTGGCCGCTGTCGGTCGAGGCAGGCTGGAACCAGAACGTCGCCGACTGGCGCTTCATGCTGGCCGCCGGACGCGGCTTCGGTTGCGTCGGGGCGGATGGCAAGTGGCAGGCAAGTTCGCTCGTGTTGCCATTGGGGCAAAAGCTCGCCTGGATCAGCATGGTGCTGGTGACCAAGGATCGCCGCCGTTTCGGGCTGGGTTCCGGCTTGTTGAAGCGATGCATCGCCGAGGTGCGCGATGCCGATGCCGTGGCCGGTCTCGACGCGACGGAAGCGGGGCGGCCAATCTACCTGAAGCTGGGCTTCCACGATCTCTACGCGATTTCGCGCTGGCATCTCGATCGAGTGAACGACGATGTGGTCGCACCTCCGTCAGGGATTGTGGTCCGGCCCTTCGTCCTCGCGGATCTGCCGAGGCTCGCGACCTACGACCGGCCGCTGAGCGGCATGGAGCGGCCGACGATCCTGGCCCATCTCGCCATGCGCCAGCCGGGCCTCGCCTTCGTGGCGGAGACGGTGTCGGACCGGCTGGCAGGCTTTGCCCTCGGCCGCGAAGGCCGGTTCGCGAACTCGCTGGGGCCGGTGGTGGCCGACAGCGAGGCCATTGCGCTCGCCTTGATCGCGCGGGCGACGGCAGCAACGCCGGGCCCCTTCATCCTGGATGTGCCGGAGGCACATCGCGAGATCAGGGCGTGGCTGGAAGCCCAAGGCGCGGTCTCGCCGCGCGGTTACATGCGGATGACCCTGGGCGAGGCCAAGCGGCTGGACGACCCCAGCCATGTCTTCGCGCTCGCCGGGCCGGAATTGGGTTAGGATAACGGACATGACCATGGACAAGGCATTGCATTGGCGCGACCTGCCCGCGCCGGTCCTGTCGCTTCTGCGCGAGGGGACGGTGATCCCGGCGCATCCGCTGGCACTGGATCCCGACCGGAAATTCGACAAGCAGTCCCAGCGGGCAATCGGCCGCTACTATGTCGACGCCGGCTCGGGCGGGCTTGCCGTCGGCGTCCATTCCACTCAGTTCGCCATCCGTGAGGTCGGGCTCTACCGGCCGGTGCTGGAGCTTGCAATCGAGACGGCGCGCGAATGGACCGATCGGCCTCTGGTGATGATCGCGGGCGCGGTCGGCAAGACGGCGCAGGCGGTCGAGGAGGCGCGCACGGCGCGGGCGCTCGGCTATCACGCCGTCCTGCTGTCACTCGCCGCCTTGAAGGGCGCCAGCGAGGACGAGTTGATCGAGCACTGCACGGCGGTCTCGCGCGAAATGCCGTTGATCGGCTTCTACCTGCAGACGGCGGTGGGCGGAATCGCCCTGTCGCGGGCCTTCTGGGCGCGCTTCGCCGCCATCGACAATGTCGTGGCGATCAAGGTGGCGCCGTTCAACCGCTATCGCACGCTCGACGTTGCCTTTGGCATCGCCCAGGCCCACGCCGAGGAGCGCATCACGCTCTACACCGGCAACGACGACCATATCGTGGCCGATCTCGTGACCCCCATGGTCGTGCGGACCGGCAACCGCGAGATCACATTGCGCTTCCGGGGCGGCCTGCTCGGACACTGGAGCGTATGGACGCGGGGCGCGGTAAAGCTCCTGGAGCGGCTAAAACTCTCGGTCTCGGCAGGTGCCGTTCAGCCGGAGGTGCTGGCCCTCGATTCGTTCGTGACGGATTGCAACAGCGTGGTCTTCGATGTTGATCATGACTTCGCCGGCTGTATCCCGGGCTGCCATGAGATCCTGAGGCGGCAGGGGCTGATGAATTCGATCGAGTGCCTCGATCCGCATGAAAGACTGAGCCCGGGCCAGAGCGACGGCATCGACCGGCTCTATGCGACCTATCCTGAACTGCATGACGATGCCTTCGTCGCGGCCAACCTCGAACGTTGGCGGGCTTAGCCGGTGGACGATCTGTTCGCGACCCACGATGCCTTGGCCGTCGGTGAGTTGGTCAAGGCGCGCAAGATCGGCGTGCGCGAACTGGTGGACGGCTCGATCGCGCATCTGCGCAAGCTCAACGGGTCGCTGAACGCCATCACGGATTTCTACGACGGCGCCTTGCTCGACAAATCCGTCGCGGCGGCGGGCGAGGGACCGTTCCAGGGCGTGCCCTTCGTCGTGAAGCAACTCATGGCCGACTGCGCCGGCACGCCGACGACGTTGGGATCGAAGTTCTTCGCCAAGCAGCCGGTGGCCAATGCCGACAGCGCCGCGGTGAGCCGCATGCGGCGTGCCGGGCTGGTGATCGTGGGCCGCAGCAACACCAGCGAGTTTGGCCTCGCGCCGACGACGGAGCCTGTCTTTGGCGGCGCGACGGTCAGCCCGTGGCGCAAGGATCTCTCGCCCGGCGGATCGTCGGGCGGTTCGGCGGCGGTCGTTGCCGCGCGCGGCCTGCCGATGGCGCACGCCACCGACGGCGGCGGCTCCATTCGCATTCCGGCGGCGTTGTGCGGCCTATTCGGGCTAAAGCCTTCGCGCGGCCGGGTGAGCCTGGCGCCGATCGGCGAGACCCTGGCGGGCGCCGGGGCGCAGCATTGCGTGTCGATCTCGGTGCGCGACAGCGCCGCGTTGCTCGATGCGCTGGCGGGCGGCGAGCCGGGCGATCCCTACCGGGCGCCGCCGGCCGACGGCACGTTTCTCGACGCCACGCGACGCCCGCCGGGCAGGCTGCGGGTGGCTTTCATGCGCAAGCCGGTGGGCGGCGCGCCACTCGACCCGGTGCTGGTCGACGCGGTCGAGCAGACGGCGAAACTGCTGGCCGGCCTCGGCCACCATGTCGAGGAGGCAGCGCCCGACTATGACGCCACGGCCCTGGGGGCGGCGTTCGGGACGGTGATGTCCGCCAACACTTTTACGAACATCCAGATCCGGGCGGGCGGCCGCGTGCCTGGACCGGACGACCTGGAGCCGGTGACTCGGCTTTATGCCGAGCGGGGGCGGGGCTTTTCAGCAGACGACTATATTCGCGCCGTGCAGACGTTCCATCGTACCGGCCGGACGCTTGGCGCCTTTTTCACCAGGTATGACGTCCTGCTCTCGCCCACGATTGCGCGGACGAGCCTGCCGCTGGGCGCGGTCCGGATGGACGGCTCTCTCGAGCAATACGAGGAAGCGCTCGCGCCCATGATTCCCTTCACGGCCGTGTGCAATGCCACCGGCGTACCGGCCATGTCGGTGCCTCTGGCATGGACCGCCGACGGCCTTCCTATCGGCCTGCATTTCGTCGGGCGCTTTGGCGCCGAAGAAATGTTATTCTCACTGGCGGCACAGCTTGAGCAGAGCCGGCCTTGGCGCGAACGCCAGCCGATCTAGGCCTATTGGGGAGAAGGGGGAGTATGCGCACCATCATCGCCGGATTTATCGCGGGCTTCGTGAGTGTGCTGATTTTCCATCAGCTCGGCTTTCTGATTTCCAACGAGCTTGGCCTGACGAAGGCACAACTCTACAGCCTGCGTCCCTTGCCGCCCCTCGGGGTCCCGGCAATCCTGTCGTCGGCCTTCTGGGGAGGTCTGTGGGGGATTGCAGGTGCCTATTTGGTGCCGCGCCTGCCGATATCGATGGATGGCCCCGTTGGCTGGATTCTCTTTGCCGGCATTGTCGTCACCCTGGTCAACTGGTTTGTCGTGCTGCCGATCAAGGGCGCGCCCGTCGGCGGCGGCTTCCGTATGCCTGGCGTCGTGGTCGTGCCGCTGGTCTATGCCTTCTGGGGCTTTGGTATGTGGCTCATCTTCGGGCTGGTCCGACGCGCGCTTGGCGGCGCCAAGTGGAACGGCTAGGAGCGCTTCATGCTGATCGCCGACGCCCAGGTTCACATCTGGGGCGCCAATACGCCGGAACGGCCGTGGCCGGCCCGCGCCGAGCCGCACCGTTCGCCGCTCGGCAAGGACGAGCTGCTGGCGGAGATGGACAAGGCCGGTGTCGACCGCGCGATCCTGGTGCCGCCGTCGTGGGAGGGGGATCGCAACGATCTGGCTCTGGAAGCCGCCTCCGCGCATCCGGACCGCTTCGCCGTCATGGGCCGCTTCGATCCCGACGCACCCGGTGCGCGCGGTCTAGTCGCGGACTGGAAGACCCAGAAGGGCATGCTCGGCATGCGCTTCACTTTTCACACCGATATCCTGCGCCAGCCACTGCTCGACGGTCGCTTCGACTGGGTATGGGGCGAGATGGAGAAGGCCGGAATCCCGGCGATGGTCTTGTTCCACCACGAGTACATGCATCTCGCCGACAACGTCGCGGAGCGCTATCCCGGCGTGCGGCTGGTGCTCGACCATCTCGGTTTGAAGAGCGGTAAGAACGTCTCGGAGGCTGTGAACTTCGCCACCCTCGACAGGGTGCTGGCGCTGGCCAAGCGGCCGAACGTGGCCGCCAAGGTCTCGGCGATGCCATGCTACGCCGACGACAAGACCTATCCCTTCAGGTCCGTGCATACGTACATCCACCGCGTCTTCGACGCCTTCGGACCCACGCGCACCTTCTGGGGGACGGACCTGTCGCGATTGCCCGGCAGCTATCGCCAGGGCGTGACCATGTTCACCGAGGAAATGTCCTGGCTGAAGGGCGCTGATCTCGAGGGTGTGATGGGCCGTGGCGTCTGCGAGTGGCTCGGCTGGAAGCTGAGCCGCTAAAGCGCTCGCGTCACCGTCTGCGAGCCGCCGCCCCAGATCGGCAAATAGCTCATCTTGTATCCCGCACCGCCGGCCACGATGGGATGGATGGCATCGGGTGCGCTTGCCACGTCCTGGCCTTCGTCGAACAGATGCTGCTGCACGCGGGCCAGATCCCAGCCGTCGTGGCGGACGATCTTCTGGGCCATTTCGAGGGGCAGCAGGAAGACCTGTTCGCCGCGCTGGTTCTTGCGGCCCATGCCGGACATGACGATGGCAGCGCGCATCGCCGTCGCAATGGGGGAGAGGATGGCCTCGGGCGTGGCGCCTTCGCCGTCGCCGGGCAGCACCTCGGCGGTACCTGAAACGCCCATCACCGTGATGGCGCTGGCGTCGCTGCCGAGGCCGCGCCGGGCGGTCAGCGTCGGGAAGGGACCGTCGTTGCGCTCGGCGAAGCAGAGCGTGTACTTGCCGGGCTGGCCCATGGTGGCCATGTCGCCGATCTCGGGCCGCGCGCCGCCGATGTTGCGGATCACGAGCTGCAGCGCACGGCCGATGCTCGCGTTGGCGCGGTTGCCGGGGCCGAGGCAGTTGGTGCCGGCATTGATGCCGAGCGATCGCGCCAGCGGGCCGTGCACGCAGAGCGCCACACAGGCCGTGCCTGTCGTCGTGGCGACGCCCAGGATGTTGAAGTCGGGCTCCAGGATCGCCTCGGACGCGGCCAGCACGACCGGCAGCTCGCCGGGCCGCGCGCCTGCGATCACACACTGGTAGGCCACGGCCTGGGGTGTGAGCTCGCCGAACATCGGCGGCAGCATGCCGCGCGATCCGGCGCGATCGACGAGGCCGGCGACCATGGCGTCGAGGCGCGCTCGCGTCGGCGGCACCAGTGGCAGGCCGTCCGACAATTCGGCATCGGCCAGGATCTGTTGCGCGGCCTCCCAGCCCGTCGACTCAGCTACGACGGGCCAGCCGCACCACTCGGTCATTGGATGCGCGTGCAGGCGACCATGGTGCCGCCGAACGACGGGATGAATGCCGAGTGCTTGCCCGGACCGCCCGCCACGGTGATGTGCAGGTCCTGAGGCGAACGGCCGATGCGCAGGTAGTCGCCTTCCGGCTTGTGGCCGGTGCTGGCGTAGGTATCGAGGTTCCCCTGGGAGACGCGCGAGATGTGTATGCGCGAGCGCTGCCACAGCTCCTCGCGGATGGTCTCGATGGTGAAGCCGTCGCGCTTGAGCGTCGCGGCGTGCTCGGGGCCGATGATGATGAAGCTCGGGCCCTTGCCGTACACCGTGTTGGCACCCGGCGTCGCCATGCCGCCGGCGAAGGTCGTCAGCAGGCCATCGCCCGTGGTCGAGCCGTGGTCGTTGAGGTTGTGTGGGCCTTCGCCCGACATCACCGTCACCACGTTGTCGGTCGGCTTGAAGCCGCGCTGCACATGGTAGGGCGTCCAGGGGTTCTCTTCCTCGTTCTCGCCGAAGCAGAAGGTGAACTTGGCGGGATTGCCCTGGGTCGAGCGGTCCATCTCGCCGGGCTTGGCGCCGGCGATGTTGAGCAGCATAAGGCCGAGCGCGCGGCCGATCGTGGCGTTGGCCTGCCAACCCTGGCCGAAGCAGTTGGAGGCGCAGTTGACGTTGAGCTCCTTGCGAATCGGTCCGCTGATCATGACCATCGGCGCGCAGGAATGCGTCGTCGCCAGCGTGCCGTGCAGATTGAAGTCGGGCTCGAGGACGCTGCGAAGTGCTGCCGTCACCACCGGGAAGTATTCCGGCTTGCAGCCGGCCATGACGGCGTTGGCAGCCATCGCCTGGATGGTCGGCACGATCTGGCGCGGCGGCACGGGCGAGTAGGGACGATTGTCGCCGCGCACCGTGTCGACGAACTTCGCCACCTTCGCCTCGGTCGGCACGAAGAGCGGCATGCCGTCGCTCCAGCCCTGCTCGACGGCGAGCTCGTTGAACGCCTCGACATCCATGTCGCCGATGTCGATGACTTCCTGTTCGGCGATGTCCTTCATTTCTTCGTCGCCTCGAGAAGGCCCATGGTCGCGGTTTCGATGCGCTCGCGCAGCTCCTCGGCGTTGAGGCCGCCCACCGGGTGCTTCACGACGATAAGCTTGGGCTCGATCTTGCGGGCTTTCGCCTGGGCAAGCACGAGCGGCTTGAACGTCTCAGTGGCGATCACGTAGGCCGTGATGCCGAGTTTCTCGAGTTCGATGCTGTCGTGGAAACTCCACGATGAACAGGACCCTCAATCCCCTAATGCAAGGAGCGCCGCGCGATACTTCGTGGCGACAGCCTGGATCAGTTCCTTGGGGGCGGCCTGGCTGGCGCTGTTCTTGGCGTGGAACTCGATGTTGTCGACATTGCGGAAGGCGCTGAGCTTGGCCTTCATGCCCTCGAGCAGCTCGCGCGCATTCGGCTTGGAGTTCGACATGAGCGCGATCGCGTCGGTCGCCCAGTTGATCGGCTTCAGCGCCACCGTGGGGCCCGCGGCGGCCGCGAGACCAAAAGTCGGATTGACGATACGCATGACCACTCCTCTTCAACTCGTTTTGGCCAGAGCCTTCACAACGGCTTTGGCTGCGCGCTGGCCGTCGGCAATGGCAACCGACAGATAGGCACGTCCGCCGGCCCGTACGTCGCCCGCGGCAACGACGGTGGGCGCCGAGGTCCGGCCATCTTCATCGACCACGATATGCCCTGAGGCGTCGCGTGCAAGCGTTTCCGGCAGGAATTCCGCAGCGGGAGACTGACCGACATAGACGAACACTGCGCTGGCCGGAACCGTGTTCCGCGACGTTCCGGATTCGACCACGATGGATTGCAGTCCATCGTTGCCTTCGAGGCCAACGATGCGGCCGTCGATGAAGACGATGCCCTCGGGCTTCTCGTCCGGCGGTGATCCGATCACGGTGACCGAGCCGGCAAGTCCGATCAGCTCCTGCGCTTCGACGGTGGCCCAGCCGTCAGCCCCGGCGACCACGACCGGCAGACCGGTGTAGAGCGGGCCATCGCAGGCGGCGCAGTGGGAGATGCCGCGGCCTTCGTATTCGTCCTCGTTGGGAAGGCCAAGCCGGCCCTTGTTGAGGCCGGTCGCGACCACGACGGCGCGGGCCGTGTGGCGCTCGCCCTCAGCCGTCTCGACGATCCACGGACCATTGCCGGAGAGCCTGGTCACTTCGCCGAAGCCGATTTCCACACCAGCGACGACGGCGTCGTCGGTCAGGAGCGAGGCCATCTGCGTGCCGGTGAAAATCTCGTCGAAATCGTGCAGTTCGCCAAGATTGATCAGCACACCGCCTGGGGCGAGCTTGTCGAGGCACAGGCATTTGAGGCCGGCGCGCGCAGCTTCGGTTGCGGCGGTGAGGCCGGCGGGGCCGGCGCCGATGACGATGACATCGTGAGTGGGCGTATCCATGTCGGCACTAATCGGTATTCGGGGTGGGAAGTGCAAGTGGCTTGACTTGGAAGGCGTCATTACCTAGTTATGCTAGGTATGGAAGCCGAAATGCTCAAAGGGCACCTCGATGCCATCGTCCTTGCCGCACTGGAGGCGGGCCCGGCGCACGGCTACGCCATCATCGAAACCATAAAGCGCAACAGCACCAATACTTTCGACCTGCCGGAGGGCACCGTCTATCCGGCGCTTCATCGCCTGGAGGCGGCGGGTTTGCTGTCCAGCGCCTGGATGACGCCGCCCGGAGGCCGCCGCCGCCGCATGTATTCGCTGACGAAGGCGGGCTCGGCCGCCCTCGCGGATCGTCGCAAGGCGTGGGGTCGTTTCTCGCAGGCCGTCGATGCGCTGCTTGGGGGAGGTCGCGCATGGCCGGCGTGATCGACGACTATGTCGCTGCCTTGCGCCGCGACCTTGATTTTGACCCGACGCTCGCCCGCCGCCTCGCGGATGAAGTGGAGTCGCAACTTTGGGAGGCGGCCGAGGCCGATCTGGCGGGGCCGTCACCTGAGGCCGAACGGCGCGCCGTCGCGCGCTTCGGCCTTGCCCGCGAGGTAGCCGCCCAGTTCGCGTCCGACGCCATCGCCCGTCAGGCGAGGCGCAGCTGTATCATGCTGGCGGCCACGGTCGCGGTTACCTTCATCGCGATGCGGCTCCGAGTCATTTGGCTCGACGATCTCGGCGGCTCGGTATCGGCACTGGCACCGCTGATCGATCGCTACGCCTTCATCGCGGCACTGCTGGTCGGCATCGTCGGCTGGTTCGCCTTCCGGCGCTCAGTGCTCCCGTTGGCGGTCTGCCGGGCGGGTCTGGCGGCGTCGATCGCCGCCGGCATCGCGCGTGCCGGCCTTTTCGTCGACGGCGCGCCGCTGCACGTGTTGTTGCCGGCCGCCGGAGAGATCGCGCTGATCGGTCTGCTGTCGTGGCACGTCTTCGGCCTGCACCGGCGCCTGCGACGGACCGCGACTCTGAGGAGGGCAGGATGATGGCCGGGTGGCGGTTGGTCGGGGTCTTGTCGTTCCTGGTGGCGGCGATGGCCGCCGGGCTGGTCATCAGTCACGGCGGTGACGTCGAGGGCTTGCGCGTCGCGATCCGCGCCACGGCCCGGACCTCGCTGGTGCTCTTCGTCCTGGCGTTTACAGCAAGCGCGCTGGTCGAGCTGTTGCCCAGCGAGGCGACGCGCTGGCAGCGCCGCAACCGCCGCTATTTCGGCGTCTCCTTCGCCGTCTCGCATTTCATCCATCTTGGTGTGATCCTGGCGCTGGCGTCGGTCGATCAGGCGCTGTTCTGGAAGCTCACCAATATCTCGACGATCGTGCTGGCCGGCTCGGCCTACCTCTTCATCGCCGCGATGGCGGCGACCTCGTTCGACCGCCCGGCGGCCTGGCTCGGTCCGCGCAAGTGGCGGCTGCTGCACCTCATCGGCGGCTGGTACATCTGGATCAGCTTTGCCATCGCCGTCGGCAAGCGGGTGCCACTCGATCGCTTCTACTGGCCGATGGGGGCGCTCGTGTTGGCCGCCGCCATCGTGCGGTTGCTCGCCATGTCCCGGCGCGGCCGCCGGCAGGCCGTGATCGGCGCCTCTTAAGGACTCTTACTTCCCCTAGCCCATCGTGCCGACGGCGATATGGTCCGCGATTTGCTCGTAGACCATTAACGCCGGTACATTGGCGGCAAGACCCCGGAACCGTCGTCGGTCACAGGGCAGGGGAAAGCAGGGGCATGGCGTATTTTTCGCAGCAGTTGATCAACGCCATCACGCTGGGTGCGATCTACGGGCTGATCGCCATCGGCTACACGATGGTCTACGGCATCATCGGCATGATCAACTTCGCACACGGCGAAGTCTTCATGATCGGCGCCTTCATCTCGCTGATTGGTTTCATGATCTGCAGCATGCTCGGCATCGGCTCGGCGCCGGTTGCCATCCTGCTCGTGCTGCTGCTGGCCATGGCCTTTTCAGCGGTCTACGGCTGGGCGATAGAACGAACGGCCTATCGACCATTGCGCGGCTCGTTCCGCCTCGCGCCGTTGATCTCGGCCATTGGCGTGTCGATCGCGCTTCAGAACTACGTCCAGCTTGTGCAGGGCGCGCGGCCCAAGCCCGGCGGGCAGGTCGTTTCGGGGGGCTTCAACCTTTTCAGCACCGACGGCTTCGACGTGCGCGTGACCTGGCTGCAGATCATCATCGTGGTGGTGACGGTCGTGCTGATGGCGGGCTTCACCTGGCTGATCGCCCGCACCTCGCTCGGCCGCCAGCAGCGCGCCTGCGAGCAGGACATGAAGATGGCATCACTCCTGGGCGTCAACGTCGATCGCACGATCTCGCTTACCTTCGTGCTGGGCGCGGCGCTGGCTGCCGTCGCCGGCATGCTGTTCCTGATGTACTACGGCGTCATCGACTTCTTCATCGGTTTCCTCGCCGGCATTAAAGCCTTCACCGCCGCCGTCCTCGGCGGCATCGGTTCGCTGCCCGGTGCCATGCTGGGCGGCCTGCTGATCGGGTTGATCGAGGTGTTCTGGGCCGCCTACTTCTCGAGCGAATACAAGGATGTCGCTGCCTTCGCGATCCTCGTCCTGGTGCTGATCTTCCGGCCGAGCGGGCTGCTCGGCAAACCGGAGATCGAGAAGGTCTGAACGCATGGGTTCGCGTTTGCCCCCGATGCTTAAGGACGCGGGCCTCACGGCCTTCGTGGCGGCTGCACTGGGAATCTTCGTCGTAGGTTTCCGTACCGTCGATCAGGGACGTGGGCTGACCTTCGACTATCACCTCGTCGATCTCGCCGTGGCCGTGGTCACGATCTTCTTCGGAAGGCTCGGCCTGTCGCTTGCGGCGGATGGCCTGCGCTGGCCGGCCATGACGTTGGGCGCCGTGATGATCGCGGTGGGAGCGTCGCCGCTCCAGCTTCCGTCGGGTTTCCTGCACTGGTTCGTGGCCCTGGGCGGCGTGCTGCTGGTGATCCGCGGCGCCTGGCCGTGGGCCAACGATGCCATGACCGCAGCGGCACGAGCGCCGTCGGGCGTGACGCTCAGCCGGGCCGGCGCCAAATGGTCAGGCTGGTTGCTCTTGGCAGGCGCGGTGGCGATGCCGTTCACGCCGTTTGCAGACCAGAAGACCATGGACCTCGGCGTGCTGATCCTGACCTACGTAATGCTGGGGTGGGGCCTCAACATCGTGGTCGGCCTCGCGGGCTTGCTCGACCTTGGCTACGTCGCCTTCTATGCCGTCGGTGCCTATTCCTATGCCCTGCTCAGCACGCAGCATGGCTTGGGTTTCTGGGCGGTGCTGCCGTTGGCCGGCATGATGGCGGCGCTGTTCGGTATCGTGCTGGGCTTTCCGGTGCTGCGGCTGCGCGGCGACTATCTCGCGATCGTGACCCTGGGCTTCGGCGAGATCATCCGGTTGGTCATCCTCAACTGGTTCGACCTCACGAACGGTCCGGCGGGCATCGGCTCGATCCCGGGGCCGACGCTGTTCGGCGCGGTATTCGCCGAGACGGCACCGGCGGGCAAGCAGACCGTTTCGGAGATGCTGGGCATTCCCTTCAACGGCATCCACCGGCTGATCTTCCTCTACTACATCATCCTGTTGCTTGCGCTGATCACCAACCTCTTCACCCAGCGCATGCGGCGCCTGCCGGTCGGGCGTGCCTGGGAAGCGCTGCGGGAGGACGAGACGGCTTGTCGGGCGCTCGGCATCAATCCGACCAACACCAAGCTCACGGCCTTTGCCGTCGGCGCCATGTTCGCGGGTTTTGCCGGCTCGTTCTTTGCCGCCAAGCAGCGCTTCATCAGCCCGGAGA